>CAYNPQ010000139.1:0-8419 GCA_964399065.1 uncultured Treponemataceae bacterium | reverse complement strand
ACGTCCTGCGTGTAGATGGGGGCGTAGGCCGGGTTCTCGGCGACGAGCTTCACGCGGTTGTTCTCGCGGAAGAAGCGCTTGAGGGTCACGGCGTCGTCGATCATGGCGACGACGATCTCGCCGTTGTCGGCGGTCTGGCGCTGCTCGATGACGGCGATGTCGCCGTGGTAGATGCCCGCGTCCTTCATGCTGTCGCCGCGGACCGAGAGGGCGAAGCAGGACTGGGCCTTGGCTATGTCGGCGGGGACGTGGACCGAGCCCGCGAAGTTCTCGTCCGCGAAGATCGGCTTGCCCGCCGCGACCGCGCCGAGGAGGGGGAGCTCGACCACCGAGCGCTCGGGCCGGTCCCGCCCGATGAGCTCGAGGGCCCGCGAGCGGTTCTCGCCGAGGCGGAGGTAGCCTTTCTTCTCGAGGGCCTTCACGTGGTCGTAGGCGCCCTTCACCGAGATGGAGAAGCGCTCGGCGATCTCGCGGATGGTCGGGGGATAGGCGTGCTCCTCGTGGTACGAGGCGATGAAGTCGAGGACTTCCTTCTGTCGGCTCGTCAGCGTCTTCATCGTTCCGGCCCGATCTCCAGCTTCTTGATCTTGGCGTGGAGCCCGCTCGGGTGTATGCCGGCGGCCTCCGCGGCCTTCGCAACGCTATAGTCGCACTCTCTGAGCTTCTGCGCAAGATAGTCCCGCTCGAAGAGCTCCTTGGCCTCGGCGAGCGGCTTCGAGCCGTAGCGGTCGGGCACGAGGGGCTCCGGCCTCGGCGGCGGGGCGCCGGTCCCGAGCACGCGCTCCACCGTCGCGGCGGGGACGAGGCTCTCGTCGCTCATCACGGAGAGCCGCTCGACGAAGTTCGCGAGCTCGCGGACGTTGCCGGGCCATGGGCGGGCCGCGAGGAGGGCGAGGCCCTCCGGCGAGATCTCGCGCGAGGGCGCGCCGGAGCGCGCGGCCCGCTCGAGGAGGGAGCGGCAGAGCTCCGGGATGTCGCCGGGCCGCTCGCGGAGGGCGGGCATGCGGATGGGCACGACGGCGAGGCGGAAGTAGAGGTCCTCGCGGAAGCGCCCGGCCTCGATCTCCGCGCGGATGTCCTTGTTCGTCGCGGCGATGACGCGTACGTCCACCGAGATCGTGCGCTCGCCCCCGAGCCGCTCGAAGCGCATCTCCTGCAGGGCGCGCAGGACCTTGGCCTGGGCGGCGAGCGAGAGGTCCGCGACCTCGTCGAGGAAGAGGGTGCCGCCGTCCGCCGCCTCGAAGCGGCCGGCGCGGCGCGCCACGGCGTCGGTGAAGGCGCCCTTCTCGTGGCCGAAGAGCTCGCTCTCGAGGAGGGTGTCCGGGATCGCGGCGCAGTTCACCTCGACGAAGGGGCCGGCGGCCCGCCGCGAGGCGAAGTGGATCGAGCGGGCGAGCATGCCCTTGCCGGTGCCGTTCTCGCCCGTGAGGAGGATGCGGGCGTCGCTCGCGGCGGCCTGCGCGGCGAGGGCGCGGACCTCCTCCATGGCCCGCGAGGAGCCGACGATGCCCTCGGCCTCCGCGGCGCGGGCGGCGGCCCGCTTCAGGTCGCGGTTCTCGCGCCTGAGCGTGCCGAGCTCGAGGGCGTTGCGGACCGCCGTGAGGAGGCGGTCCATGGAGAGGGGCTTCTCGATGAAGTCGAAGGCGCCGAGCTTGAGGGCGCGGACCGCCATGTCGATGGTCGCGTGCCCCGAGACGACGAGGACCTCGAGCTCGGGCCTGCGGCCGCGCATGCGCTCCAGGGCCTCGAGGCCGCCCATCCGCGGGAGCCAGACGTCGAGCACGACGAGGTCGGGCCGCTCGGCGTCGAGGAGCTCGAGCCCGACCACCCCGTCCTCGGCCAGGAGGACCCGGTGGCCCTCGTCCTCGAGTATGTCCCGAACGGTGGACCTGATGCCGGGCTCGTCGTCGATCACGAGAATGATTGCCATCGTCCCTCGCTATCGGTCCATGGGCAGGTCGATGAAGAAGGTCGTGCCGACCCCCTCCTCGGATTCCAGGCGGACGGAGCCGCCGTGGTCGGCGACGATGCGCTCGACTATCGAGAGGCCGAGTCCCGTGCCCGAGGGCTTGGTGGTGAAGTAGGGCACGAAGACCTGCGAGCGCAGCGCCGCGGGGATTCCCCTGCCGGTGTCGCGGATACGGAGTCTACAATAGCGGGAATCGGCGGCCTTAACAAGGTCGGCCCCCACCTCGATCGTGCCGGCGCCGTCCATCGCGTCGATCGCGTTCGCCAGCACGTTGCCGAGGGCGCGCTTCAGCGAGGCGCGGTCGACGCGCAGGGTGAGCCCGGCGGGCAGCGTCCCGAGCTCGAAGCGCACGCCGGGGTAGGAGGCCGCGTAGAGCGCCGCGGACTCCTCGACGAGGCCGCGCAGCTCGGCCCAGCCGCGCTCGGGCTCGGGCAGGGCGGCGAAGGCGCGGAAATCGGAGAGGAGGGCGTCCATGCCCTCGACCTCCTTCACGATGGCGAGCATCGAGCCCTCGACTATCCCGGCCGCCTGCGCGGGATCGTCCCGGTATCGCCTCAGCACCCGCTCGGCCGCGAGCCTGATCGGCGTCAGGGGATTCTTGAGCTCGTGGGCGAGGCGTTGCGCGATGTCCTTCCAGGCGTCGATCTTCTCCTTGCGGAGCTCGTCGGAGCGGTAGCGCTCGATCTCGGCGAGCATGCGGTTGAAGGATGCGACGAGCCTGCCGGTCTCGTCGCCCGGCTTGACGATGAGCCGCACGCCGAAGTCGCCGGCGGCCACCCGGCGGGTCGCCGTCTCGAGGCTCGAGAGGGGCTCGGCCACGAGGTCGGCGGCGACCTGGGCCATGAGGGCGGCGATGAGGAGGAGGGGCAGGACGAGGGCGACGTAGAGGAACAGGAGCAGTTTCGCCCAACGCGTCGAGTAGGGGGCCATGAGCTCCGCGTCGCGCGAGGCCTTGCCGAGGCCGGCCGCCGTCGCCTCGAGTCCCTCCGGCAGCTCGAGGCTCAGCACGGAGAAGCCCCCGGCCCCCGCCGGGTCCCAGGGAGCGGCGTAGCGGAGCAGGGCGAGCCCCGCCCCCGCGCTGGAGGGCAGGGCGTGTCCGTTCCCGCCGGCCGGCGGGGCGGGCGGGGCGGCGGCCAGGCGGGCGGCCTCCGCCCCCGCGAAGTCGGCGCTCCGGCCCCGCCTGAAGACCTCGAAGGAGGCCATGCGGGGGTCGCGCCTCCTGAGTTCGGCCAACGCGCCCTCGGCGCCGTCGCGGCGCGCGGCCGCGGGCAGGTCGGGCAGCTCCTCGGCGGCCGCGGCGATCCTGCCGATCTCCTCCTCGTACCAGGACAGGGCGAGGGCCTGGCCCGCGGAGAGGGCCTCGCGGGTCTCGGCGGCCGAGGCCGAGGCCTGGGCGGTCGCGGCGAGCCTGAGGAGGACGATGCCCTGGGGGGCTGAGGCCGCCGCGACGGCGGCGAGGAGGATGCCGGTCAACCGGGCCCTGAGCTTGGCCCCGTAGCGCCGCGCCCTGAGGTCGACGGCGAGCCTGCGGAGGCGGGCGAGGAAGATGACCGCGAGGCTGGCGGGAAGTATGGCGAGGAGGAGGGCGGGAAGGCCCTCCTCGACGCTCGGGAAGCGGGGGGCCCGCGCGAGGACGTAGTCGGCGCAGGCGTAGGCCCCGCCCGCGACGAGCGCGTAGATGGCGAGCGCCGAGAGGAGCTCCGGCAGGACCCTGCCCCTCGGCGCGATCGTTCCGGCCATGGCGCCCGGGCTAGTCCTCTTCGAACTTGGATTCGAAGAGCGACTGTATGGCCCCGGCGGCCGCCTCCTCGTCCGCGCCCTCGGCGATGATGCGGATGGGCGTGCCGAAGCTGGCCCCGAGGGTGATGATGCCCATGATGGACTTGGCGTTGATCCGGTCGCCGTTCTTCTCGAGCCAGATCCTCGAGGCGAACTTGCTCGCGGTCTGGACGATCAGCGCGGCCGGCCGCGCGTGGATGCCCGCCCTGTTCTTGATGGTCACGTCGATCTCGGTCATGCCTGCGCCCCTTCTCTAGATGTTGTCGTCCCTGTTGAAGTACAGGGCACGGGCGTTCTCGCTCTCGAGCCAGCGCAGGACGTTCTGGTTGAACTCCTGCGCGGAGTGGTAGCCCATCTTCTTGAGCCGCTCGTTCATCGATGCCGTCTCGATGATGATGGGTATGTTCCGGCCGGGCTTGACGGGGATCTCGAGCTTGGGGACCCGCACGCCGAGGATCTCCGTCGCGAGCTCGTCGGTGCCCACCCGGTCGTAGATCTTGTTCGCGTCCCACTCCTCGAGGCCGATGACCAGCTGGATCTGCTTCTTGTCGCGGATCGCGCCGACCCCGAAGAGGTGGGTGATGTTGATGATGCCGAGCCCCCGGATCTCCATGTGGTGGCCGATGACCTTGTTTGCGCCCTGGCCCATCAATATCGAGCCGTTGACGCAGCGGATCTCCACGACGTCGTCGGCGACGAGGCGGTGCCCCCGCTCGACGAGCTCGAGGGCGGTCTCGCTCTTGCCGACGCCCGAGTCGCCCGTGAGGAGGATGCCGATGCCGTAGACCTCGACGAGGACGCCGTGGATCGTGGTCTGCGGGGCGAAGATGTCCGAGAGCACGCGGATGACCCGGCTCGAGAACTCGCTCGAGGGCAGGTCGGTCTGGAGGATCGGGCAGTCGGCGGCCTCGGCCGCGGCGAAGAACTCCCTCCCGGGCACGAGGTTGTGCGTGAAGATGCAGCAGGGCATGGGGTACTCGAACATCTTCCGGAGGGCGTCGGCGCGGCCCTGCTCGGCGAGCATCCTGAGGTAGGCGTTCTCGCCGCGGCCGAAGATCTGGAGGCGCTGCCAGGCGAAGGACTCGTAGAAGCCCGACAGGGCGAGCCCCGGCCGGTTGAGGTCGGGCGTCGTGATCTCGCGCGGGAGCCCCCGCCTCCCCCCGATGCAGCGGAGGTCGAGGGAGTTCTGCTCCTTCAGGTCGAGGTCGAGGAGGTCGAGGACGGTGAATCGGCGTTCGTCTCGCGGCACGCCGTCAGCATACTACGCGGGCGGGGATAGGGCAATGATCAAAGCCCTTCCCCGCCCGCGGGGCGTCACTTCTTCTCCTGGACCTTCTCCTTCTCCTTCGCGATCTTGAGCTCGAGCTTGTCGATGAGCTTGTCGATCCCGGCGGTGACGTCGAAGTCCCGCTCCTCCACGTGGGCCTGGACGCCCCAGCGGAAGTTGGCGGTGGCCTCGAGCGAGAAATCCTTCTCTTTCGTGATGACGAAGATGAGATCGACGATCATGTCCTTCGCGTACCCGATCCGCTCGAGTTTCGTGTCCAGGTAGTCCCTGCTCTTCTGGCCGAGCTCGAAATGCACGGAACGGACATCGACGGTCATGCCTGCCTCCTTGGAGCTCCGGGGCCCGTCCGGCCCCGGGACGCGATGAGAGCCTAGCCGCGCCTGCGGCCGAACGAGGAGCCGAGGTCGAGCTCGCCGCGGTACTTCGCGACGGTCCTGCGGGCGAGCTTGATGCCCCGCTTCGCGAGGATGTCCATTATGTCGCGGTCTGAGAGGGCGGCCTCCTCGGATTCGATGATCTCCTTGATAACCTGCTTCACTCCCTCCTTCGAGTAGCTGGAGCCGCGAGAGCCGGCCCCCGAAATCGAGTTGGTGAAGAAATAGCGGAGCTCGAACACGCCCCAGTCCGTCTGCACGTACTTGCGGTTCGCGATGCGCGACACCGTCGTCTCGTGCACTCCGATCTCGTCGGCGACGTCCTTGAGCGTGAGGGGCGCGAGGCGCTTCGGCCCCTCGGCGAAGAAGGCGCGCTGGAATTCCACCACGGCGTGGGCGACCTTGAGCAGGGTCTGGTTCCGCTGGTGGATCGAGCGGATGAAGAACTTGGCGCGCTTGATGTTCTCGCGGGCGTAGGCGCTGGTCGCCTTCTCGCTCGCGCGGCGGGCCGGGACCTCGGCCTCCCGGGCGCGCGCGGGCTCCGCGAGGCTGTCGAAGAAGGGGTCGATGCCGAGGACGGGGATCTCCTCGTCGTTGAGGACGATGACGAAGTCCCCGTCCTTGAGCTTGACGAGGAGGTCAGGCAGCACGTAGCGGGGCTCCTCGGTCGAGTAGGCGCGGCCCGGGAAGGGCGCGAGGCGCTTGATGAAGGCGAGGGCCTCCTCGAGGGCGGCGCTGTCCAGCCGGAGCCTCTTCTGGATTTCCGCGTGCCGCCCGCGCTCGAGGAGCTCGATGTGGTCGCGGAGGACGGCCTCGACGGATTCGGGGGCCGCCGGGTCGAGGGCGGCCTGGACCAGGAGGCTCTCCCGGTAGTCGGCGACGCAGGTCCCGACCGGCTCGAAGGAGCGGACCAGGTCCATGGCCTCGCGGACCAGGTCCTCGGGCGCGCCCTGGCAGACGACGAAGGGGTCCTCCTTGTGGAAGCCGTCGTCGTCGAGGTTCTGGACGAGGGACTCGGCGGCCGCGCGGAGCTCCTCGTCTATGGGCTGGAGCCTGAGCTGCCAGAGCAGGTGCTCCTGGAGGGTCTCGGCGCGGGCGATGGCGCCCTCGATGAACATCCGCTTGGAATCGTCGTCGGAGGACGAGCGGGAGGCGTAGCCGGGGTCCGAGCTGTTCTCGAAGGGGTCGGAGCTCTCGCCCTCGGGGCCCTCGCCCTCGGGCAGGCTCTCGAGGGAGAGGGTGGACGCGTCCGAAACCACCTCGAGCGCGGGATTCGCCTCCAGCTCCTCCTGGATCTGCTCCTTGAGCTCCTGGAGGGGCAGCGCCATGAGTTTTATGGACTGGATCATCTGCGGACTGAGCCGCTGGCGCTGTTCCGCGACGAGCGCGGGCTTCTGGAACTGCAACGAGACCTCCGATCGGACGCACCTCGAATTCTAAGCCCTCTACCCGTACTGTCAAGCATTTCACGGTCCAGACCGGGTAAAATTAGAATGCATAAACCATGCCGCCACACCTAAGTTTCGTAATAATTCCTTCTCCATCCCCTGTTCCGGATGGAATCGTGTTGACGGATTTGCCGTAAACTTATTACTTTATGGATACTTCAGGAGGCTTCCCCCCGGAAGCCGAGATACCAGGTGGAATGATGTCAAGCAAGCATCGGGAGCCTCAGGCCGCGGGCGAGGACAAGCCCCGGGACGAGGCCCGCATCGAGGATACCGCCCCCGCGCAACCCGCGGCGGACATGCAGGCCCCTCCCGCCTCCGGGAGCGCCGAAGCCAAGGCCGGCGCCGAGGCCCCGGCGGAGGCCGGGGCCAAGCTCGCCTCCGTCCAGGCCGAGCTCGCCGCCGTCCGCGAGGAGCTTTCGGAGGTCAACGACAAGTACCTCCGCAAGCTCGCGGACGACGTGAATTTCCGCAAGCGGATGGCGCGCGAGAAGGAGGAGGGGCAGCGCTACGCCGTGGCCGCCCTCCTCGCCGACCTCGTGCCCGTCCTCGACGACTTCGACCGGGCCATCGCCAGCGCCGAGGCCTCCAAGGAGTACGCGGTGCTCCACGACGGCATCCAGCTCATCAGGCGCCAGATGGGGCAGATGCTCGAGAACAAGTACGGACTCGCCCGCTTCACGACCCTCGGCCAGCCCTTCGACCCCAACCGCCACGAGGCGGTCGCCACGGTCCAGGCCGGCCCCGGCGAGGAGGGTGACGAGGCCGTCGTGGCCGAGGAGTACCTCCCCGGCTACGGCCTCCACGACAGGATATTGAGGACCGCCAAGGTGCGGGTCCGGATGCCCTCCCCCAAGGCCCCCGAGACGCCCGAGACGGGCGCCGCCGCGGCGGGGGAGGGGGGCGGCGCCTGAGCGCCCCCCCTCGATAGAGCAGCGATAAGGAGCGGACAATATGGGCAGGATAATCGGAATCGACCTGGGGACCACGTTCAGCTGCGTCGCCGTCATGGAAGGCGGCGAGCCCGTCGTCATCTCGAACTCGGAGGGCCAGCGGACCACCGCCTCGATCGTCGGCTTCACCCCCAAGGGCGAGCGCGTGGTCGGGCAGCCCGCCCGCAACCAGATGATCACCAACCCCGAGAACACGGTCTACTCGATCAAGCGCTTCATGGGGCGCCGCTACCAGGAGGTGGGCGACGAGGTCAAGCTCGTGCCCTTCAAGGTCCTCGACAACGGCAACGACGTCCGCGTCGAGGCCGGCGGGAAGCAGTACAGCCCCCAGGAGATCTCGGCCTTCGTCCTCCAGAAGATGAAGAAGACCGCCGAGGACTACCTCGGCGAGCCGGTCACCGAGGCCGTCATCACGGTGCCCGCCTACTTCAACGACTCCCAGCGCCAGGCCACCAAGGACGCTGGCAAGATAGCCGGCCTCGAGGTCAAGCGCATCATCAACGAGCCGACGGCGGCCAGCCTCGCCTATGGCTTCAACAAGGACCAGAAGAAGGAAAGAACCATCGCCGTGTACGATCTGGGCGGCGGCACCTTCGATATCTCCATCC
>CAYNPQ010000138.1:0-8446 GCA_964399065.1 uncultured Treponemataceae bacterium | reverse complement strand
GGACCTCGCCGGGACCTCCCCCTCGGCCGCGGCGAGGATCAGGTCGCGCTCCTCGGCGGGCGAGGCGTAGGAAGTGTCGAGGACGAGGTCGGCCGAGGCGCGGATCGGCTCGAGGGCCGAGCGCTCGGCGTCGCGCCTCGCGGCCGCGGCCGTGTCGGTGGCCGCGTCGATGGAGTCCGAGGCGGCGTGCCGCTCGCGGAGCGCGGAGTCGCTGGCGAGGAGGAAGACGATCCGGCACCTGCCCCCTGCGGCGTCGACGTCATTCCTCGCCCGCGCGAGGAGGGCCGCGGATTCCGCCGGGTCCTCGCCGCCAGCGTCGATCGAGGCCGCGAAACGCCCGCCCCGCCCGGTCCCCCGGGCCATCGCCCGCGCGAGGCACTCGGGGAGGAGGCGGATCGGCAGGTTGTCGACGCAGTCGTAGCCCGACAGCTCGAGCTGCCGGAGCGCGAGGCTCTTGCCGGCGTAGCGGCTGCCCGCGACGAGGACCGCGACGGTCCCCTTCCCTCTTCCTTCTCGCATGGAATCTCCCTGACCTTCGATCATCCCGCGGCGAGCGGGATCCTGAGCTCGAAGACCGAGCCCTCGCCGGGCGCGCTTTCGACGCCGACGCTCCCCCCGAATATGGAGGCGATGTCCTTCACGAGGGCCAGTCCCAGGCCGCTTCCGCCGCTCCCCGAGCCGCGGGACTTCTCCACGCGGTAGAAGCGCTCGAAGATGCGCTCGTGCTCGCTCGCGGCGATGCCGATCCCGTCGTCCGACACCCGGACCACGAGCGCCCCGGCCTCGCGCGAGGCCTGCACGCGGACGGAACCGCCCGCTCCCGTGTACTTGACGGCGTTCTCGCCGAGGTTCTTCACGGCCTGGTAGAACCAGTCCTCGTTCCCCGCGAGGACGGCGTCGCCGACATCGGCCTCGAGGGCGAAGGAGAGGCCCTTCCTGCCGGCGAGTTCGCCCAAC
The DNA here is from genome assembly GCA_964399065.1 of uncultured Treponemataceae bacterium. GTDB lineage: Bacteria > Spirochaetota > Spirochaetia > Treponematales > Rectinemataceae > JAKLFE01. The sequence continues at coordinate 7,489 of CAYNPQ010000138.1, read as the reverse complement.
GTCATCGACAGGCGCCCGAGGACGGCCGCGACCTCGAAGCGCCCGCCCATGCTCCGCGGCAGGGCGCTCTCCATCTCGGAGAGGGTGAGGAGCTCGGAGACCAGGCGCCGCAGCCTCTCGGTCTCGATCTCGACGATCTCGATGGCGCGCTCGCGGTCGGCCGGCTCGATGTCCGCCCTGGTCTTGAGCATCTCCATGAAACCCGAGATGAGGGTGAGGGGCGTACGGAACTCGTGCGAGACGTTGGCGACGAAGTCCTTCTTCATCGCCTCCATCCTGCGCATCTCGGTGATGTCCCGCGCGACGGCGAGGGATCCGAAGTCGGCCGCCCCGCGGTACTTGTTCTGGATCGGCACCACGCTCGCGTCGAGGGTCCTCCCCGCGCCCGTCTCGAGCCTGAGCCTCTCGGGCTTCTTGCTGGAGGTGACGCGGGCGCAGGCGGCGAGGAGGGCCGAGAGCTCGGGAGAGGATTCGGCCCTCCCGCGGGCCTCGTCGAAGAAGACCGAGGGGCCGATACCCAAGAGATCCTGGGCCCTCGGGTTGTAGAGGACGACGCGGTTCGCCGGGTCGGCCACGAGGAAGCCGTCCTCTATCGAGGAAAAGATCGAATTGATGTAGTTGTTGCGCTCGTTGGTCCTGCGGACCATCTCGGCGACCCGTTCCCGCAGTTCCTCGCGATCCTCGACAGCCTTCGCGGCCGGGCGCCGTCCCGTTTCCCCGCCGCGCCGGCGGCGCGCCGAGCGGAAGGCGTGGATCACGGCTGCCGCCCCGACGAAGGCCGCCGCGAGGATGCCGAGGGCGGCCGCGGCGACCAGGGCGCGGAGGAGCGGAGCGCCGAGCGTCGCGGCGCCGCCCGAGGCGAGGGCGTCGAGCAGCGCGGACAGGCCGCCCGGCTCAGGCATCGAAGCGGTAGCCCATCCCGCGGACGGTGGCGACGTACTCGCCCCCGCCCGGCCTCTCGCCGAGCTTGCGGCGGAGGTTGCGCACGTGCACGTCGAGGGCCCTCGCCTCCTCGCCGACGCCGGCGATGCCGAGCTCGGACTCGATGGCCTGCCGCGCGAGGACCCTGCCCGTGTTGCGCGCGAGGAGGGCGAGGAGGTCGAGCTCCGTGGGCGAGAGGGCGATTCGCTCCCCGCCGCGCCTGAGTTCCCGCGCGGCCAGGTCGATCTCGAGGCCGCCCGCCGCGACCAGCTCCGGGCCCGCGTGCGCGGGGGCGGAGGCGGCGTGCCGGAGGGCGACCTCGATCCGCGCCATGAGCTCGCGGAGCCCGAAGGGCTTGGTGACGTAGTCGTCGGCGCCGATTCCGAGGCCGATGACCTTGTCGCTCTCCTCGCTCTTGGCGGTGAGCATGATGATCGGGATGCGCGCGGTGCGCGGGTCCTGGCGCAGGAGGCGGCAGGTCTCGAGGCCGCTCATCCCCGGCAGCATGAGGTCGAGGAGGATGAGGTCGGGCCGCTCGGCGAGGGCCCGCTCCATCGCCGCCGCTCCGTCCCCCGCCGCGCTTGAGTCGAAGCCGTTCTGCCGGAGGTTCATCCGGAGGAGCTCGACGATGTGCGGCTCGTCGTCGACGACGAGGACCTTCCTCCGCCTTGCCGCCGCCTCCACCTCAGACCACCTCGAGGCGCCCTCGGGCGAGGTTCGCGCCCGAGGCCCGGTCGAAGACGATGCAGCGCTCGCCCTCGAAGCCGAGCTCCACCTCCTGGTCGACCTCGAAGTCGATGGCGCCGAAGACGACCGAGGTGAGCATCAGCCCTCCCGCCTCGAGCTTGACGATGGTCTCCATGCCCGAGGGCAGGGTCGAGTAGACCCGGGCGCGGGCCTTGCCGCCCCCGCCGATCCTCAGGTACTCGGGACGCAGGCCGAGGGTGATCTCCTGGCCGTCGCGGAGCGCGATGCTGCCCGAGAGCGGGGTGAAGAGCATGTCGAGGCCGCCCGCGCTCACCTTGATCTCGTCGAGGTTGACGTTGCGCCCCCTGCCCTCGATGAAGTTCATCGTGGGGCTGCCGACGAAGTCGGCCACGAAGAGGTTGGCTGGGTCGTGGTAGACCTCGAGGGGCGGCGCGTACTGCTGGAGGAGGCCGTCGCGCATGAGGCAGGTGCGGGTGGAGAGGGTCATCGCCTCGAGCTGGTCGTGCGTGACGTAGACGAAGGTCGAGCCGGTCTCCGTGTGGAGCCGCTTGAGCTCGGCGCGCATCTCGGTGCGGAGCTTGGCGTCGAGGTTGGAGAGAGGCTCGTCCATGAAGAGGACCTTCGGGCCCGTGGCGAGGGTGCGGGCGATGGCCACGCGCTGCTGCTGGCCGCCCGAGAGCTCGGCCGGATAGCGCTTGCCGAACTCGGAGATGCGGAGCGTCGCGAGGAGCTCGTCGACCCGCGCGCGGATCCTGGCCTTGTCCCACTTGAGGTTCTCGAGGCCGAAGGCGATGTTCCGCTCCACGGTCATGTGGGGCCAGAGCGCGTAGTTCTGGAAGAGGAAGCCCACGTCGCGCTTGTCGGGCGACACGTCGATGCCCTTCTCCGACGAGAAGACCGGCTTCCCGTCGATGAGGATCTCGCCCTCGGTGGGGCTCTCGAGGCCGGCGATCATGCGGAGCGTCGTCGTCTTGCCGCAGCCGGAGGGGCCGAGGAGGGTGACGAAGCCGCCGTCCTCGATCTCGAGGTCGAGGCGGTCGACCGCGGTGAACTTGCCGAAGCGCTTGGTCACGTTCCTGAGTGTGATTCCGGGCATGTCAGCCTCCGATTCCCTTGTCGATCGAGGCCCCGGTCGCCTTGTTGATGGCGGTGTTGAAGGCCAGCACGATGAGGACGATGAGCAGGTTGATGGCGTTGGCGTACTGGCTCCAGCCCTTCTCGTTGTACTGGAAGAGCATGGTGGTGAGCACGCGGTTCGCGGGCACGATGAGGATCACGAAGAGGGCGAGCTCGCGCATGCAGGAGATGAAGGGCAGGAGGTAGCCCGAGAGGAAGCTCGACTTCTGGATGGGGAAGATGATGCGCGCCATGCGCTTCCACCAGGGGATGCCCATGATGAGGGCCGATTCCTCGATCTCGTTGGAGAGCTGGAGCATGGCGTTGACCCCGGCCCGCGAGGCGAAGGGAAGGTACTTCACCGCGCCCACGAGGACGAGGAGGGCGAAGGTGCCGTAGAGCGAGGGCAGGAGGAGGGTGGGCTTGCCGAACATCGAGAGGTAGATCGCGCCGAAGGCCATGGAGGGCATGAGGTAGGGGAAGAAGGCGAGGTTGTTGACGAAGGACGAGAGCCTGGCGCCGCGCGTCCGCACGATCGCGTAGCCCGCGAGGCCGCCCACCGTGCCGGCGACGAGGGACACGACGACGGAGAGCTTCACGCTGTTCCAGAGCCCGAGCCAGACGTACTTGTTGATGAGGATGCCCGGCTCGCCGCCGCCCACGTCCTCGCGCCCGGGCCCGACCCAGAACTGGGTGGTGAGGTTGGAGAGCGAGTAGTCGCCCGGGGCCATGATGAAGGACTCCACGGCGAAGGTGACGAGGGGCAGGAGGGAGATCGCCGCGGCGAAGGCGACGAGGAGGACCGAGACCGGCGCGCGGGCGGCCTTGAGCCGCACGAGGGCGATGTTGGAGCTCTTGCCCGTCACCGTGGTGAAGGACTTGCGCCGCCCCACGAAGAGCTGGTTGGCCGCGAGGATGGCCGTGCCCATGAGGATCATCACGAGGGCCATGATGTAGCCGTAGCCGGGGTTGAGGCCGTTGAGGGTCCGGTAGAGCTGGGTGGTGAGGACCTGGAAGCGGACCGGCGTGCCGAGGAAGGAGGGCACGGCGAAGGAGCTCATGCAGCTCGAGAAGACGAGGAGGAAGGTCGAGAGCACCGCCGGCATCACGATCGGGAGCGTTATGCGGAACAGTATCCTGGGCCTGCCCGTCTTGAGGATGGTGGCCGCCTCCTCGAGGTTCGCGTCCATGTTGCGCAGGATGCCGCCGATGAGGATGTACGCGAAGGGCGCGTAGTGGAGGCCCTGGACGATCACGATGGGAAAGGCGCCGTAGGCGAACCAGTTGGCCGTCTCGATGCCGGTGAGGGCCGTGAAGAGTCCGGGCGCCCCGCCTATGTGGGCGTTGCGGAAGAAGTTGAGCCAGGCCATCGCGAGGGTCCATGAGGGCATGACGTAGGGGAAGATGAAGACGACCGACACGAAGCCCTTGTACCTGAGGTCGCTGCGCGTGACGAGCCAGGCCACCGCGCCGCCGAGGAGGATGGCGACCGCGCAGCTCCCGAGCGAGGTGAGGATCGAGTTCCACAGCGGTCGGTAGAACATCTTCGCGCTCGTCTCTCCGGAGAGGAAGACCTTCCTCCAATGGAAGGCCGTGTAATCCCCCACCTTGGAGCCCTTCACGGTCATCAGCTCGGAGGGATGGACGACGACGGTGTCCCTCGCCAGCGAGAGGAGGGGCAGGAGGGTGAGGACGGAGAGGGCGATCGCGAGCGCCAGCAGTATCAGGTTGTGCGGCTTGCGGAGGAAGGACGCCGCCCGGTTGACTATGGTCATATGCCTTGGTCCCTTGGGTCGGGGATGGGTTCCGCTCGGACGCGGGGAGCCGCCCTGGCCGGGCGTCCCCCGCGCTCGCGGGTCCTTTACTGGATGTTGTTGACGAACTCCTCGACCTCGGCCCGGTTCTCGAAGAGGAATTTCGGGTCCTCGGGCACGAGGCGCGGGGCCCAGAAGGAGACGGGGAAGTCGTCCGAGTTGACGGGGATGGCCGGGTTCGAGGAGTAGGCGCCGACGTCCTTGGCCCAGGGCGCGAAGCCCTCCTTGGTGAGGAGATACTCGATGAAGAGCTTGGCCGCGTTCTGGTTCTTGGCGTTCTTCGTCATCATGAGGAAGGCGGGGTACATGAAGCCGGCGAAGGGCTGGACCTCGGGCATGGGCTGGAGGGCGAGGTTCTTCTTCGCGTCGAAGCGCATCTTGGAGAAGACGAAGAGGCCCATTGTCGTGGCCTTCTGGCCCTTGATGCCGATGTTCTCGGAGATCGTCGTGTCGCTGTTGCCGAGCACGAGGCCGTTCTGGAAGAAGCGCTTGATCCACTCGTAGCCCGCGTTCTTCGTGGTCAGGACGAGCTTCTTGCCGTAGAGGTCGGCGTAGGCCTTGTCGAGCTTGGCGGCCCACTCGGGCGAGGTGATCATGGTGAGGAAGTTGGCGTTGACGCCCTCGGACTTGGGGTCCTTGAACTGGACGAGGCCCTTCCACTTGGGCTCGGTGAGCTCCCAGACGTTCTTGATGACGGGGCTCTGGGTCTTCTCGCTGTTGAAGATGAAGACCTTGTTGATGAGCTGGAAGGTCAGCGGGTTCTGGTAATTGGCGGGGATGATGGATTTCATCGACGGGGGCAGGTAGTTGACGAGGTAGCCCGTGGAGATGAGCTGGCCGAAGACGCGGCCGGAGTCCTGGCAGATGACGAAGTCGGCGCCCGCGATGCCGCCGCCGACCTCCTTGGTCACCTTCTCGATGAGCTCGCCGTCCTTGAGGTTGGAGGCCTCGACCTTGATGCCGTAGGTCTTCTCGAAGTCCGCGGCCGCGTTGGCGATGCGGGAGGTGATCGAGTAGACGACGACCTTGCCCTCGGCCTTGGCCGCGGCGACGAGATCCTTGCTCGGACCGGCGTACGTGGCCTGGGCGGAAAGCGTCGCCGCCGCAAGGGCCGCGATCGCCAGGGAAGTTGCGAGACGGTTCATGCTGCCTCCTGAATCTGAAGACTGTCTTAACGTCATGTTAAGGTAGCCGGGTTTCCCCCTCCTGTCAACCTGAATGTAGTGTTACGAACCTTAGGGGCGGCCAGGAAGAGGAGGGCGATGCGGCGTGGAGGCTAGAGCGCGGTCCAGCCCCCGTCCACGAGGAGGAGAGTGCCGGTGACCATGTCCGCCGCCGGGGATGCCAGGTAGAGGACGGCGCCGGCCACGTCCTCGATGGTGGCGACGCGGCCCCGGGGTATCTTGTCCAGGACCCCGGCGAGGAAGGCGGGGTCCTCGAGGCGCTCGGCGGTGCCCGGGGTGCGGACGAAGGTGGGGCCGACGGCGTTGACGGTGACGCCGGAGCCGGACCACTCGACGGCGAGGACCTTGGTGAGCATGTTGAGGCCGCCCTTGGAGGCGCAGTAGACGGCCTCGCCGGGGATGGCGGCCACCGAGGCTTGGGAGCTGATGTTGACGATCCGGCCTGATCCTTGGCGGAGCATGGCCCGGCCGGCCTCCTGGCAACAGAAGAAGGTTCCTTTCAAGTTGAGGTCCATCATCCGGTCCCAGTCGGCCTCGACGATGTCGAGGGCGGGAATGGGCTGTCCCATGCCGGCGTTGTTGACGAGGATGTCGATGCGGCCGAAGCGCCCGAGGATGGTCGCGAAGGCGCTCCGGATCGAGGCGAGGTCGCGGAGGTCGAGGGCGAAGGGCTCGCAGCGCCCTCCCCCTCCGCGGATCTCGGCGGCGAGCCCCTCGAGCTCGTCGAGGCTCCTCGCCGCCGCCGCGACGATCGCCCCCTTGGCCGCCAGGGCGGCGGCCAGGCCGCGCCCGATGCCGCGGCTCGCGCCGGTGACCACCGCGATCCTGCCTGAGACGCCGAAGTCGACCCTGTCCTCCATCGCCGCCTCCTCCTCACCAAAGGGTAAGGCGGAAGGCCCGGCGCCGCCAGCCCATGCCGCGCCCCTGCAGGGGCCGCGCCCCGGCAGGAGCCGGGGCCGCGGGCGGCCCGGGCCCTCTCTTGCGCGAGCGGGCGAAGCGGAAAGACCGGAGGCCGGGAGGGGCGCCCCCCGGGGCGCCCCTCCCGGCCGAGGACTTGGAGCGGAGCACGCGGTCCGCCCGGAGGGCGGACGCGCCCGGCCCCGAAAAACAAACGTTGCGCGACGGCGTCGCCCAACGCCCCTGTCGCGCGTCAGGCGCGCTTGTAGTCCTTGACTGCCTGCTTGATCGCGGCCTCGAGGCCGGAGCGCGGGACGCGGACCTGCTCCATGGAGTCGCGGAAGCGCAAGGTGACGGTGCCGTCCTCCTTGCTCTGGTAGTCGACGGTGACGCAGAAGGGGGTGCCGACCTCGTCCTGGCGGCGGTAGCGCCGGCCGATGGCCCCGCCCTGGTCGTAGTCGGTGGCGAACTCCTCCTTGAGCTCCTGCCTGATGTCCTGCGCGAGCTCGGCGAGGCCGTCCTTCTTCATGAGGGGGAGGACCGCGACGGTGACGGGCGCGAGGGTCGGGTGGAAGTGGAGGACGGTGCGCCAGTCGTCGTCCGTGCCCTTGTCGCCGACCTTCTGGTCCTCGTAGGCGTCACAGAGGATCATGAGGAGCTGGCGGGTGAGGCCCGCGGAGGTCTCGATGATGAAGGGGACGTAGCGCTCGTTCCCGTTGTCCTGGTCGATGTACTGGAGGTCCTTGCCGGAGAACTGCTGGTGGCGCGAGAGGTCGTAGTTCGAGCGGTTGTGCACGCCCTCGAGCTCCTTGAAGCCCATGGGGAACTCGTACTCGATGTCGTAGGCGT
>CAYNPQ010000137.1:0-8878 GCA_964399065.1 uncultured Treponemataceae bacterium | reverse complement strand
GGGCATCGCCGGATGGGTGGCCACCCGCGGGACGCCCGCGATCGTCGAGGACACCTCCCTGGACCCGCGCTTCTCCGTGCGCATGGACGGGATCACCGGCTTCCGGACCGAGTCCATCATCGCCGTGCCCCTGCGCTCGGGCGACCGGGTCTTCGGCGTCATCGAGCTCCTGAACCGCCTCGACGGCCGCAGCTTCACCGCCTACGAGATGCGCGTGCTCTCCACCATCGCCGACTTCGCCGCCATCGCCGTCGAGAAGGCCTACTACCTCGCCGAGGCCCGCCGCCTCTCCGAGCTCGACCCGCTCACCGGCGCCCTGAACCGCCGGGGACTGGCCAAGGTCGTCGAGCGGGAGACCTCGCGGCTCGCGCGCTACGGCGGCGACCTCTCGATCGTGCTCGCGGACGTGGACAAGTTCAAGTCGATCAACGACAGCCGCGGCCACGCCGCCGGCGACGAGGTCCTCAAGTCGGTGGCCGCGGCCCTCATCGGCGCCGTCAGGCGGCCCGACTCCGTCGCCCGCTACGGCGGCGACGAATTCCTCGTCCTCATGCCCCAGACGGGCCCCGAGGAGGCCGAGATCGCCCGCGAGCGCCTGGCCGAGGTGCTCGAGCGCGCGGGCAAGGAATGCGCCGCGCCCTACACCGTCACCCTCGGCGTGCACACCTCGCAGGACATCGACTTCGACGAGATCTTCCGCGAGTCGGATCGCGACATGTACCGGCGCAAGGCCGGCCCCCTCGCCCTCGGCGAGAACCTCCTCGCCGCCCTCGACGCCGAGGACGCCTCCAAGGATCCCGGCCCCGCAGGCGGGGAGGCCGGCGAATGACCGTCGACATCTTCACGTTGTGCGACTTCGCCCAGGAGAGCGACGGCAAGATGACCGTCGTCGGGGCCTTCGACACGATCTACGCGCGGCAGTTCCCCGCGGTGCATCCCTTCATGTGCCTCGCGGTGCGGCTCCGCTTCTACATCCACGAGGCGGGCACGCACGCGATGCGCATCGCCTTCGCCGCCCCGGACGGCTCCGACGCGGCCGGCCCCATCGAGGGTCAGCTCTCCGTCGGCGACTTCTCGGGCTCCTCCCGCGTGGTCCACTCGGTCTTCAGCTTCGTCAACACGCCCATGGCCCGCGAGGGCACGATCGGCATCACGCTCTCCATCGACGAGCGCGAGGTGCTCACGTCCCCCCTCTACGTCCGCAAGACCTAGGTAGTGTTGCGAACCTTATGTTCGATCCGCAAGAATTCCCCCCTCAAGCCAAGGCATATCGCGGGAGGTAGTCGGATTTCTCCTTCCCGGGCGTCCTGAAGTCCTTCCTCCAGATCCGCTCCAGCGTCTTCGGTAGCGCGATCCTGCTCAGGAAGACCCGCTCTCGCAGCATCGAGGCCATCGCAGCGCGGATCAGCCCCGCCTCGATCCCCGCCGCCTCGCCGTGGACCCGCGCGTCGGCAACCCTCGCCTTGATGAGGTAGCGCTTGCGCCAGTTATGCTGGACGAGGTAACACAGAAGCCTCTCCATCCCGTTCGACACGTTGCGGGTGAAGCAGGTCGTCTCGCGGTGGTGGTTCGCCTGATCCTTGCGGATCTCCCTGTCGACGTAGTTCGAGGCGAACAGGGGGTTCGCGTAGCTCCGCGGCAGCTTCGAGTTGACGGTCAGATGGGCGACCCGACGCTCCCCGTCCTGCCTCGTGAACAGCCCGTGCGCATGGAGAGCGTTCGAGTACTCCCTCTTTTCGTCGGTCACGAGGACGAGGGGGCGGCGGGGGCCCGGGAGCCGCTCCGAGGCGAGCGAGTCGAGGATGTCGCTGAAAGTCCTCGTCACGGCTCCGCGCTCGAACTCGAAGTCCGCGTACAGAAGCCCTGCCCGCCGCCTTTGCGCCGCCGTCATCGTCCCCGACCTCCTCATCGTCGCGTGGCTCAGGTCAAGGACGAGGCGCGAGCCAGCGGTGACGGAGATGGTGATCTCGCTCGGGAAGAACTGCGAGACGTCGAAGCTGACGAAGCCGTCGACGCAGACCGCCTCGCTCGGATCCGCGAGGACGCGGAGCTTGGCCTGGGCCTCGGCGGCCTGTCGCGCGAGCCGGTCGATGCGGTTGGCCACCGTGCCGCAGGACACCCCGAGGGATCGGGCGAGGGCCCTGCCGCTCTCCGAGGAGGCGTGCCGCAGGAGGAGCTGGTCGTAGTCGATCGCCTTCTTCGCATAGTAGTCGATCGAGAAGGTCTGGGTGGAGAAGGTCTTGCCGCACGACAGGCACTTGAACCGCGGCACCAAACCGAAGGCCTTGGTGGCGTGGAAGCCCGCGGCATGGTACCAGGCCGCGTTGGGGGCTTGCTGGTGCCACTCGCAGGTAGGATTCGGACAGAAGGTGAAGCTTTCCACGAGAAACCTCCGCGGGGCTTATACTCCGCAGAAGCTTCACGCACATCAGACCGCGGCCTGATTGAGGCTTCATAAGCTTCATACCACTACCGTCGGGTCGCGCCTGAAGAACAGGGCGAGCTGGGCGAAGACCTCGGGGTACTCCGACTTCAGCACGAAGGGCTTCTCGTAGAAGTACTCGCAGGCCACGGCGAAGAACTCGTCGGGCGACTCGGCCCCGTAGGCGTCGATGCGGGGGCCGCGCCGTCGGGAGCGGCGCCTCGGCGCGGAGGCGGCCTTGGCGCGGAGGTCCTCGTAGGCGGGGCGGAAGGCCGCGCGCCAGGCGCCGTAGTCCATGTCGCGGTGGAGGGGCGGGCAGCCGTCGAATTCGCCGTCGCGGCCGTCGAGCTTGTGCGCCATCTCGTGGATCACGACGTTGTAGCCGTCGCCCCAGCCCGAGGCCTCGACGTCCACGCGCGAGAGGGCCACGGGCCCGAGGTCGAAGGCCTCGCCCGAGAACTCGTCCTCCCACTCGGTGACGACGCCCGTCGAGTCGACGTCGCGCTTGGACACGCCGTACTCCCTCGGCGTGACGATGATCGTCGACCAGTCCGAGTACCAGTCGATGTCGAGGCCGAGGAGGGGCAGGCAGGCCTGGGCGGCCACGGAGACGCGGAGCTCCTCGTCGAGGACGGCGCCCCCCACGGGATCGAAGCGCTTCTCGGCGAGGAAGATCGTCGAGAGCTCGCGGAGTCGGGCGGCGTCCGCGGGCCCGAGCCAGCGGAAGATGCGATGCTGCGAGAAGGCCCAGTCCCAGAGCTTGTCGTCGATGGGCGAGCGCTCGAGGATGCGCCTGCGGCGCGAGGCCCGGAAGGGGGAGAGGAGGCCCATGCCCTAGGCCCGGCCCGCGAGGACGCGGTCGATCGCGGCGAGCTCCCCCTCGGAGAAGGGGCCGGCCTCGAGGGCCCGCGCGTTCTCCTCGACCTGCGAGACGCGGCTCGCGCCGATGAGGGCGCTCGTAACCCGGGCGTCGCGGAGGACCCAGGCGATGGCCATCTGCGCGAGGCTCTGGCCTCGGGCCCGGGCTATTTCGCCCAACGCGCGCGCCTTGGCGACCGCCTCGGGCGACACTCCCTCGGCCTTGAGGAAGGGGTTCGGGCCCGCGGCGCGCGAGTCGGCGGGCAGCCCCTCGAGGTAGCGCGAGCTCAGGAGCCCCTGCGCGAGGGGCATGAAGGCGATGACGCCGACCCCCTCGGCGCCGCAGGCCTCGAGGAGGCCCCGCTCCGGCTCGCGGTCGAGCATGTTGTAGCGCGGCTGGTGGATGAGGAGGGGGACGCCCATGCCGCGGAGGATCCGCGCGGCCTCGCGCAGGAGCTCGGGCGGGTACTTCGAGACGCCGACGTAGAGGGCCTTGCCCGAGCGGACGGCCTGCGCGAGGGCGCCCATGGTCTCCTCGAGCGGGGTGTCCGGGTCGGGGCGGTGGTGGTAGAAGATGTCGACGTAGTCGAGGCCCATGCGGCGCAGGCTCGCGTCGAGGCTCGCGAGCAGGTACTTCCGCGAGCCGTGGTCGCCGTAGGGGCCGGGCCACATGGTGTAGCCCGCCTTGGTCGATATGAGGAGCTCGTCCCGGTAGGGCCCGAGGTCGTCGCGGAGGATGCGGCCGAGGCAGTCCTCCGCCCCGCCGGGGGGCGGGCCGTAGTTATTGGCCAGGTCGAAGTGCGTCACGCCGAGGTCGAAGGCCCGCAAGGCCATGGCCCTGGCGTTCTCGAAGGGCGAGCCCGCCCCGAAGTTGTGCCAGAAGCCGAGGGAAAGGGCGGGGAGGGAGAGGCCGGAGCGGCCGCAACGGCGGTAATCCATGGTCGAATAGCGGGACTCGGAAGCGGCGTGGGGCATCTCGGCACTCCTTCTTCGGGCACAGCATAGCGGGGAAGGGCGGGCCCGGAAAGGGTTCCTGCGCCGGGACATTGTTTTTCCTGACGAATGCGATATACATTTGTCGCGTGCGCCCCGCAAGGGGGCACGAATGCCGGGCCGGGCCGCCCGAACGGGAGCCCGGGACGACAGACATCTCGCCTCGCGGGGGATAAAATGAAACGAGCAGCCATTCTTCTAGTCATCCTATCGATCCTTTCGGCGTCCCTGGCGGCGCCCCTCTTCGCCCAGGAAAGCCCGGATCCCACCGAACAGGCCGTCTTGGAGGCGGCCCGGGCCAAGTACCGCGCCGAGCAGGCGGCCGCCGCCGCGGCTGATGCGCAGGCCAAGGCCGCCGCGGCCCAGGCCGAGGCGGACGCGGCGGCCAGGGCGGCGCAGGCCGCGGCCGACGCGGCGTCGGCCCAAGCCATGGCGGACGCCGCGCAGGCCGCGCAGGCCGCCCAGGCCGATGCGGAGGAGGACGACTCCGCGCCCTTCACCCCCTTCGTCCTCTCCTTCGCGCCGGGACTCTCGGTCCCCTTCGGCACCTACGACGCGGCCTTCGCGGCCGGCGCCATCGGCGTCATCTCGAGGGACATCTACGGCTTCCAGGGCGGCGGCGTCCTCGCCATCGCGCGGAACATCGACGGCTTCCAGGGAGCGGGGATCTTCTGCATCGCCGACGGGGAGGTCTCGGGCGCGCAAGGCTCCGGGATCTTCAACATCGCCAACGGCGAGGTCGAGGGCTTCCAGGGCTCCGGCGTCTTCAACATCGCCGACGGCGGCATCGAGGGCTTCCAGGGCGCGGGCGTCTTCAACATCGCGGGCGGCGACGCCTCGCCGATCCAGATGGCCGGCGTCTTCAACATCGCCGAGGACATGGAAGGCTTCCAGATGGCCGGCGTGTTCAACTCCGCGGGCGACGTCGAGGGCGGCCAGATCGCGGGCGTGGTCAACGTCGCCCGCCGCGTCGAAGGCGTGCAGGTCGGCGTCGTGAACATCGCCGACAGCGTCGAGGGCCTCCAGCTCGGCCTCGTCAACATCGCGAGGGAACCGGGGCTGAGCTCCGAGGGCGGCTACTACGAGCCGGACACGGACTACGTCTACGCGGCCTTCCAGGCGGGCTCTCGCCACGTCTACGGCGTCCTCGCGGGCGGCATGCCGCGCTCCGACTGGGCGAGGTCCGCGGAGGGCATCGTGCTCAGCTACGGCCTCGGCTCGAGGCTCCGCCTCGCCGGCGCCTACCTCGACCTCGACTTCTCGGCCGCGAGCAACGTCGGCCCGGAGCTTCCGGCCCTCGGCCAGGCGATCGCCGACCGCCGGCCGCCCTCCGACCCCTCGGCCCTCATCCCCTACCCCTCGATCCGCGCCTGCCTCGGCGTGCCGATAATCGGCCGCTTCCACCTCATCGGCGGGTTCAAGGTCGACGTCGACCTCGACGCCGCGCCGCGTGTGCCCGAGACCCTCAAGCGAGGGTGGAGCTATTCCTCCGAGCTCTTCGGCGCCGGCTACGAGGCCTGGACCAAGCTCTACCTCGGCGTGAAGTTCTAGGGGTCCCCGAGCCCCGGACCGGCGGCGGGGCTCGAAAGGGCGGCTCCGGCGCGCTATACTAGGCCCACGGTCCGCCGTCCAGCGCCGGAGCCGAAGGAGAGACAAAATGAGACGCAACGCGATCGCCGCGGCCTGCGCGATGCTCGTCGCCCTGGCGCCCGCCTGGGCCCTGTCGGCGGCCAAGGTCGGCCGCATCGACTACATCGAGGGCGGCGTGACGGTCACCCGCTCCGGCAAGGCCATCACCGACCCGAACATCGACGACTCCCTCCAGTCGGGCGACCTCATCAAGACCGCCGGCGACGGCATGATGGTGATAGCCTTCGACAAGAACACCGGGATGGACGGCAAGCTGACGGTCACCGCCCGCACCTCGCTCTACCTCAAGGTGGAGATGGTGAAGGGCCAGCCCAAGACGAGCATCGACCTCCTCGCGGGCTCGATCGGCTCGAAGGTCGCCAAGATCGCGGGCGCGCCCACGATGTCGGTCCAGACCTCGGGCGCGGTCATGGGCGTGCGGGGCACGGAGTACGAGGTGGCCGTGTCGGTCAACGAAGCCGTCCTCGTGACCTGCGTCGAGGGGCAGGTCGCGGTCAGCGACGGCAAGGAGGAGCTCCCCGTGGCCGCGGGCAAGGTCCTCGAGAAGCGCTCGGGCGAGCGGCTCCGCTACCTGCCGGTCGCTGTCTCCTCGGTCAAAGACTTCCGCCGCAAGTGGATCGCCGACGAGATCGCCGTCTTCCGGGCCGACGCCCCCCGGGCCCTCGCCGACTACGAGAAGCGCTACTCCGACCTCGCGGCCCAGTTCCAGCGGGACTTCGTCCCCTTCCAGAAATCCGCGGTCCTCAAGCGCTGGCTCGACGCGGACCGCGCGGGCACGAAGATCAACCCCATGGATCCCGAGAACCTGCGCGACAAGAAGGAGATGGCCGCCCACCTCCTCAAGCTCCGGAAGACCCTCTTCGTCTTCGAACGCATCTACTACCGGGTCGACGAGATCATCTCCCTGGTCGAGGGCAGCCCCACGGAAAAGAAGGAGCTGCGGCCCGGCTTCACGATCGGCGACTTCCTGAAGCGGGTCAAGGTCGAGCGCGACCAGCTCGCGCGCAACGTGTCCCTCTTCCGCTACGCCGAGGCGCTCTACGCCGAGCGCAACCCCGACGGCGAGGCCATCGGCGCCGGGGACGACGACTTCTTCGGCGCGGACGAGGACTTCTGAGGCCGGGGGGAGCGAGCATGACCACCGTACTCTCCCTTGGAGGCTCGATAGTCGCGCCCGAGGGCCCCGACGCCGCCTTCGTCGCCGACTTCGCCGCCCTCGTCCGCGAGCACCTCGCCGGGGACCCCGAGCGCCGCCTGATCCTCGTGGTCGGCGGCGGCGGGCCCGCGAGGACCTGGCAGAAGGCCTTCCGCGACGTAGTCGCGCGCGACGCAGCCGCGCGCGACGCGTCGCCGGGCGAGGCCGCCGCCGACGCGCAGGACTGGATCGGCATCATGGCGACCAGGCTCAACGCGCAGCTGGTCAAGGCCGTCCTCGGCGAGCTCTGCCCGCAGGAGGTCGTCATAGACCCGAGCGCGGTGAGCGTCTTCCGCGGCCGCGTCCTCGTGGCCGCCGGCTGGAAGCCGGGCTTCTCCACGGATTTCGACGCCGTCCTCCTCGCCGAGCGCTTCGGCGCGGGACGGCTCCTCAACCTCTCGAACATCGCGAAGGTCTACACGGCGGACCCGCGGCTCGACCCCGCGGCGAGGCCCATCGACTCCATCGACTGGGCCGGCTTCCGCGCCCTGGTCGGCGAGGATTGGGTGCCCGGCAAGAACGCGCCCTTCGATCCCGTCGCCTCGCGCCGCGCCTCGGAGCTCGGCCTCGAGGTCGTCTGCGCCGCGGGGCGCGACCTCGCGAACCTGCGCGCCATCCTCGAGGACAGGCCCTTCGTCGGGACTGTCATCGGCGGCAAATAGGCGCCATCGGAGAACAAGGAAAAGGGGGGCGGAAGCCCCCCTTCTTTTTCACGTCATGCGATACGTCCCCTACCTGGATTGGGCCGTGGCCGCGCTCGTCGCGTCGGCGTATCTGGCCTTCTCGCGCGCCCAGGCCGTCGCCGACCAGGCGAGGCCCGCGACGAGGAGGGCGTAGACCGCGATCGCGACGAAAGCCGGGGGCGGCGCGCGCTTCACGCGGCGCGCCCTGATCGAGCAGGCCGCCGCCGCGAACAGGGCGCAGCCGAAGGTCGCGGCCGGCGCGAAGGGGCAGACCGACTTGTACCCGAGGACGTTGGGCCAGGGCGCGCGAGCCGAGGGCAGGAGGGTGATCGCCGCCCCGAGGGCGCAGGCCGCGCTCAGGGCGAGGAGGGCGACGTAGGCGGGGCCGTAGGCCTCGGCCGACCCGCGGAGGCTCACGCGCGGACCCCGGAGAGGAAGCCGTGGAAGCGGTGGAAGCCGCCGCCGAAGGCCATGAGGGGGCAGGCGACGGCCGTCTCGATGCCCAGTTTCGCGCAACGCTCCAGCAGGGCCGCGTCGGCGGAGCGCCTGGACTGGAAGAGGATCCGGCGCACGCCCCGGGCCGCGAGGGCGTCGATCGCCCGGGCGCTGTTGGCGGACGAGGTCACGACGTAGGCGAGCGCGGGGCGCGCGGGCACGGCCTCGAGCGAGGGGTAGACCTCGACGCCCGCGGGTCCGC
Source organism: uncultured Treponemataceae bacterium (assembly GCA_964399065.1). Lineage (GTDB taxonomy): Bacteria > Spirochaetota > Spirochaetia > Treponematales > Rectinemataceae > JAKLFE01. The sequence goes on along the minus strand of CAYNPQ010000137.1, from coordinate 380 downwards.
CCTTGGGATTCACGGGATAGACCTTCTTGCCGGCCTTCACGAAGGCTTTCATGACCTCCGCGCTGAAGGCCGCGTTGCGCCTCGAGTAGCCGACGAAGAGGATCTCGTCGCCGGAGAGGAAGCTTCCGAGTTGGATTCGCGCCATTGGGTTCTCCTTGCGCGCGCCCGGCTCCCGGGTCCCGGGCAGCCTCGATGCGGGGTTTCGCGACGCTCGACGCCGATCGCCGCCCCGCGCGGCGCGCCACCCGGAAAAGATAACGCCGAAACGCCCGATCGACTACGGCGCCGTGATGTCGCCCAACTTCTTGAGGAGAGCCGCGTAGCGCTCCGAGTCGGCCTTCCTGCCGAGGGAGTCGGCGAGGGGGACGAGGGCCTCGAGG
>CAYNPQ010000136.1:0-8964 GCA_964399065.1 uncultured Treponemataceae bacterium | reverse complement strand
TTATGGGCCCCAAGGGGAATCGAAGCGAGCTATCCGGCGCGAGCCTGGGCGAGCGCGAGGCGCATGGATGCGCCGAGAGGATAGCGAGCCGGCCTGGAGCGAGCGAACAGGACGTGAGCGAGCGGAAGGCGATTCCCCCGGATAAAAAACCGTCCTGTGGACGGTTTTTGTTTTATGGGCCCCAAGGGGAATCGAAGCGAGCTATCCGGCGCGAGCCTGGGCGAGCGAACAGGACCTGAGCGAGCGTAGGGCGATTCCCCGATGAAACGGGGCTGCCCTTTTGCGGACAGCCCCGCTTTCTTCCCAAGGGGAATCGAAGCGGTTCTACTTCATCCAGACCCTGAAGCCGAGCTCGCCGCCCACGTTCCAGTCGGGGAAGTTGAAGGGAACGACGCCGAGGCCGAGGGAGGGCGCGATGTCGCACCAGAGTTCGAACTCGCGGGTGATGTGCCAGGAGAGGCCGATGGGGACGCGGGCGCCGATGGCGGCCGAGGCCTCATTGCCGAAGCCGAGGTTGGCGTAGCCGCCGAGCCCGAGGAACCAGTCGAGCTTGAAGGAGCCCTCCTTGAAGAGGGTCTGGTCGTTGAAGTAGAGGTCGCCGGTGGCGCCGAGGCCGAAGGCGTTCTCGTTCATGTGCAGGTTGAACTGCCAATAGATCGGCATGCCCTGCAGCTTGAGCGCGAGGCCGACGTCTCCGCCGACCGTGCCGTTGCCGTAGCCCGATCCGCCGACGATGCCGATGCCGAGCTTGTTGGGGTGGTCGGCGTAGGCCGCCGCCGAGATGGCCAGCAGCGCCGCGAGGACGAGGGCGATTCTCTTCATGCATTGCTCCTTCGTATGAGGTGAACTCACAGTATCGCGCGGGAGCGGCCTTCGTCACGAACCCGCGCCCGAATTCTTATCCGGCTCGCCGCTTTTGGTCAACTCGTCCCAGCGCGCGGCCGCGCGCCTCAGGTGGGGGATCACGATGGAGCCGCCGACGACGAGGCCGACGGCGCAGGCCTCCTGGAACTCCTCGGTGCTCAGTCCCTCCTCCCTGCACCTTATCGTGTGGTAGAGGATGCAGTCGTCGCAGCGCAGAACCAGCGATGCGACGAGGCCCAGCATCTCCTTGGTCCGGGCGTCCAGCGCGCCCTCGCGGTAGCATTGGCCGTCGAGGCTGAAGAAGCGCTTGATCTCGAGTCCGGCCATGTCGAGGACCTTCTCGTTGAAGGCCTCGCGCTGGGCCTGCCATTCGGGTATCGTCGAATCGAAGAGTCTTTGATCGGGCATGGTTCCTCCGAGACGAAGGTAGCCGCGGGCCTCTGCCTGCGCAAGCCGGCCCTCGACGTTGCCAAAACATATGAGAAATACTATATTATCATCCTGTAGCGAAAGTACGCGGGAGGAAGTCCATGTCCGAGCGGCTCACGAAAGAGGGATTCAAGCAGAAGGTGTTCAACTGGGAGACTGGCAAGGAGTGGAAGTTCGAGGGCGATCTCCCGGCCATCATCGACTTCTACGCCGAGTGGTGCGGCCCCTGCAAGATGCTCGGCCCCGTCCTCGAGGAGCTCTCCGCCAAGTACGAGGGCAAGCTCAGGATCTACAAGGTCGACACGGACGCCGAGGCCGAGCTCGCGGGCATGTTCGACATCCAGAGCGTGCCGACCCTCCTCTTCGTGCCGATGGAGGGCCAGCCGAGCATGGCCATGGGCGCCCTGCCCAAGAAGGAGCTCGAACGCGTCATCGCCGAGGTGCTGAAGATCGAAGTCGGCGCCTGACGGGATCCTGCGCCGATCGCGGGGATCCTCTCAGATCTTGGCAGCCAGGGGATAGGGGATGTCGAGGCGCTCCGCCTTGGACAGGGCCTCGTCGAGGAGGGGCCCGAGACAGAGTCCCTCGTAGGCCGCCCTCTCCCTCGCCAGCTCCGCCCTGAGGATGGGGTGCTTCGGCGAGAAGAGGACGCAGCAGTCCTCGTAGGGCAGGATCGAGGTCTCGTAGGTCCCGATGCGCCGGGCGGTCGCGATCGTCTCCTCCTTGTCCATGCCGACGAGGGGCCTGAGGACGGGGAAGTCCGTGAAGCTGCCGGTGAAGCGCATGTTCTCGGCGGTCTGGCTGGCCACCTGCCCGAGGCTCTCCCCGGTCACGATGCAGTTCGCCCCGATCCGGCAGGCGAGGCCCTGCGCCACGCTCATCATCGCGGCGCGCATCATGACCGTGGCGAGGTCCTCGCGGGCGAGCTTCTTGATGGCGAGCTGCGCCTCGGTGAAGGGGACGATCCAGAGGCGCAGGCCGCCCACGTAGCCCGAGAGGATCCGCCCGAGCGCGACGACCTTGTCCTTGGCCTCCTGCGAGGTGTAAGGGTAGGCGTGGAAGTAGAGGGCCTCGAGGTCGAGGCCGCGCCGGGCCATCTGGTAGCCGGCGACCGGGGAGTCGATGCCGCCCGAGAGGAGGAGGAGGCCCTTGCCGCCCGAGCCCACGGGAAGGCCCCGCAGTCCGGGCTCGGGATCCGAGAAGACGTAGGCCCGCTCGCGGACTTCGACGTTGACGAGGAACTCGGGATGGTGGAGGTCGACCCTCGACTCCGGGAAGGCGTCGAGGATGCGGGCGCCGAGCTCGGCCGAGAGCTCGAAGGAGCCGAGCGGAAAGCTCTTGTCGGAGCGGCGGGACTCGACCTTGAAACTCCGCCTGCCCGACGCGAGCCGCCCGCGCGCGACCTCGAGGGCGGCGGCCGCCACGGCCTCGACGCTCTTCTCGACCTTGCGCGCCCGGGCGTAGCCGTTGACGCCCGGCGTCCGCGAGAGGACGAACTCGGCGTCGGCGGCCCGCTCCTCGGGCACCGTGACGAAGTAGCGGCCGGGGTAGCGCTCGACCTTGTGCGGCATGAAGGAGAGGCGGCGGTTCAACTGCGCGAGGAGCCTGTCCTCGAACTCCTTGCGGTTGCCGAGCTTGAGGAGTATCTCGCCGATCTTGATCAGGTAGAAGGCTTCCATGTTCCGTCCCGCTTGTCCCTAAGCCTTGAGCCTCGCGTAGAGCGAGGAGGCCTTCTCGAGGAAGGCGTCGATGTCGGAGCCCGTGGAGGGCTCGCCCCATGATATCCGGATCGAGGAGAAGGCGAGGTCGGGCTCGAGGCCCATGGCCTCGAGGACGCGGCGGCCCTTCTTGCGCGCGTTGCTCGAACAGGCGGCGCCCGTCGACACGGCGACGCCCTCGTCCGACAGGGCCCGGGCGAGAACCTCGCCCGAGAGCCCGGGGAAGGCGGCGCTCAGGATGAAGGGCGAGTAGCGCTCGTCGCCCGCCTTGCGCCCGAGGGGGAGGGGAAGGGCGCTGGGGATCGCGGCCAGGCCTTCGATGAGGCGGGCTTCGAGGGCGCGGGCGGCGGCGCGGCGCTCGTCGAGGGAGGCGGTCGCGCGCTCCGCCGCGGCGGCGAAGGCGAGGGCCCCCTGGAGGCTCTCCGTGCCGGCGCGCAGGCCTCCCTCCTGGCCCCCGCCGATGGCGAGGGGCTCGAGGGGGGCGGCGAGCCAGAGCGCCCCGACGCCGCGGGGACCGCGGATCTTGTGCGCCGAGAAGGCGGCCGAGGTGATACCGAGGGCCGCGGGCTCGAAGGGGATCTTGCCGAATGCCTGGACGGCGTCGGCGTGGAGGCGGGGCGGCTTGACGCCGAGGCCGGCGGCGGCGGCCGAGACGGCCGCGCCGATCTCCGCGAGGGGCTGGACGGCCCCGGTCTCGTTGTTGACGGCCATGACCGCGACGAGGACGGTCTCGCGAGTGACCGCCTCGGCGACGGCCCGGGGATCGACGCGGCCATCCGCGCCCGGCCGCAGGAACAGGACCTCGAGCCCGAGCTCCGCGAGGAGTCGCGCCTCTTCGTGCACCGCCGCGTGCTCGATCTCGGTGGTGACGATCCTGAGCCGCTTCGAGAGGCCGGCGGCGCGGATGCGGTCCTGCGAGCGGAGCGCCGCGAGGAGGGCTATGGAATCGGCCTCGGAGCCGCCGCCCGTGAAGACGAGCGGGCCGCCCGGGGAGCCCAGGCATTTCGCGAGGCGGGAGCGGGCGGCCTCGAGCGCGGCGCGGGCGGCCTTGCCGAGCTCGTGCGCGCTCGAGGGATTGCCGTAGAAGGTCGCGGCCGCGGCGGCGGCCTCGGCGAGTACGGCGGAGTCGGGCGGGCTCGTGCTCGCCCAGTCCAGGTAGATCATTGCCGCTCGATACTAGTGCCCTCTCGCCCGGGGCGGCAATACCCCGGGCCGGTCATCGGGAGAAGCGGCGGTCGGGGATCCCCGACGGAGTCCGGCCCGCGGCCGCGAAATCGCGGCCCAGGTACAGGGCGCAGTAGCAGTGGCCGTGCTCCTCGACGTCCTTCCGCGCGTAGCTGCAGGGGCAGATGACCGTCGCGTCGGCCTCGCGGGAGCCCTCGGTGTCGCGGCAGGGGCAGAGGAAGTAGCCGTAGCGGTTCCAGTTCGTCCCGAGCCCCTCGACGAGGAGCTCGACGAAGGACGCGTCGGGATTGAGGACCCAGCCCTGCTTGGCCGCGACCATCGTCGCGAACCGCATGACCTCGGCGTGCGTCTTCTCGGCCATGGCCGCCCCCTAGGCGCCGAGGGTCCTGGCCCAGTCGGGCTCTATGAAGCCGACCAGGTGCCTGTCGCCGTCCACGACCGCGAAGGGGAAGGCGACGTCGGCGAGGAAGCGCTCCTTGAGCTCGCGTTTCGCCTCGTTCTTCGTCTCGAGGGGGATCTGGTCGACGTAGATGTAGCGGTACGCGAAGCCCTTGTCCTTGAGGAAGGCCATCGCCCGCTTGCAGAAGCCGCAGGTGGAGAGGGCGTAGACGGTGATCGCGTGGTCGCGGCGGCTCCCGTCGACCTCCGTATAGCTCAGGTTCTCGAGCATGCTGGGCACTCCTGGACCTTAAATATAGCGAGACCGCGCCCCGCGAGGAAGGCCTCGCCGCCCCCTCGTATTGTAAAAACGCCCTCGTTCGGATACCATCGGGCCATGCGCGATCCCTCGCTTATCCGGAATTTCTGCATCATCGCCCACATCGACCACGGCAAGTCGACCCTCGCCGACCGCTTCATCGAGAAGGCCCGCGTCGTGGACATGCGGAAGATGCAGGACCAGATGCTCGACAACATGGACATCGAGCGGGAGCGCGGCATCACCATCAAGAGCCAGGCCGTCGCCCTCGAGTACGACGCCAAGGACGGGAAGACCTACACCCTCAACCTCGTCGACACCCCCGGCCACGTCGACTTCTCCTACGAAGTCTCGCGGGCCATCTCCTCCTGCGAGGGCGCCATCCTCCTCGTCGACGCGACCCAGGGCGTCGAGGCCCAGACCCTCTCGAACATGTACATGGCCCTCGAGCACGACCTCGAGATCATCCCCGTCATCAACAAGATCGACATGCCCTCGGCCGACCCCGACGAGGTGCGCAGGCAGATCGGCCACGACCTCGGCCTCGATCCCGACGACGCCCTCCTCGTGTCGGGCCGCTACGGCACCGGCGTCGACGAGCTCTTCGAGGCCATCGTCGCGCGCATCCCGGCCCCGCGCGAGAAATCCACCGATCCGCTCCAGGCCCTCATCTTCGACTCCCACTACGACCCCTACCGCGGCGTCGTCGTCCACCTGCGCGTCTTCGGCGGACAGATCGTGCCGGGGCAGAGGATCCGCCTCATGTCGAGCGGGGCCGAGTACGAAGTCGAGGAGACCGGCCAGTTTCGCATAACGCTCGCCAAGACCGACGGCCTGCCCGCGGGCGCGGTCGGCTACATCATCGCCGGCATCAAGACCGTCTCCGACGTGCGCGTGGGCGACACGGTGACCGACGCGGCCTCGCCCTGCGCCGCGGCCCTGCCGGGCTTCCGCGAGGTCAAGCCCGTCGTCTTCTCCTCGATCTATCCGATGGACGCGGCGGACTACGAGGAGCTCAAGACGGCCCTCGAGAAGCTCAAGCTCAACGACGCATCCCTCATCTACGAGAAGGACCACTCCCTCGCCCTCGGCTTCGGCTTCCGCTGCGGCTTCCTCGGCCTCCTCCATCTCGAGGTCGTGCAGGAGCGGCTCGAGCGCGAGTACGACCAGGCGATCATCCTCACGGCGCCGAGCGTGCGCTACAAGCTCAGGCTCCAGTCCGGCGAGTCGGTCTTCATCGACAACCCCGCGGACTACCCCGATCCCTCGCGCATCGAGGACGCCGAGGAGCCGTACATCAAGGCCCAGATCATCACGCCGGTCGCCTACATCGGGAACCTCATCACCCTCTGCGTGGACAAGCGGGGCGTTCAGACCTCCTTCACCCATCTTGACGAGAAGCGCGTGGAGCTCTGCTTCGAGATGCCGCTGGCCGAGGTCCTCTTCGACTTCTACGACAAGCTCAAGTCGACGAGCCGGGGCTACGCGAGCTTCGACTACGACGTGATCGGCTACCGCCCGACCAAACTGGCCAAGCTCGACATCCTCATCAACGGGAAGCCCGTCGACGCCTTCTCCCAGCTCGTCTACGAGCCCGGCGCCTACGAGCGCGCGCGGAAGGTCTGCGAGCGCCTCACGAACGCCATCCCGCGGCAGCAGTTCAAGGTGCCCATCCAGGGCGCGATCGGCTCCAAGGTCATCGCGCGCGAGACCATCAACCCGTTGCGCAAGGACGTCCTCGCCAAGTGCTACGGCGGCGACATCTCGCGCAAGCGCAAGCTCCTCGAGAAGCAGAAGGAGGGCAAGAAGCGCATGAAGATGGTCGGCGACGTCGAGCTCCCGCAGGAGGCCTTCCTCGCCGTGCTGCGCACGGAGGACGAGGAGAACCGCTGACTCAGCGCGGGGCGATGACCCGGATCATCGCCTCGACTTCCGCCTCCGATGGCCTGCCCGCCCAGGGGACGCGCTCCCCGGGGCGCGCCCCCGGGCCCGTGGATCCGAGCTCGCCGAGGAGGCCGAGCTCCCTGGCCTCGGGCTTGCCCCAGTCATCCCAGCCCGCCGGCTCGAGCCCGGCCCCCATCTCGCAGCGAAAGTAGACGGCGCGGCCGCGGGGCCGCCAGGGCCTGCCGAGGAAGGCCCTGCCCCGCGCGGGGCGGTCGCCGGGAAAGGTTAGGCGACACCTATCGAAGACGAAGCCCGCGGCCTGTCCCGGATAGGTCGAGGGGGCCGCGATGAAGCCGTCGTCCTCGCCGCGCGGCAGGCTCCTGAGCTCGCAGTCCTCGTACAGCGCCGCCGCGGAGCCGAAGATGAAGTCCACGTCGCCCGCGACGAGGCAGCGTCGATAGACCTGCCGGAAGGGCAGGGCGGGCTCGTCGTCGCCGAGGCCGGCGACCGGATGGACCAGGTTGATGCCCTTGGGAGGAGGATCCTTGGGCAGGGGTCCCGTGCATATCGTGTCCTGCCTGCCCAGGAAAGCGCAGTCCTCGAAGTGGAGGCGGTCGGCGTCGGCGTAGAGGGCGACCGCCTGCCCGACGATCCTCCCGTCGCCCGCGTCGTTCTCGATCGTCAAGCCGGCGATGCTTGCGCCGGGAGCCCCGATGTAGACGGTGTAGGAGTTGAAGGTGCCCATGGCCTCGCCGTCGGGCAGGCGACGGAGGGCGGAGTCGCCGAAGACGATGCGCGTGGCCTCGCGTCCGGCGCCGATGATCCGCAGGTCGGGCCGCGTCACGCGGAGTTTCTCGCGGTAGGTTCCCGGGGCGACGCGAAGGACGAGGGGCCCGGGCGGCAGGCCCCTGGCGAAGGCCAAGGCCTCGTCGATCCGGGCGAAATCGCCGGGGCCCTCCGCGGCGACCCTGATCTCGCGAGCGTGCATGGCCGATGATAGCGCCGCGGGCGCGGCGATGGAAGCGGGATGCCTACAGCGAGGCGAGGAGGCGCGCGAGTCTCCGGGACCACCACTCCACCTCGGGCAGGAGCCGGTTCAGGAAATCCTGCGGGAGGACCGCCGCGCGCTCGGCGTCGGCGAAGTGCCAGTAGAGGTAATCGCATTCCGCGACGAGCCGCCCTCCCTCCCCGGCGCGGGCCCCCGGCCTGCCCTTCATGATGTCGTACAACGCGTCGAGCCGGGCGGCCTCGCCGGCCAGGAAGCCGCGGGCGGCGGCCCGGACCGCCGCGGCGTCGGCCACCCGGGCCGGGGGCGCGGGCGACACCGCTCCCGCGACCGGAGAGGCGGCGATCAGGCCCTCGACCCCGTCGAGCCCGATTCTCCTCGCTCCGATCGAGGGGCCCCGGCCGCGGGCGTCGAGTACCAGGGGACCCGGCGAGGACGCGACCTCGGCGAGGATCGAGGCGTAGGAGAGGAGGATGGGGTCGGAGAGGAGGGGCCGTCCGTCGCCGAGGGCGGGGCAGGGCGCGGGCTTGGTCCTTTGGCGGAAAGCCACCGCGTATTGAGAGGGCCAACGCGTTATGCGACTTAGCCTCCGCTCCTCGGCCAGGAGGGAGGGCGAGCCGCGCGCGTGGGTCTTCCCCGCCTCGAAGGAGAAGTCGAGGCCGAGGGCGAGGACGGGGCCGGGACCGAGGGAGCGCGCGAGGGCCAGCGCGTGGACGCCGACGGAGCCGAGGGGCGGCATGGGGAGGCAGCCGGGGAAGGCCGAGGCCGCGAAGGCGGAGGCGCGCGCAAGGAAGGGGCTGTCGGCGATCCGCGTCGCGGTGAGGTGCTTGGGCCCGCGCACGGCGCGGAAGGTCGCCGGGTGCGAGGAGAGGTCGGCGACGAGGCGGATCGGCCTGTCGCCGAGGCAGGTGAAGTCGGGCAGGTTGTGGGCCTGGGCCTCGAGGCAGACGACGAGGTCGGGCTCGATCCCCGACGCGAGGAGGCTCCCCAGCGCGGTGTCGCAGGCCACGATCCCGAGCCTGCCGCGGTTCCGCGCGAGCAGGGGCAGGGCCTCCTCGAGGGAGGGACCCGCGCCGCAGACCGCGACGGGGCCGGCGAGGCATGGCAGGGGGGCCGGCGCGACGCCGGGCAGCGCGGCCGCGTTCTCGAAGATGTTGCGGGCCCATAATCGGCCCATGCCG
>CAYNPQ010000135.1:0-9149 GCA_964399065.1 uncultured Treponemataceae bacterium | reverse complement strand
ACGCCCTCGAGCTCCTTGAAGCCCATGGGGAACTCGTACTCGATGTCGTAGGCGTCCTTGGCGTAGTGGGCGAGCTCGTCCTTGCCGTGCTGGTGCCAGCGGAGCTTGTCCATGCGGACGCCGAGCTTCTCGTAGTAGGCCCAGCGCTGCTCGCGCCAGTAGTCGAAGAACTTCTCGTCCTCGCCGGGCTTCACGAAGTACTGCATCTCCATCTGCTCGAACTCGCAGGTGCGGAAGATGAAGTTCTTGGTGACGATCTCGTTGCGGAAGGCCTTGCCGACCTGCGCGATGCCGAAGGGAATCTTCATGCGGTTGGACTGGACGATGTTCTTGTAGTTGACGTAGATGCCCTGGGCCGTCTCGGGGCGGAAGTATATGAGGCCTGAGCCGTCGTCCACGGGGCCGATGTTCGTCTTGAACATGAGGTTGAACTTGCGGGTGTCGGTGAGCTCGCCGCCGCACTCGGGGCACTCCTTCTTGGCGAGCTTGGCCTGGTCGATCTGGTCGGCGCGGAAGCGCTGCTTGCACTTCTTGCAGTCGACGAGGGGGTCGGTGAAGTTCTCGACGTGGCCCGAGGCCTCCCAGACGCGGGGGTGCATGAGGATGGCCGCGTCGAGGCCCACGATGTCGTCGTGGAGCTGGGTCATCTCCTTCCACCAGAACCGCTGGATGCGGTTCTTGAGCTCGATGCCCATGGGACCGTAGTCCCAGGCGCCCGACTGGCCTCCGTAGATCTCGGAGGACTGGAAGACGAATCCCCTGCGCTTGGCGAGGGAGACGATCTTCTCCATGGTCACGCTGCTGTCCATTCGATGCTCCTCGAACCGCTGATTTCGCCCCGCCGCCGGATGCGGCAGCGCGCCTTTGCGGGGCATGGCCGGCCCGTCCGGTTCGAATGGCGGAGCGGCGTCCCGAAGGTGTCCGCGCCCGGGGTCCCGCGTCGCGGAGCCCCGCCGCGCGGAGTGGGGGCATTATAGGGGATAGGTATGAGAGCCGCTAGCGGGCGCCGCCGGTTTCGAGGTAGAGGCCCAGAGGGACGGGCTCGCGCGAGGCCGCCCATTCGCGGGTCAGGCTGTATTGCCTCTCGAGGTTCGAGAAGTCGAAGAGTTGGAACTCCTCGGGGAACTCGGGCTTCCATATATATGTCCTCGCGGCCAGCTCGGGTGCGCGGCGTTCGAGGACCCGCAGTCCCTCGTTCAGCTTGCGGTGCACGATGGCCTCGAGGGGGATCTCGAGGGCGGTCGCCATCTTCTCGTCGGCGCCCGCGAGGGCGCGGAGCTCCTCCCTGGCGGCGCCGAGGCCGTCGTTCTTCCGGCTCACGACGTAGACCCGGTCCACGCCCCTCCCGCGCGCGGCCTCGAACTCGAGGAGGGCCTCGAAGGGGACGAAGTCCTCCCCCGCCCCGCCGTCGACGTAGGCGATGTCCGGTATGGTGGCCGCGCCCGGTATCCGGGCCGGGGGGAAGACCAGGGGGAAAGCGGTGGAGGCCATGAGGATGTCGACGAGGCCGATCTCCGGGTCGGACTCCTCGTTGATCTTCCGGCTGCAGAGGCGGTACGCGGTCTTCGCGAGGCCGAGATCCTTGAGCCGGGTCACGGTGAGGGCGGTGGCGAGGGGAAGGTCGCCGATGCGCCGGTAGCCCAGGCGCTCCTCGACCACCTTGCGGTAGAGGTTCCGGGCCGGAGTCGTGTCCACGGGGATGAGTCTGCCGGAGCGCGTGAACACATCCGAGGTCTTCATGCCGAAGAGTATCCCCTTGTACTCCTCCCAGGTCATCCTTCCGGCGAGGATCCCGTTCAGGGCGACCGCGTTGAGGGCGCCGGAGCTGACTCCGGAGACGAAGACGAGGTCCTTGAGGAGGCCGCGCTCGTCGAGAGCCTCGAGGAGGGCGGTCTCCTGGGGGATGCGGGCCGCGGCCCCCGTGATGACGAGGGCCGTGCCCGAGCGGGGGGACGGGCCGGCGCTCTCCCGGGCAGGGCTCGGGCTGGCCTGGCCGGTCGCCTTCGGCGCCAGGGACAGGGTGAGTGCGAGCGCGGCGAGGATGGGGCTCGGTCTCGTTGCCATGCGGCGATGATACACCGGTCCGGTCCGGGACGGAAGCTCAGGAGCGCATAGCGCCGATTCGGGCCGGCGCTCCCGCGACGGGGAAGGCACCGGCCCGAGGGCCTAAACCCTTTAGGGCTGGACGAGACTCAGCGTATCGAAATTAACCGTGGTCGGGTTGTTCCAATTCTCCGGCTCAATGAAGATCGCGAGCTGGAGCGGCGTGGAACTGATGCTGCCGTCGAAGGATCCACCCGTCGATCCGCTGAACTGGCGCTTGGTCCACGCGACGCCGTCGCTGGAGGTCCAGAGCGTGATGGTGGTGCCGGCGCGTTGAACCTTCAGCCATGCCGGGGCGTCTAAGGATGCGGAAACCCCGCCCTCTTTCAGATTGGCGATGTCGAATTGCGTGGTCAGTGTAGTGCCCGAATCGCTTGTGGAGAAATGCCAACGGGTGCTGATATCCTCGCTCGGCGAGTCCATGGCGTCGCGGAGTGATACGCCGAAGGAACCGGAGGCCGACGAGTATGCATCTTTTTTAGGGGAGGAGACCGAGGCGATGTGCGAGATGAAGGTGAAGTCGCCGCTGACCGGAAGGAAAAGGTTCTGCCGGCTGACCGTGCTGCCGCCGTAGGTCTTCTTTCCGGCGACGAGACTGAGCGTCCCGCCGGTGAATGTCGCGCTGCCCTCGTCGAGGTAGTTCGCGGTTCGCAGGGTCCAGTTCTTCGTGCCGTCGGAGAGCGTCCTGACGGGGTGTATCGGGGAGGCGATTGCCGAAGCGCCCTCGCCGCTCGTCCAGCCCATGGCCGCGTTCTTGGCCTTGAGGTAGAACTTGTAGGGATAGGAGGGCGAGAGCCCGGTGACGACGCAGCTCGCCGTGCCCGCCGGGTATTCGCCGAAGAGCGTCGGGTACCCGTAGTACATCGATTGGAGTTGATAGTAGACCTCGTAGCTCGTCATTCCCGAGGCGCAGGTCCAGGACAGGTTGACTTCGCCCGGACGGTCCTGCGGGACGGTGGCGGTCGGGGCAGGCGGAACGGCGGGACCGTCGACGAGACGGAAGGCCAGGGTCTTCGCGCCCGTCCCCGAGCCGGACTGGCCGACGCCGATGTAGTAGGTCGAGCCGGGCGTGACCGAGGCGAAGACTACTCCGGGAGCCGCGGCAGTGGCTTTCAAGCTGACCCGGCGCCCCGTGTAGTTTGAATCGAGATCGTAGCGGTCTCCTTTCGCGTTATAGAGGACGGCGGCCGCGGTGGCGTCGTTGCCCGTCGCGGGGCTCAGTTCGATGGTGACGCTCGTGCCCGAGGGGACGAATTTGTACCAGCGCTCGCCGCCCACGGCGGAGACGCTCGAGCCGGAGAGGACGAAATGCGGGAGCTCGAGGGATTCGGAGAAGTCGAGGCCGGACGCGGCCGGGACGTCGACCGGCGAGGCGGGCAGGCAGTAGATGTAGGCGATGTTGTAGATCCCCGGCTTGACACTGCAGGTTCCGTTCCCCGTCGCGACGGGGTCGGTCGCGGAGTAGGCGGAGTTGAAGACCCTGACCTTGATGGTGATCGTGCCGATGTCGGAGGCGACCGTCTTCACGGATGCGAGATCGGTGACATTCTCGTCGAGCCGGGACGGCGTATCGATCGTCCAGGACAGGTCGGGGCTCGTCGTCGTATTGCCGCTCCGGTACAACTCGATCTCGGCCTTCGTCGCGCCGATGAGGGCCCTGCCCAGGCCGCGGCCGGCGGGCTGCGCGAAGAGCTCGGCGAAGACCGGGGAAACGCGGGGCAGGGAGATGGAGAGGGTCGTCGGCGCGCCGCCCTCGCCCGCCGCCGGATTGGCGCAGGCGAGTGATAGCAAGACAGCCAGGCAGCCGAGGATCGCAAGGAAGGCCGAATGGATTCGGAGGGTGGGTTTCATCGCTCTGGCTCCTTGCTCAGCGTATGTACACGTTGAGGTAGGTCTCGTTTTCCGTCCTGGCGTTGGCCTGCGCGGACAGCGAGGTCCAGGCGCCGTCGACGAAGGCGGCCGCCTGGTAATAATAGGTCCTACCGGCGGTGAGACCTTGGTGGAGGTAGCTCAGCGCCTCCCCTTCGTAGATGACCGTCGCCGTCTTCGTACCCTGCGACGCGGTTGCCCGCGAGAGCACCCTGCCCAAGACGGATGAATCCGTGATGCCGTAAAGCCGGTATGTGGTCGCCCCGGCCACGGCGCTCCAGCTCGCGAGGATGCTGTGGTAGGGATCCTCGGTCCCGGCCTTGACCGCGAGATTCTGCGGAGCGCGGTTGGGGCTGATCTCGATGGCGTAGGCGCCGATGACGGCGCCGGATGCGGTATCGCCGGGGATCACGAGGCCGCCCTCGCCGCGGGACAAGGCCCTGCCCTTCCCAGGGAAAAGGCCGCCGGTCTGGGCCGAAACGGCGACGTAGTAGGTGTCGGCCTTGGTGAGGACGAGCTGGGTGATACGCGCGATGTCGATGGAGCCGTCGAAGGGACACTCTGCGCTGCCGACCGTGTCTCCGAGGGCGTCCACGATCGTGAATTCAACGGCCGGCCTTGTGCCCTCGCCGGGGAGGATCACGATATCGTAGCCCTGTCCCGCCTCGGCCTTGAAGGCGAAGTAATCGACGTCGCCGGCGGGGTAGATCGAGCGCTCGAGCCGGGTGCCGACCGCGAGGGTCTTCGCCGTCGAGATGCTGTCGTCGGACTCGGCCGAGTCGGCGGCGGCGGGTCCGTAGGAGAGGGTGTAGCCGTGCTCGCCTTCCTCGAAGGTCCCCGCGGAATTGTCGAGGTAGATGCTGTCGGCGCTGTCGATGACGGCCGCGTAATAGGTGGCTCCAGGCATCGAGGCGAAGTAGGCGGCGGCCCCGGTCCCCGGGACCACGAAGGCGGGCTTCGTGCGCTCCGCCGCGACTTCCTTGCCCGCGGCGTCGTACAGGAAGACGGCCAGGGCGGCTCGGCTGCCCTCGACGGGTTTTGCGAGGAGCCTGGTGGAAGCTCCCGCCGGAGTTATCTTGTACCAGCGCTCGCCGCCCGCGATGAGCTTGTTGTAGGTCGGGGAGAGGTAATAGCCGGCATAGGGCGTCAGGCTGTCCTTTGCGCTTTCGACCCCGGGGCCGAGCTCGATCGGGGCGATCGGGAGGCAGGAGACGGAGACCGGGGTCTCCGCGAGCGAAGCGATGTCGAAGCTCGCCGAGGAGCCGGAGACGGTCGCGCGCGAGGCTTCGTCGGTTCCGTTCGCCTGGTTGAAGATGGTCGCCTTCACGGTGTAGCCGGTCCCGACCGGGAGAGTGGCCTTGCAGCTTCCCGCGGCGGTTGTGCCGTCGAGGTCGGCGACCACCTTCATGCCCGAGACGGGAACCTCATAGCTGCAGACCGGCGAGGCGCCCCCCTGGAAGAACTCGAGCCGGACATAGCTCGCGGCGAGGTAGGCCTTCGATCCGAGGTTGCGGGAGCCCGCGGAGGGGGCGCTCGCCGTCCTCGCTTCCTCGGCGTAGCGCAGGAGGGAGGGGCCGAGGGCGGGGATGCTCAGGCGGACGCTTCCCTTGCTCGGATCGTCGCTCGCGTCGAGGGCCGGGGAGGTCGCGCCGGTGCATGAGCTCGCGAGGAGGAGGACGCAGATGATGGCGGCGAACGCGGTTGGCTTGTTCATGTCGCGCCTCCCTTTACTCGATCGTGATGACGGCGGAGCCGCCGTTGGCGGCGGTCGTGGCATTGGCCGCGGCGGAGCTTTGGGACAAGCCGAATGAGTTGACCGACTTGACCGTGTAGCTGGTCTCGACGCCGGGCGGCGCTCCCGCGTCCGTCCAGGTCGTGGCGGTTCCGGACCAGGCCGCGGTCGTCGAGGTTCCGCGATACACGCGGTAGGAAAGGGCGCCCTCCACGGCCTGCCAGGCGATCACGGGATGGAGCCCGTCCGTGACTGCGGCAGTCACATTGAGGGGAGCCGCGGGAAGGTCGGCCGTCGTGAAGGTCCGGATCGCGCTCGCCCCTCCCTCGATCTCCTTGCCCGCCGCGTCGAGCGACTTCACCTGCCATGCGTAGCTCGTGCTCGCCTTGAGGGTCCATATGAGCTGGTCGATGGCCGGCGCTTCGCTGCTTTGCTCCCGGGCGGCCGCGGTCAGGGTCGTGTTGGCCTCGATGCGGAGCAGGTAGCCGGCAGCGCCGCGCGAGGCCTTCCAGGCGAAGGCGGGATGGCTGGAGTTTACCGTCGCGCCCTCGGCGGGGCTGTCGAGGGCGACCGCGAGGGGATGGGGCCTCGTGATGGTGAGCACATAGGAGAGCCGGGTGCCGCCGTCCTCGGCGGTCACCTCGATCGTCACCTTGTTCTCCCCCGGGACGAGGTTGGCGAGGACGAGGTCGGTCCCCGCCTTTCCGTCTATGGTCGCCGTGGCCCCGGCCGGCAGGACGATCGCGAGCGCTGCCGAGGCAGCGTCCTCCCTGACCGCGGCGGCGAGGGATTGGCCGGACAGGGCGATCGTCGCCGAATCGAGGGTCAGCGCCCTGAGCGCGGCGTCGCTCGAAGGCGGGACGACGGGCGCGGTCCCGCCCGAGGGGCAGGAGCACAACAGGGCGGCCGCGACTATCGTCAAGGCCGCGAGCGAGGGGGGACGAGCACTGCGCATTGCCTCTCCTTGGATGCCGGCCGCCTAGGGACGCCCGGCGATTATCGTATTCCGCCCTCGAGCGCGCTCAGGGCCTGAGTCCATATACGTAGAGTCCGGCGACTCCCGTCGCCGAGTAGAGGTAGGCGCCTTGCACGGCGAGGCCGTTCCCCGCCCCGTAGGGGCCGCCCGCGGAGTAGCTGTCGTAGTCGAAGGCCGCCGGGCAGCTCGAGATGAGCAGGGGCTTGCCGATCCTGGACAGGTCGATGATCCTGACCGTCCCCATCATGCCGGGGGAATAGGGATTGGGAGTCTGGTACCCGAAGAGGTAGTTGCCCGACCAGGCCAGCCCTTTTTCCATGGCGGCCGCGGGCGCGAAAGTCTTGGTGATCGAGCCCGCGAGGGGGTCGGCGATGTCGAGCACGCCGAGGCCCGTGAAGGATGAGCCGATGAAGGCCCCGCTCGCGCTCGTCGCGATGTTCGTGCAGCCGAAGGCGGTGATCGTCGACGCGAGATAGGTCGAGGCGGGGTTGGCGATGTCGAAGACTTTGACGCTCCCGCCCGAGTCCGCGAGATAGGCGTAGCTCCCGGAGACCGAAAGGGCGTTGGCGCTGTTCCCGGTGAGGATGGAACAGAGCAGGGTCGGCGAGGCCGGCGAGGAGATGTCGTAGACCTCGAGCCCGTGGTAGAGGGTCGACAGGTAGAAATAGTCGCCGGAGGCGTCGAAGCCTCGCACGTAGTCGGTCCCGATCTTGCCCCTGAGGGCGGGCTTGGCGGGATCGGAGACGTCGACGATGAACAGGTTGGCGCTGCTGCTGGAAGTGTTGATTTCGGAGCCGAGCACGAAGGCCAGCTGGGCGTGGACCTTGACCTTGGCGGCGACGTAGCCCCCGAAGGCGAGGATGCCGGCCTGCGAGGGAGCCGCGGGATCGCTCACGTCGAGGACCCGGAGTCCCGAGGAGCCGTCGGCGAGGTAGGCGCGGCTTCCGTCGAGGGCGATGTCGAAGGCCGACGTGGACTGGAACTTGGAGCGGAAGCCGAGCTCGAGGGGCTGGTTGGTGTCGATGATCTGCTGGCCCGTACTGCCCGTGTACAGGCCCGTGTAGGAGTAGAGGATGGAGCCCGCGGCGGCCACGGTGCTCGGGTAGTCGGCGGCTATGCTCTTGTACGGCGAGGGCGAGAGGGGCTCGTCGATCCGGTAGATCTGGATGCCGCGGTCGTAGTTCGCGACGTAGAGCCAGGGCGCCGAGATCGCGAGATCCTGGGCCCTCCCGTTGGCGAGGTAGTCGTCGCAGGAGACGATGCTCGCCGAGGCACCGGCGGAGAGACCGGAAAGATCGATCACCATGATCCCGTAATGGCCGTAGGCGACGTAGGCCGCGGATCCGGAGACGGCGACCTGCTTCGCGTAGGCGCCTTCCGTGGCGGTCGGGTAGCGGTCGGTGGCGGAGAGAGTCTGGATCGCCGGGGAGCCGCTCGCGTCGGTCAGCCTGACGACGCGGATCCCGCCTCCCAGGTCGGCCACGAGGGCGTGATCGCCGTAGACCGCGACGGGCAGGTGGTTCTCGACGGAGTCCTGGCCGAGCAGGCCGTAGCCGATCCGCTCCGGTCCCGCGTTGACGGCGAAGGTCTTCAGCAGGACGGGGTTCGAGGGAGTCGCGACGTCGAGCATCGAGAGGGTGCAGGTATAGAACGAGACGCGGCCGTAATTCGTCGTGACGTCCGAGGCCTTCGAGTCGTTGTAGCTGAAGTCGGTCGCGAGCAGCTTCGTGCCGTAGAAGGCCAGCCCACGGGCGCAGGCGATCCCCGTCGCGTAGGTCGCGGCGAGGACGGGACTCGCCGGCGAGCTGATGTCGTAGACGAGTATGCCGGCCTTGCCCGCCGCGACGTAGGCATAGTCGCCGGAGACGGCGACCTCGTAGGCGAGGCCGCCCGCGGGCAGGGCGACGCTCCTGACGAGCTTGGGGATCGTCGGGGCGGAGACGTCGAAGACGCGCAAGCCGTACTGCGCGCTGGTGCCGTAGAGGTATCCGCCCTTCCGCGCGAAGGACCTCGCGTCGTCGAGGACGCTCGAGGAGGTCAGGGTGGGACTCGTCCCGAAGCCGTCGGTCTGTCCGCCCGCGGAGGCGCTCAGTATCGCGCAATCCTCCTTCGGGCGGATCTTGTAATAATAGTTCCTTCCGTTCTGGACCGTCGTATCGGAGAAGCTCGTCCCCGTGGTCGTGCGGAATTCGTCGAAGGTGCCGACGTCGCCGACCCGGCGGAGTATCGTGTACTGGTCGGTGGCCGGGATCCCGTTCCACCGGAGGTCGATCCTCCCGCGCATGCCGTAGAGCTTCGGCGCGAGAGTCCCGGAGGAGAGGGGTATGGTCTTCAGGTAGTCGGAGTAGCTGTCGGGGTAGCCCGCCTCGGCCTTCGCCTTGAGGCGGAACACGTAGAGGCGGCCGTTCGTGCATTTCAAGGTATAGGGCGAGGCGATGCCGCTGATCTTCGTCCCCACCGACTCCGAGG
>CAYNPQ010000134.1:0-9255 GCA_964399065.1 uncultured Treponemataceae bacterium | reverse complement strand
CGGTGCCGCCGTAGACCACGGCGGCGATGCCGTGCTCCTGCAGCATCTTCGAGCCCAGGCCGCCGCGGCCCGCCCAGGTGTCCACGTCGCTGGCCTTGCCGTCCTTGACGGGCGCGGAGAGAATGGCGCCGAAGTCCGTGACCTCGGCCGCGGGGCCGACCGCGAAGGCGCGGTAGTCGCCGGCGAAGCGCTTGCCGTAGCTCTCCAGGGCCTGGTCCATGAGGGCGTAGGCGCCGGTCCTGCCGGAGCCGGGCTTGCCCGCCCAGACTTGATGCAGGTCCACGGGCGCGACCTCGACCTCGATCTCCTCGCCGTGGAATCGGTTCAGGTAGAGGATCGAGGGCAGGGCCGCCTTGCCGACGAGGCTGACGAGGTTTATGCCGAGATTGTCGAAGACGAGGCCCGCGCCGCCCATGCTCGAGATGTAGAAGGACCTCCAGCAGGGCGAGAAGCCCGTGAAGATCAGGCGGTTGGAGCCCGGCAGGATGGAGCCCGCGAAGAGCCCCACGCCGAAGTTGATGCTCTGGGTCCTGCCCGAGATGTGGAGGCCGAGGTCGACCGGCCCGAAATACTCTCCGACCTTGTAGCGCTTGACCCGGTAGAACCCGGTCGACGCGTCTATGAACAGGGCTTTCTGCGTGGTCTCCACGGCTTCCCTCCGTGAGTACACTCTAGTTCCGCGCCGGGACGGCCTCAAGCCCCCCGCCGCGCGGCGAGGAAGGCCACCACGTCCCCCCTCCCGGAGCGCTTGGCCCAGGCGTCGAGTGGCTTCTTCAGGAAGGCCGGCTTGAGGCCGGCCGCCCAGCCGCCCCAGGTGACCCGTCGGAGGGGGACGAGGCCGCGCGACTCGAGGAGGGCCTCGAGGGTCCTCGCCGAAAAGAGGTAGAGGTGGTCGTTGATGGCGCTGCGCCAGGCCGGCCCGAGGAGGCGGGCCTGGAAGCCCTCCGCGTTGGGGGTCGTCAGGACGAGGAGGCCTCCGGGCGCGAGGACCCGCAGCGCCTCGTCGAGGAAGGAGGCCGGGTCGTTCAGGTGCTCGACGAGGTGTGATGCGTGAACGAGGGCGAAGCGTCCGTCCTCGAAGCCGGCCTCCTCGAGGGCGCAGGCCTTGATGGCCAGGCCGTAGCGGGCGCGTCCGTATTCCGCCATGGCAACCCCGATCTCGACCCCCTCCGGCTCCCAACCTCGCTCGCGCAACGCGTCGAGGAGGGCGCCCGTCGCGCAGCCGACGTCGAGGGCGCGCGGCCGCCGGTCCGCGGCCGCGGCGGCCGCGAAGAGGGGCGCGGCCGCCTCGTCCAGGCCCAGGTCGCCCAGGGTGCGGAGCTCGAGGTCGCGGTAGGCGAGCTGGTTCGCCTCCTCGTAGGCGAGGTACTCGGCGCCGGCGTAGCGCGCGGCCACGGCGGCGGCCTCGGGCTGGGGGTCCTGCCGGAGGAGGCCGCAACGGGGGCAGCGCGCGAAGGAGAAGCCGCCGCAGTCCCAGTGCGGGACGGCCTCGTCCGATCCGCAGAGGGCGCAGCTCGCGCGGCGCCGCGGCTCCTCCCTGGGTCGCGTCGCGAAGGTTTTGACGGCGCCCTGCCCCGCGGAGCGGCCGGGCCCAGCCGCGCGAGCGGGGCGCCTCACTCGACGGTCACCGTCCAGCTCGCCGTGCGCCGGTTGCCGGCCGCGTCCTCGGCGACGGCCTCGAAGACGACCCTGCCCCTCGTCAGGAGGCGCTCGGCCAGGACGTAGCCGCCCTCCGCTCCCCGCAAGGTCGAGGCCGGCCGGGGCGGGTCCGAGAAGAAGCAGAGATCCCCGCCGACCGCGCGCGCGACGTCGAAGACGCCTTTCGCCGCCTGGGTCCCGTCGATCGAGAGCCTGAGGGCGTAGGGCGCGAGGGGTCCGGCCGTCCAGGCCGCGTCCGAGGGATCCGAGACGATGAGGGAGATCGAGTAGTTGCCCTGCCTGAGCGACTTCGCGTCGCCGAGCACGAAGGAGTCGCCGCCCCGCGAGAGGACGATGGACCTGATGGCCGGCGGCTTCTCGTCCGCGACGGGCGGCAGGAGGAGGAGGGGATTCACCCAGCGCGACTCCTCGCGGTCGTAGACCTGGAAGAGCATGCCCTCGCCCTCGGCCCAGCCGGAGACGCCGGAGGCGCCGAGGGCCTCGCCCTTGCCGAGCGCGCGGGCGCTTCCGTCGACCGTGCCGGAGGCGAGGTGGGAGTAGACGGCGGCCATCCGCCTGTCGTGCTCCACGACGACGAAGGCGCCGAGGGCCGAGGGGAGGCCGGAGGGTCCGATGCCCTCCCCTGCCGCGAAGACGAGCTCGCCCTCGCCGGCCGCGCGGACCTGGCCCCCCGAGGCCGCGAGCGCGATGCCCGAGACGATCCTGCCCTTGGCCTGGGTGCCGAAGGTGGCCGCGATCCCGGCGGGCGACAGGGGCCACTCGAGGGCGCGGAGCGCGGCGCCCCCCGTCGCGAGGAACATGGCCGCCGCCGCGGCGATCGCGCGCGCCCCTCTCTCCATCATTCCTCCCGCAGGTCCAGCCGGACCAGCTCGGCGTCCATGCCGAGGAAGAGCGATCTCCCCGAGGACTCGAGGAAGGCGTCCGCCGCCCGAATGGGCAGGTCGACGAGGCGTCGGTCCTCCGGCGAGGCGCAGACGAGCCTCTTGTCGAGGCCTCGCCCGGCGAGGAGGAGGAGCATGCGACTGCCTTCCAGCCGCTCGCCGAGACGGCCGTAGGGCTCTGCCGCGATGAGCGACTCCATCCTGGCGTCCCGGTCGTAGACCGCGACGCCGCGCGGCGCCTCGTAGACCAGGCGCTTGCCGTCGCCGGAGAAGTCCATGGCGACGGGGCGGCGGAAGTCGGACTCGAGCCAGCGGTGGTAGGTGACGCGATAGGCGGAAGAGCGCTTCTCGAGCACGACGAGGCGCTGCTTGTCGAGCCCGGAGACCGCGGCCACGAGGTTCCCGTCGGGCGAGACGGCGGCCCCGAAGATCCCCGGGAGGCGTGAGCCGCTCGGCGCGAAGGAGAGGAGCTCCTCGCCGCCGGGCCCGATCCCGACGAGGCTGCCGTCCATCAAGCCGAAGGCCGCGAGCGAGGCGCCGGCCCCGAAGGCCGTTATCACCGAGCCGAACTGGCGGCGCCAGCGCGCGGAGCCGTCGGGCGCGAGCTCAGCCACCCCGCACTGGTCCGGCGCGAGCACGAAGCGCCGGCCGGCCGCGAAGAAGGGATAGCCCGGCAGCGAGGACTTGGAGAGCTCGGCGCCCGAGGGCGAGCGGACCACGAAGCCCGAGGAGAGCCGGTCGTAGGCGGCGAAGCCGTCGCCGGCCATGGCCACTCCGTAAGGCGCGGGAGCCGCGAAGAGGATCGTCCCCCCCTCGTCGAAGTAGCCGAAGCCGCTCCCCATCCTGAAGGGATGCGCGGTCTTGCCGGGCGCGGGGGAGGCCCCGGGAGCCTGCGGCGCGGCGGCGAGGTCGCGGGCCCAGACCGGGGCCAGGGCGAACTGCCTGCGGAGGGGGAAGGCGCAGACGAGGAAGTAGACGATGCCCGCGAACACCGCGACGGCCGCGGCCAGTCGCTTCCTGCCGATCTCTTCCACCTGCCCCACCTCGCCCTTTCGGAACGGATGGTATATAGTAGCGAGGAGCGCTGTCAACTCATGGCAAGGGAGAACGACATGGATCTGGACCGCCTATTCGCACTGGCGCGCGAGGCCGCGGAGGCTTCCTATTCGCCCTACTCCCACTTCAGGGTCGGGGCCGCCCTCCTGTGCGCGGACGGCAGCGTGTTCACCGGGACCAACGTGGAGAACCGCTCCTTCGGGCTCACCGTCTGCGCCGAGCGCTCCGCGATCTCGGCGGCGGTGGGCGCTGGCAAGCGCGAATTCGCGGGCATCGTCGTCGCGACGCCCGATGCGTCCTATCCCGTGAGCCCCTGCGGCGCCTGCCGCCAGGTCCTCTCCGAGTTCATGCCCCCGGCGGCGCCGGTGGCCTTCGGCGCATCCCGCGGCGCCCTCGTCGAGACGACCATGGGCGCCCTCCTGCCCCACGACGCCCTGCACGACCTCAAGCGCTGAGGGCGTCGCCCATCGCGCGGCCGGGAGAGAGGCATTCCGCATAACGCGTTTCGCTTGACACGTGCTTGACCGCCCGTCTCCTGGGCGGGTCCGGACGACCTACTTCCTGTGCTCTTCCTGGCGCTTGAGGTCTGCCTCGAGCTTGCTGCTCCAGATGTCTATCTTCTTCTTGAGGGTCTCGGCGTCGTCGCGCTCCGAGAGCACGACGTGGAGGCGGCGCATCGCCTGGAGGTAGACGATGGCCTTCTTGAAGTCGTCGTGCTTGTGCGTGTAGAGCTCGTACTGCTCGCGGTACTTGTCGGCGCTCCGCTGGAACAGGCTCTTCACGAGGCCGAGGTGGGCGAGGACGATGTTGCGGTTGGGCGAGGAGAAGTCCGTGTCGACGACGGCGGTCTTGAGGTTGACGAGGTTCTTCGTGACGGCCGCCATCTTGCCCCAGAGCTCGATGAACGAGGCCGAGTACTTCGAGTTCTCGCCGAAAGCGTCCTCGAGGGACTGCACCGCGAAGCCGAGCTTGCGGACCAGGCGGTAGCGGCCGGCGGCGTCGAAGTCGCGGATCTCCTCGACCTTGGCCTCGTAGTCCGAGTAGGGCGCGTCGAGGTAGGGCGACACCGTGTCCTCGAGGTACTTGATCGCCCTGACCAGGACCTTCCGCGCCTCGAGGAGGTAGTCCTCGTTCTTGATGCCGAGCAGCGAGACCGAGAGCGTGTTGACGAGTATGTACCAAGAGCAGAGGTCGAGGGTGGACTCGGCGAGGGTCAGGCGCTTGTAGGCCGCGCCCTGCTCCTCCTTGGAGAGCAGCTCGAGGAGTGTCTTCTCCTTGGCCAGTCCCGCCTCGATGGTCTTGCGGTGCTCCTTGACCTTCTCGAAATAGCGGTTCCGCTGTTCCTGCGTTATTTTTCCCATCAGCCGTCCGTCCAGTCGCCGTGCTTCCTGAGCAGCTCCATCGCGTGCGCGACGGAGGCCTCCTCGCGGCTGTCGCCCGCGAGCATCCTCGCGATCTCCTCGGCCCTCGGCCTCCCCTCCATGCGGGAGAGGCGCGTCGTCGTGCGCCCGCCGGAGATCTCCTTCTCGACCCTTAGGTGATTATCGGCGCGAACCGCGATGGACGCGAGATGGGTAATGCAGAGGACCTGCTTCGCGCGGCCGAGGGCCCGGAGGTGCTCCCCGACGGCCACGGCGACCTCGCCGCCGATCCCGGCGTCGACCTCGTCGAAGATCAGGGTGCCCACCGAGTCGGCGCCCGCGAGCACCGTCTTGGCGGCGAGGGCGACGCGGGAGAGCTCGCCGCCCGAGGCGATCCTCGCCAGGGGCTTGGCCGGCTCGCCGGGGTTGGGCGCGATGAGGAACTCAACCTCGTCGATCCCGTACGGCCCGAGGGTCGGCTTCCCCTCCGGGGACTCCTTGCGAGCGATGCGGACGAGGAAGCGGGCCTTCGGCATGCCGAGGGTCCTGACGATGGACTCGATGCCGGCCTGCAGCTCGGCCGCCGCCGCCGCCCTGCGCCCGGAGAGGCTCGTCGCGGCCTCGACGAGCTCCGCCTCGAGCCCGGCGATGCGCCGCTCGGCCTCGCCCTTGTCCTCCTCCCAGGTCTCGAGGCGGGACAGGCGGGCGCGGTCATCCTCGAGCCGCGCGAGGATCTCCTCGACGCTTCCGCCGTACTTCTTCTTGAGCCTATGCAGTTCCGCGAGCCGGGATTCGACCTCCTCGAGCCGTTCCGGGCTGAAGCGGAGGCCCTCCTGGTAGGCGCGGATCGAATCGGCCACATCCTCGAGCTCGTAGAACGCGTCGTCGGTCCTCCTCGCGAGGTCGGAGAGCGCGGGGTCGATGGCGAGGGCCGACTCGAGTCCCGAGCGGGCGCGGCGCAGGGCCGGGAGGCCGCCCGAGGCGCCGTCGGGGCCCGAGTCGACGAGGGCTCCGTGGGCCGCGTCCACCGCCGCGAAGAGCTTCTCGTGCTGGGAGAGCTTGCGCTCCTCGTCCTCGAGCTCCGCTTCCTCGCCTGGCTTGAGCCTCGCCTTCGAGATCTCGTCGACGGCGTAGCGGAGGAACTCCATCTCGCGGGCGCGCTCGCGCTCCGAGGCGAGCCCGTCCTCGTAGGCGCGGCGCTCGGCCGCGAGCCTGGCGAAGCTCTCGCCGAAGGCCGCGACCTCGGCCTCGAGCCTGGCGTAGCGGTCGAGGAGGCGTCGGTGGTTCTCGGGCTCGAGGAGGGACTGGTGCTCGTGCTGTCCGTGGAGGTCGACGACGAGGCGCGTGAACTCGGCGAGGTCCGAGCGGAGGGCCGGCTGGTTCTGGATGTAGGCCGAGCCGCGGCCGTTCGACTTGATGCCGCGGCGGAGGAGGACGCGGCCCTCCTCGGGCTCGAGGCCCCGCGCCGCGAGCCAGGCCAGGGCCTCGGGATTGCCCGAGACGTCGAGGAGCCCCGTGACGAGGCTCTCCTCGGCCCCCGCGCGGATCACGCCGGTGTCGGCCTTGGCGCCGAGGAGGAAGGAGAGCGCGCCGACGAGGAGGGATTTCCCCGCGCCGGTCTCGCCTGTCAGGATGTTGAGCCCGCCCGCGAAGCCCACCGTGAGGCGGTCGATCAAGGCGAAGTCGCGGACCGACAGTTCCTCAAGCACCGGGACCTCCCGACCAGGAGAGCTTGGTCCTGAGCAGCTCATAGAAGGCCTGGCTGCCCGGGGCGTGGATTCGGGCCCGTTCCGGGGCGCCCGAGAAGACCACGCGGTCGCCGGGCGCGAGTGCCGAGGTCTCCTGGCCGTCGACCGTCAGCATGAAGCCCGTGCGCTTGCCCTCCTTGACCTCGATCTCGATGAACTCGGAGTCCGGCACGACGAGGGGGCGGTTCCAGAGGGTGAAGGGACAGATGGGATTGAGTATCATCGCGGACATCTCGGGATGGAGCACGGGCCCGCCGGCGGCGAGGCTATAGGCGGTCGAGCCCGTGGGAGTGGCGACGATGACGCCGTCCGAGCGGTAGGTGCCGAGGCTCGTGCCGGAGACCCTGACCTCGAGCCCGATCACCTTCGCGATGCCCTGCGCCGACAGCACGCCGTCGTTGAGGGCGTAGTATCGCTCCGGCGGGCTGCCTGGGCGATGGATGACGATCTCGAGCATCATCCGCGAGCTCAGGGCGAGCTTGCCCGCCCGCCAGGCGTCGAGGACCTCGCGCCATTCCCCGCGGCGGAAGCCGGCGATGAAGCCGAGCCTGCCCAGGTTGAAGGGAAGCAGGGGCACGCCCGAGGACAGGGCGGCGCGCGCCGAGAAGAGGACCGTGCCGTCGCCGCCGAGGCAGAGTACGAGGTCGAAACCGGCGATCTCGGGAGGCGAGCCGGGCGCGCCCGAGAAGGCGAAGGTCGAGTGCTCGATGCCCAGCTCGCCCAGGCGCTCGCCGATTTCCCTGGACAGGCCGCGCGCGTCGTCCTTGTCGAGGTTCGCGACGATGAGGACGCGTTTCGTCTCTCCCGGCATCGCGGCCTCCTTCCTCAGGGCAAGGTCGCGAGGACCTTGGAGATCTTCTGGGCGCCCGCCGCCCCGATCCGCTGGTGGAGGGGGAAGAGGAGGCAGCGCATGAGGAGGGAGCGGGCGCGGGGGCAGGACCCATCGGGTACGAGGCCCCTTCCGAGGAGGCTCCCCTCGAAGGCGGGCTCGGTATCGACCTCCTTCTTCTTCGCGTAAGCCCTGACGTCCTTCATACCCGAGTCGAGGACCACGGGGAAGGAGAAGTATCCGGGCTCGCCCTCCCCTCCCTGGGTCAGGAGCTTGTGCCGCGTCCGCGCGAGGGATTGCGCGAAGATCGAGGCCAGCTCGCGCCGCTTCTCGATCGCGGAGGCGAGGTCCTTGAGCTGGGCGAAACCGAGGGCCGCGTTGTAGTCGGTCATGCGCCGCTCGGGAGGGACGGCCTCGGCCGCGTTCCGGAGCACGCTTCCCTCGCGCCGGCCCTGGGCGAAGAGGAGGCCGCCGCCGCCGGCGGTCATGAGGCCTCCGTGCTCGAGCCCGAGGATCGAGAGCTGGCCGAGCGAGCCGGCCTTGGTCTCGCCGACATAGGCCCCGAGGGACTGGGAGATGTCCTCGACGACCTGCAGGCCGAGGCCGGCGAGGGTTTCGAGGTCAGAGGGCATTACCCCGAGGCCCTCGAAGAGGACGAAGGCCTTGGGCCGCGGTTCCGCGGCTTGGAGTGAGGCGAGGTCGGGCGATCCGGAATCCGGGTCGGCATCGATGAATGAAGGGACGAGGCGCCGCTCGCGGAGGGCTTGGGCGTAATACGCGGGGGCGAGGGCGGGGACGGCGACGACGTCGCCTTCGACGAGGCCGAGGGCGTCGAAGGCCGCTACGAGGGCGTCCAGCGGGCTGCGCAGCGCGAATCCGAAGTCGTAGCCCAGGATCTCCCTCGCGGACTTCTGGAAGCGATCGAGGTACTCGCCGGGGCCGACCGAGTCGGTCACGAGGCAGTTGAGTACCGTGTCCATGTCCTTGCGGCGGATGTAGGAACGGAAGACGGGGATGCTCATGGACGGCGTATCCTTTGAGGAGCTTGATCAGCGCCTGATTTCTTCTATCTTCTTTAGTTCCTTCGCGCTGAACAGTTTCCGGATGTCCAGGATGATGAGGTAGCCGCTCTCGCGGTTGACGACGCCCTGGATGTATTCGGCGCCGATCCCCTTCAGCATCTGGGGAGGCGGCTGGATGTCCGAAGCCTCTATGGCCACGACGCGCTCGACCTTGTCGATGATCACGCCGAGCTTCATGTCGCCGAGATCGATGATGATGAAGCCCGACATGAGCTCCTCGTCCTCGCCGAGCTGGGCCTTCTTCAGATGGAAGCGCTTGTGGAGCGAGATGATCGGGATGATCTCGCCGCGGAGGTTGAAAAGCCCCTCGACGTAGCTCGGCGCGTTCGGGATCGGCCGGATCTCCTGGACCCGCACGATCTCCTTGACGTCCATGATGTCGATGCCGTAGAGCTCATCGCTTATCTGGAACGTCACGAGCTGGATCTGCGTATCTTGCTCTGCCATCTTGCCTTCCCGGTCCTTTCGGCGCGCCCGTCGCGACATGGGGCTCGGTGCCTCGAAAGCTTTCCGCAAGTGTAGCATCTTTGCCCATGCCGGGCAAGGCGAAGGAGGAGGCTAATCCGCAGGGAAGCGCCTATCGCACAAGGCCTCGTCCGCGGAGTCAGGGGTCATCGTGACGGGAGCCGCGGTTTAAAA
>CAYNPQ010000133.1:0-9333 GCA_964399065.1 uncultured Treponemataceae bacterium | reverse complement strand
ATGCACATAACCGCGAGCGTGTTCGTCAACGACGCCGAGTCGGGGCTCCACGCCGACTTCCTCGACTGGCTCGAGAAGCTGGCCCCGCACGAGCCGGTCTCGGGCTACCGCCACAACGTCGGCGAGGACAACGCCGACTCCCACATGAAGCGCCAGCTCTTCGGCCGCGAGGTCGTGGCGGCTATCACCGAAGGCAGGCTCCACTTCGGGCCCTGGGAGCGGATCTTCTACGGGGAGTTCGACGGGCGCCGCCGCAAGCGGGTCCTCGTGAAGATCATCGGGGAGTAGGGGCGGCCCCCGCGTCCGGCCCGGCCAGGGCCTCGATCTCGGCGGAGAGCTCGGTGGCCCAGCGCAGCTCGGCTTCCATGGTCGCCAGGCGCAGCTCCTCGATCCTCGACCAGACGAGGCTCTCCCGCGGGCTTCGGCCCGGCCAGCGCCCGGCCCAGGATGACGGATCCGCGTCGCGGCGGCGGGCCTCCTCGCGCGCGATGAGGACCGCCATCGACAGCCGCTCGGCATAGTCGCGAAGCAGGCCGGCGACCTCCCCCTCGTCCAGGAGTTGCGACCACGCGAGCTGGAACAGGAGCGGCCTCGCGTACTCGGGGAGGGGCGGGGGCGAAAGGAGCCAGGAGCGCAGCTCGGCCCGGCCCCCATCAGTGATGCTGTAGACCTTGCGGGTCGGGTACTTCTCCTGCGTCACCTCCTCGAGCTCGACGAGGCCTTCCTGGTGAAGCTGGATGAGCGCCTTGTAGACTTGGTTGTTGTTCCCCGACCAGGGGAGGCTCGGGCTCGAGGCCAGCAATTTCTTCAGTTCGTAGCCGGTGAGGGACTTCCACTCGAGGAAACCGAGGATGACGTGACGGATGGACATGAGGCCTCCATTCCCTATTCAAGCACAACTCACCCCATTGACACTAGTAATCCGGGATACTATGTTACAAATAACATAGGAGATAGGATCATGAAAGTCGAGCTGGAAGACATCAAGGCCCTGCGACTGAGCACCGAGGCCGGCCTGCTGGATTGCCGGAAGGCTTTGCAGGAGTCCGGCGGCGACCGCGAAGCCGCCGAGGCCCTCCTCAAGGAGTGGGGGCTCGTCGCCATGCGGAAACGCGAGGACCGGGAGACCCGCGAGGGAAAAGTCTTCATCCATGCGGGCGAGGATGGAGCCGCGATGGTCGAGCTCGCCTGCGAGACGGACTTCGCGTCGCTGAGCCCTTTATTCACCGAGGCCGGCGAACGCATGGCCGAGGGGGCCTGGCGCCGGAGGCTGACTGCCCCCGACGCGGGGCTGCTCGACATCCTCTCGGGCCTGGCGAGCCAGGTCAAGGAAAAGCTCGAGATCAGGCGGGTGGCCTACCTGGCCAGGCCCTCGGGCGGCCGCCTCGAGACCTACCTGCACGGGGAGGGCCGCATCGGCGTCCTCCTCGCGGTGAGGGCTGACCGGGAGGGGGCCTTCACGGACGGGCGGATCCTCGCCATGATTCACGATGTCGCCCTGCACATCGCGGCCTTCAAGCCCGACTTCGTCGACAAGGCTTCCCTGCCGCCGGCCGCCGTCGAGGCGCTCAAGGAGGAGCTCCGGCAGGGCATGGCCGGGGACGAGGCCATGGGCGCGAAGCCGCCCGCCCTCCGCGAGGGCATCCTGGCGGGCATGCTCGAGAAGCGGCTGCGCGAGAGGAGCCTCCTCGCCCACGGTTTCGTCCGGGACGAGAAGCGGCCGCTCGCCGCCGTGCTGGGGGAGCTGCGGACCGCGACGGGCATCGGGCTGGAGCCGCTGGCCTTCGCCTGCTTCGAGGCGGGCGCTTGATGGTGTCACGAACCTTGGGGGCCGGCAAGGAGTACTTCGACATCGACCTCGATGAGCTCCGTTCGCTGGGGGGTTGGGCCGCGGCCTGCGCCGCCAGGTCGCTCCCGCTCTTCGAGGCGGTCGAGGCTGACGATCGGCGGCCGCGCCGGGCCATCGAGGGCGTCATGGCCTTCGCCGAGGGCGGGACGAGGAGCAATGGGCTCCGGAAACTCGCCATGGAAGCCTACAGGGCGTCGCGGGAGGTCGAGGGGCCCGCGGCGGCCGCGGCGGCGCGGGCGGCCAGCCTCGCCGCCGCGAGCGCCTTCACCCATCCCTTCCGCGACCTCGGACAGGCCGAGCACATCCTGGGCCCGGCCGCGTATTCCGCGCTCGCGCTGGAGCTGGGCCGCGACGGCGATCCCCGCGTCGGCGACGAGGAGGTCAGGCTGGCCATCGGCTCGGCGAATGCCGGGACCCTGCGACTCCTCCGCGAGATGCCGGCGCGCGGGGCCGGGAAGAAGCGCATCGACGCCCTGCTCCTTGCCCTCGACCAGGGCCTGCGGACGCGGGGAGAAGCATGATACTGCCGAGTGTCCGCGACCCCCGCTTCATCACTCTGCGCCGCGGCGGGACCTTGCAGGACGAGGATCATCGTCTCCTGGCCCTCTGGGCCGCGAGCTGCGCGCGGCATGTACTGCATCGCTTCGAGGAAGTCCGCCCCGGCGACGAGCGGCCGCGACGGGCGATCGAGGCGGCGGAGGCCTGGGCCCGCGGCGAGATCAGGGTGACCGAGGCCAAGGTCGCCGCGTACCACGCCAACGCGGCCGCGCGGGGGTTGGCCGGAGCCGCGCGGGAAGCCGCCTATTCGGCCGGGCAGGCGGCCGTCGTCGCCCATGTCGCGGCCCATGAGTTGGGGGCCGCCGCCTATGCGATCCGGGCCGCCCGCGCGGCCGCGGAAGGGGCCGCCGGGGAAGAGGCCGGCCGACTCGAGTGCGAGTGGCAACGCGGCCGGCTCCCCGAGCGGATACGGGAGCTCGTCATCGATGACGAGCGATTGCGCAATGATATTTGCTGGTCGGTATTCTCAAGCTGAGGGCCTGGGGCGCACTGAGCAAGACTTGCTTTCGCGATGACTCGCGGCGCTCACCGCGCTTCGGGGGGCTCGGTCGGATTCGCGGGCTCCTCCGGCTCTCCGGGGCCGGACAGGAGGCGGTCAGCGAAGAGCACGACCTTACCGCCGAGGAGCGCGGCGAGAATCCCGCCCGCGAGGTCGGCGACCATGTCCGCCGGATCGAAGGAGCGGCCCGGCGCGAAGAGCTGCATGACCTCGGTGAGGGGGCCCGCGAGGGCGACGGCCGCGACGAGGAAGGCCGGGCGCCTGCGGAAGAGCTCCCAGTCGAAGCGGAGCGCGAGGGCCCAGCACGCGAACATGAGGAGATGGACCAGCTTGTCGAGGCCGGGGATCTCGATCTTGGGGACCTCGTCGCCCGGGATCAGGATGAGGACGAGGACGACGGCGCTGGCGACCACCGTCGCCAGCCTGCTTTCGCGGAAACGCCTCGCGGGGCTGCCGCCATCCATCCCGTTCCCTCCTCGCCGCGCCCGCGGGCGGCCGCCTGCGATGATCCCGGTCCCGGCCCCCTCGCGCAAGCCCCCGGCGGGACGAGGTCCCGTCGGCCCCGCGGCCCGGATAGGGCGGGGCTTGACGCGGCTCCGCCGTTTGGGTATAAGCATACCCACGATACGCCGCTGTAGCTCAGTTGGTAGAGCAGTGGACTGAAAATCCACGTGTCAACAGTTCAATTCTGTTCGGCGGCAGGAAGGGCCACCCCATCGGGTGGCCTCTTTTTTTCCGCGCGGCGCCTTGTCGTCGCCGTCCGCTCCCGTCTGGACTCCCGCCCCCCGTTCTGGGATACTGGGCACATGCGCATCCTCATAATCGGCGGCGCCGGCTACATCGGCAGCCATGTCGCCCGCGAGTTCCTGGACGGCGGCCACGAGGTGGCCGTCTACGACAACCTCTCGACCGGGCGGCGGGACAACCTCTTCCCCGAGGCCCGCTTCGTCCAGGGCGACATCCTCGACTATCCGGCCCTCCTCGGCTGCATGCGCGGCGGCTTCGACGCCCTGGTCCACCTCGCGGCGGCCAAGGCCGCGGGCGAGTCGATGCTCAAGCCCGAGAAGTACTCGCTCCAGAACCTCAACGGCACGGTGAACATCCTCAACGCGGCCCTCGAGGCGGGGATCGGCAAGGTGGTCTTCTCCTCCTCCGCGGCGACCTACGGCGCGCCGAAGTACCTGCCCATCGACGAGCGCCATCCCCAGGAGCCCGAGAATTACTACGGCTTCACGAAGCTCGAGATCGAGCGGATCCTCGGCTGGTACGACCGGCTCCGGGGCCTGCGCTACGCGGCCCTGCGCTACTTCAACGCGGCGGGCTACGACGTGAAGGGCCGCATCCACGGCCTCGAGCGCAACCCCGCCAACCTCCTCCCCGTCGTCATGGAGGCCGCCGCGGGCATGAGGCCCGAGGTCCAGGTCTTCGGGGACGACTACCCGACCCGCGACGGCACCGGCGTGCGGGACTACGTGCACGTGAGCGACCTCGCCCGCGGCCACGTCGCCGCCCTCGAGCGCATAACGCGCCACGACGGCAGCCTAGTCGTCAACCTCGGCTCCGAGAAGGGGCTCTCCGTCCTCGAGATCGTCGAGGCCGCCCGCCGCCTCACCGGCCGCGAGGTGCCCGCCCGCGTCGTGGCGCGGAGGCCCGGCGACCCATCCGAGCTCTACGCCTCTTCGGCGCTGGCGCGCGAGCTCCTCGGCTGGGAGGCCCGGCACTCCGACGTCGACACCCTCGTCTCCACGACCTGGGAGGCTTACCTGGCCTCGGGCGTGGTCAAGTGATTTCGCGCAACGCGCCCTGAGCGACCAAGGAGACCCGCATGCCAGCCAAGGATGAAGTGTTCGCGTACCTCGACGGCGCCGTAGACGGCATGGTCGAGCTCGAGTCCCTCCTCGCCGCGATCCCCGCGATCGCGCCCGAGTCGGGAGGGGAGGGCGAGGCGCGCAAGGCCGAGGCCCTGGTCGCCTGGCTCCGCGGCCGGGGGATCGCGGAAATCGAGCGCGTCGACTCGCCCGACCCCCGCGTGCCGGGCGGCCTCCGCCCCAACGTCGTGGCGACCATCCCCGGCGGGCGGCCGGGCCTCGGACGGCTCTGGATCATGAGCCACCTCGACGTCGTGCCGGAGGGCGACCGCTCCATGTGGGACTCGGATCCCTTCAAGGTGGTCCGCAAGGACGGCAAGGTCTACGGGCGCGGTGTCGAGGACAACCAGCAGGGCCTGGTCTCCTCGGTCTTCGCCGCCCTCGCCTTCCTCGAGCGGGGGATCAGGCCCGCGCGGACCATCAAGCTCCTCTTCGTCGCGGACGAGGAGGTCGGCTCGGTCCACGGCATCCAGCGGGTCCTCGAGGCGGCCGACCTCTTCCGCAAGGAGGACCTCATCGTGGTGCCCGACGGCGGCTCGCCCGACGGCTCCGAGATCGAGGTGGCCGAGAAGAACATCTGCTGGCTCAAGGTCGTCACCAAGGGCAGGCAGTGCCACGCCTCGACTCCGGACGAGGGCGCCAACGCCTTCCTCGCGGCCTGCGAGCTCGCGCTCCGCGGCCACGCCCTCGAGGAGACGGCCTTCCCCGCGCGCGACGGGCTCTTCGAGCCCGACCGCACGACGATCCAGCCCACGAAGAAGGAGCCGAACGTCCCGAACATCAACACCATCCCCGGCGACGACGTCTTCTACTTCGACATGCGCATCCTGCCGCGCTACTCGGTCGACGAGGTCCTCGCGGCGCTCTCGAAGGTCGCGCGCGAGGTCGAGGCGGCCCGAGGCGTGGCGATCTCCTTCGAGGTGGTGCAGCGCAACGAGTCGAGGGCCACGCCGAAGGACGCGCCCGTCGTGGCCGCCCTCTCGCGGGCAATCGGCGAGGTCTACGGCGTCAAGGCGCGGGCCATCGGCATCGGGGGCGGGAGCGTGGCGGCCTACCTCCGCAACGCCGGCTTCGACTGCGCGGTCTGGGCCCGCATGGAGGAGACGGCGCACCAGCCCAACGAGAGCGCGCGCATGGCGGACCTCGTGGGCGACGCGAAGGTCTTCGCCTCGATGGCGCTCGAGGGCTGAGGGCGGTTACAGGCGTGGCAGCTCGAGGACCACGAGGACGCGGCCCCGCCGGATGAGGTCGCGGTTCTCGGGAAGGGCGAGGATCCTGGTCGCGTCCTCGCGCGAGAGGATGACGTCGGTGCGGTTGGTGCCGAAGACGGCCCGCGCGACGACGCGCAGGGGGTCGTCGCCGACCCGGTCCTCCGCGGAGGCGTCGATGGCCCGGGCGTAGCCCAAGGGGCCGGCCGAGGCCAGGACCGCGGGGTCGACGTTGCGCCGCTCGAGCACCGGCACCATGTCCTCGTCGTAGATCCGCGGGAAGAGGCAGGGCGACAGGCGTCCCGACGCGCGCTCGCCGCGCACCGGGAGCTCGCCCTCGGCGTAGATGACGATGCCCGTGTAGGCGCGCGAGGGGTTGTAGCCCAGGGGCGCGGCGAGGGGCACGGCCTCCTTGCCGCGGACGTAGAGCGCGGCGGCCTCGCCGAGCGGTATCGCATAACGCGCCTCGAAGCTCCTCAGGTCCCGGGAGAACGCGGCCGACTCGCGGCGGAAGCGGGAGGTCAGGTCGATGAGGGCGTTGACGTCGAGCTCGCCGTCGGCGACCGTGGCGCCGAGGTCGCGCCAAGAGTCCACGGGCAGGGCGAATAGGGCGGCGCGGGACAGGCCGGGCAGCTCGCGCTCGACGGCCCGCTCGGCCTCGAGCCGGCCCGCGGGCAGGCGGATCCCGGCCTTCGCGAGGTCGAGGGAGATGTCGACGACGAGGGTCCGGGCTTCCCAGTCGACGCGCGAGCGCGTGGAGAGGGCCCCGTCCTCGGCCGCCGAGGGCAGGATCGCGAGGGCGAGGAGGGCGGCCGCGACGGCGGGGATCCGGGTTCTTCTCATGGCGTCTCCCTAGGTATCGGCACGCGGAGGGTCATTCCTTCGCGCAAGACGGAGTCGAGGCCGAGGCCGTTGCGCTCGGCGAGGAGCTCGGGCTGCACCTCGAAGCGCAGGGACAGGGCCCAGAGGGTGTCGCCCTTCGCCACGGCGTAGGTCCCGGAGAAGTCCGGGGCCGCCTCGGCCTCCTCGCGGCCCGCGGCGGCCTGGGGCGCGGGCTCGCCGAGGAGGGGCACGACGAGCTTCTGGCCGAGCTTGATGAAGTCCGGCCGGAGGCCCGGATTGGCCTGGAGGATGGCGGACTGGGGGCTCCCGTAGCGCCGCGAGATGGCCGAGACGGTGTCGCCCGAGCGGACGGTATGGACGGCGTAGCGCACGAGAGGGGCGGCCGGGTCCGCCAGGACCTCGCGGAGGGCGGGCGCGGTCTCGGCCGGGACCTTGAGCCGGTAGTCGCGGGCGGGCGGCGTCACGGAGTAGCGGAGCTCCGCGTTGGCCGATTTCAGCGCGTCGGCGCGGAGCCCGGCCTTCTGCGCGAGGAGGGCGATGTCGACCTGGCGGCCGGGCTCGATGGTCTCCCAGGCCGGGCCCGGGGACCAGGAGGGCGGGAGCCCGTGGCGTCCGGGGTGGCGGAGGATCGAGGCGACCGCGAGGAACTTCGGCACGTAGGATGCGGTCTCCTTGCGGAGGAGGCCCCTGCGCCGGAGCTCCCAGAAGTCGGGCGCTTCGACTCCCTCGGCCTTGGCCTTGGCCACCGCGCGTCCCAGGGCGCCCAAGCCGGCGTTGTAGGCCGCGAGGGCGAGCTGCCAGTCGCCGAGCACGGCGTAGTTGTCCGCGAGCTTGCGGAGGGCCCCGTCGGAGCTCTTCATGAAGTCGCGCCGCTCGTCGACCCAGTCGTCGACCCGCATGCCGTAGCCGGCTATCGAGTTGCGCATGAACTGCCACAGGCCCGCGGCGCCGCTCCTCGAGACGGCCTTCGCGGAGTACTCCGACTCGATGACCGGGAGGAAGGCGAGCTCCTCGGGCAGGCCGTAGAGGCGGATCCGCTCGTGGACGTAGGGCAGGTAGGGCGCCGCCCGGCCCAGGACCGCGGCGAGCCACTCGCGTCCGCCGGGGCTCAGGTACGACGCGCGGAAGGCCTCGAAGGAGGCTTCGCCCCAGGGCATGGGCATGCCGTAGTCGGCCTCGCCCGCGTGGGCCCGGACCGGCGCGCCCTCGGGCCCCCAGACAGCCTCGGGCGGGATGGCGCGGCGGGGAGGCTCGGCGCGGGCCGGGGCCGCGGCGGCGGCGGGCGCGGAAGGAAGGGCCGTCGCTTCCGCGGGGAGGCCCGCCGCCGCCGGCGACTCCGCGGCGCCCGCCCCCAGCGAGGCGGCCAGGGTCAGGGCGGAGGCGAGGGCAAGCCCTCTTCGAGGGCCGTTCGGTCTCTTCACATCTTCTCCCCGAAGTAGATTCCCGCCCATTCCCACCGACCGTGGATCTCGGGGTCGGCCGGGAAGTAGATCTTCCGGAAATAGAGGTACCAGGTCGAGATGCGCTCGGCCCAGCCCCAGGTCTTGAGATAGGCCTCGCGGGGGCCCGAGCCCGGGTCGAGGCCCTCGGCCGCGTAGATGCGGCCGCCCGGCATGAACTCCGAGAAGTCGAAGAGCACCTGGCTGTTGACCTCGGTCTCGTCCTGGTGCCAGGAGGCGGCGAAGAAGTTCACCTTGGCGCGGTAGCGCTTGAGCCGGTTCGGGTCGCCCGAGGCGAGGGCCGACTTGACGTTCGCGACGAGGGTCTGGAGGTCCTCGTAGGTCCAGTCCTTCGGGCTGTTGTAGAAGTCCACGACGTTGCGGGCGTGCTGGAAGGCGTCGGGCTGGCCCGGGATGGCCGTCCCGAAGTAGGGCAGGAACTTCGAGTAGGTCCGGAAGGCGAGGTCCCAGTCCCCGACGGCCTCGTACTCCTTGCCGAGGAGGTAGAGGATCCGGCCCATGTCGGACTCGTCGGGGAAGCGCGCGATGAGGTCCTTGTAGTACTCGATCCGGCGCTCCGGAGAGAGCGAGGTCTCGATGAGCCGGGAGAGGCACTCGCGGTGCACGGAGCGGCCGTCGACGATGATGTCGGGAAGGTTCTTCAGGATGCGGTCGTAGTAGACGGCCGCGACGGGGGCGGAGCCCTGGAGCTCATGGGCGTAGGCCGAGGTGAAGAGGTACCAGGCCGCGTAGGGATCGGACTCGTCCTCGGCCGTCCTCGAGAGGAAGGCGGTGAGGCGGCCGTACTCGCGGCGCGCGAGGAGCTTCGAGGAGATCTGGCGGATGGCGGCGAAGCGCTGCACCGAGTCGCCTTCGGCCGCCTCGAGGAGGCCGAAGAGCTCCTCGAGCTCGGCGCGGTCCTCCCCGTTCCCGACGATGAAGGCCGACCTGGGCGAGCGGCAGGAGGCGAGGACGAGGGCGGCGGCGAGCCCGAGCGCGATGCGCGACCCGAGGCCGCCCGCGCGGCCGCCGCGCGGCGTCGCGCGTCTCGACATGGGCGGATGATAGC
>CAYNPQ010000132.1:0-9387 GCA_964399065.1 uncultured Treponemataceae bacterium | reverse complement strand
CGCTCGACGATGCAGTCGCCGAGGCGGAGGAGGTTCTCCTCGGTCGAGGCGCCGAGGTGGGGCGTGAGGACGGCGCGGGGCGCCGCGAGGAGGGGCGAACCCTCGGGCGGCTCCTTGTAGAAGACGTCGCCGGCGTAGCCGCCGAGCTTGCCTTCCTTGAGGGCCGCCGCGACGTCCTCCTCGATGATCACCTGGCCGCGGCAGGTGTTGATGAGATAGGCGCCCTTCTTCATCTTGGCGATGCTGGAGGCGTTGATCATGCCCTTGGTCTCGTCGGTGAGGGGCGTGTGGAGGCTGATGTAGTCGGCCTTCGCGAGGACGGCGTCGAGGGTGGTCATCTCGGCGACGTCGGAGCTCTGGACGTACTTGTCGTAGGCGATCACCTTCATGCCGAAGGCCTTGGCGCGGACCGCGAGCTCGCGGGCGATGCGGCCGATGCCGATCAGGCCGAGGGTCTTGCCGGCGAGCTCGGTGCGCTCGAGCTCCTTCTTGAGCCACTTGCCCTGCTTCATCGAGGCGTCGGCCTCGGCGATGTGGCAGGGCATGGCGATCATCATCGCGAAGGCGAGCTCGGCCACCGCGAGGCTCGAGGCCTCGGGGGTGTTGTCCACGGCGATGCCCTTCTGCTTGGCGTACTCGACGTCGATCGTGTCGACCCCGACGCCGCCGCGGATCACGTACTTGAGCTTCGGCGCCTTGTCGATCATGGCCTTGTCGACCTTTGTCTTCGAGCGGACGATGACGACCTCGGCCTCGCCTACGCGGCCGACGTCGTTGGTGACTTCGCCGAAGGGGGCGAGCCTCCCCGGCAGGTCCGGCGCGAAGGCGTCGGCCAGCAGAATGACCATGGGATCCTCCCTTGTGGAACGGTGATGGTAGGTTGGCTGCAAGCTGTGCAAGACAATAGTAGCACGTCAGGGAGGACTGTCAAGCATTTGGAAGTGCTTTTGGATACGGAATACAGTATTCAAAGATTTCGGCATTCGAATGGACAGTATTCACCAGAATTCTTGGCACGGTGGGAAAAAAGTACCCAAAAACCTGCTTCGCTGTGGAGTGTCGAAGAAGCGGGACGGCGAGGGGGAGAACTGCGGTGCCCGGAATCGCAGGAGCGAGGTTCCGCGCGGGAAGTCCCCCTCGCCTAGTATTCCTTATCAGGGCTGGGTCGACGAGAGCACTGTCCCTGCGGAGCGATTGCCGGCGGTATCGACCATGTAGAGAGCGTACCAGTAGGTGGTTCCCGAAAGTCCTGTCGTGTCGACGAAATTTGGCTCGAAGCCCTCGTAGACCGTATCGCCGTCGGCCTTACCGGTCGGCGCCGAGCCGGCTTTGCGGACGACGAGGGCCTTGTCGAAGTCCGGATCCTCGGGATTCGTCCAGACGAGAGTGTTCCAGGCCGGGCCGGAGGCATCGGGGCTCTGCCCGATGGCGGGCAGGATCGCCTCGCCCGGAGGCGTGACATCGCCGACCGCGCCGGCGGTGGCCGCAGCCTTCTCCCGGAGGGACAGGCTGACCGGGAAGGGAGCGGCGAGGTCGAAAGTGGCGAAATCGTCGGCGAGATCGGCCGTCCCGCGGTCCCAGACCTGGATCAGGTCGTCGCTGTCCCAGGAAAGGACGATTTCAGGGTTCGCGAAACCCGTGAAGTCGATGGCCGGCCCGGGCAGGAAGACGGCGGTCGTATTGCCGGTGGTCTCGCCGCCGGGGAGAGACCAGCTGCTGTCGCCGACCGCCGAAGGCATGAGGCCGCCCGGATTCTGGATGCCCGGGCTGGTCACGTCGGCGCCGATGACGAGATAGCTCAGGAAGGTTCCCACATACGGTTGGAGGCCCTGGAAGCTGAAGTAGTGGATGCCGGGTTCCTGGCCCGCGGATCTCGCCTCCTCGTTGGCGAGGGCGAGGCCGTCGTAGGCCGAGGGCAGCCTGACCGCGACGAGGCTCCGGTAGGGGAGCCCCGAGGAGTCGCCGACCCCGGGAAGGAACTGGAGGCAGATGCCGTCCCAACGCGGCGCCGAGACCGAGAACTCCCTGATGAAGCCGTTCGAGCGGAGGATGTTGACCTGCCGGGGGATGAGGGTTCCGTAGGGATTGCGTCGATGCGGCAGGATCGCCTCGAAGGGATGGCCGGGATCCGTCCTCGAGTACAATTGGACCTCGTCGAGATCGAGGGTGAAGAGCTCGGGATCGAAGGCCCCGGCCAGGCTGCCGCGATTCGCTGCCTTCCGCTCCGCCTTCAGGTAGGTCTCGTCCGTCATGGCTTCGATGTGGAAGCCGCGCGCCGGGGAGGCGCGTTGCACGGACACCGACACTCGAGCGCCTGCCGCCGCGTTCTCGCCGCATCCATACGTCGAGACGGATGCGACGACGGCCGCGACGAGGCCGGCGAGCCGCGCCGACCCCACCCGATGTAGCTTGATCTTCATGTGGTTGCTCCTATCGACTCCGGCGAGGAGGCGTTCCGCCCCTATTCGGCATCCCCGATCGCGTAGTCCACGCGGGAGCGGAACCAGGCGGGATCGGCCTCGTAGGCTGAGCGGTGGATGACGGAGTCCCGGTCCAGGGCCAGGTCGAGGGCCAGGACGCCGTCCAGGTGGTCGAGCTCGTGCTGGAGGAGCTCGGAGACGGACCGGCCGAGGCGCTCCCAGAGGCGGGGCCGGCCCTCCTCGTCGCGGAACGAGACGCTCACCGAGCGGTGCCGCCTGACGCGGACGAGGAGCTCGGGGAAGCACATGCAGTCGTCCCAGAGGGTGAAGGTCTCCTCGCTCCTCCAAGCGACGGCGGGATCGAGCAGGCAACGCGTCCCCTCGCCCAGGTTCACCGCGACGAGGCGCTTCGCGATGCCGATCTGCGGTGCCGCGATGCCGCGGCCGAAGCCGCGCTCCGCCCTGAACTCGTCCAACGCTCGCGTCAGGCGCTTCATGTCGGCGCGGAGCGCGGGATCGGCTGCGTCCCCCGCCGGCGCGCAGGCGGCCCTGAGCCTCGGGTCGCCGAGCGGGAGGACGCGCTCCGTCACGGGATGATCCTCCTCGCCTCGATGTAAAAACGCTTCTCGGGCGCTTCGCCCATGGAGAAGGTCTTGCGGGGCATGACGCCGTCGCGGATGACCGTGCCGAAGAAGGAGCCCTTGTCGATGGGCGGCAGGTAGAGGCCGAGGTTGCCGGGCTTGGCCGCGAGGGCGGCGAGGCTCTCGGTGCCGTGGATGTAGTCGATGCCGACCTCGGGGTGGGACTTGAGGTAGGCGTCGAGGTACTCCTGGATCGTGCCGGCCGCGAGGTTGGCCCGCGGCTTCGGGAAGGCGACCAGGCCCGCGCCCTTCGCCGAGAGGAAGCCGATGCGGTGGGACCCGGAGGGCTCGGCCTCGTCGACCTTCGCGAAGGCGGCCGCGCCGTCCTTCGCCTTCTCGATCCGGTGCTCCTGGTAGGAGGCGAGGCCGGCGAGGAAGTCCGCCTCGTCGACGCCGAAGAGGACGCGGTGGATGGGGTGGAAGGGCAGGCCCTCGTCGTAGATGTTGACGAGCTCGACGAGGGCGAAGCGGGCGGGGTGGGACTCGAGCCGGGGATCGCCCGCGGGGATCGCCTGCTTGGTCTCCTCCCAGACGGCCTTCGCGGTGGCGAGGGAGTGGTTGCCGTCGCCCACGGCGAACAGCAGGACCTCGTCCTTGCCGTACCTGGCCCTGAACGCGGCGGGATCGGCCAACGCGTCCATCGCGGCGGCGACCTTGGCGACCGCGGCCCCGTCCTTGACGTGCCAGCCGCGGACCCGGCCCGAGCCGAGCATGAGCTCGAAGTCGTACAGCTTGGGCAGGCGTTCGCGGGCCGCGTAGAGGGGCTCGATGATCGTGCGCTTCGGGTCGTCGACGAGGAGCATGATGTGGGGCAGCTCGACGGGCGCGCCGCGCCTGATCTGCATGCGCGGGGGCAGGCGCTCGACGATGGTGCCCTCGGTGGGACGGATGAGGGACTTCGAGTCCTTGCCGTACCGGTACTTCTCGAGGTCGACCGCCATCATGAGGCCCTTGCGCGGCTCCTTCTCGTAGGGCGTCGCGCGCTCGACGAGGACGAAGCCCGGACCCTTGGACTCGAGCACGCCCCGCGCGAGGTAGTCGCGCATGGCCGCCTGGATGCGCCCGACGCGCTCGGCCTTGTCCGCGTCCTCGAGGTAGCACTCGGGGAAGATCAGGTTGAGGGTCGAGGGCGCGCCGGCCACGGACTCCTCGACCTTGCGCCAATACTCGCGCTCCGATGAATACTGGTCGCAGGCCACGACGGCCCACTTCCGCAAGTCGGTCCCCGCGGCGGGGAGGAGGACGTCGGGCACGCGCGCGCCGAGCTTTTCGAGGACGGAAGCGTATCCGGGCATGGGAGACTCCTTGGTATGAGCTGTGCGTGCCCCGAGTATGCCGCCTTTTCGCGCGATCGTCAAAGGAGGAAGCCGGGGCCGCGGGGGCGATTCTGGCGATAGAGTCGAAGCCGGTATCGCCTAACGCTTGAGATCGCGGTTCCCGAAGCCCAGCTTCTCCTCGAGCCTCCACTTCCTCCGGGCCCAGTCGAGGCCCTTCTTGTAGGCGAAGGCGGAGATCAGGATCGAGGCGAGGAAGGCGACGAGGATGACGGGTGCCGCGGTCGCGAGCTTGAGGAAGCGGCCGAGGGTGAGGCCGTAGAGGACGAGGATGAGGACGAAGGAGGCCGCGGTCACGAGGATGTTCGCCACCGTGGCGACGGCGATGAAGAGGAGGGTGGCGCTTCCCTTGGTCATCGCTTCGCCCTCGCCTCGACGACGATGGTGGACGCGGCGAGGAGGATCACGGAGACCACGACGCTCGCGTCCGCGACGTTGAAGGTCGGCCAGCGCTCGAGGCCGAAGAGGCCGTAGAACCTGAAGCTCAGGAAGTCCACGACGCCCTCGGGCCGCGCGACGCGGTCGATCACGTTGCCGAGCCCGCCGCCGACGATGCCGCACAACGTCCACCGCTGGAAGGGCGTGATGTCGGAGCCCTTGAAGTAGTACACCAGCACGAAGGCGACGAGGGCCAGGGGGAGGAGGACGAGGACGGGCAGGCGCAGGGCCGGCCCCAGGTCGTCGAGGAGGCTGAAGGCCATGCCGAGGTTCTGCTGTCGCACGAGCCAGAAGAAGTCGCCGAAGGCCGACCAGGAGATCGAGCCCGGGCGGACCTTGGCCATGACGAGGGCCTTCGTGGCCTGGTCGAGGACGAGGATGAAGGCGGTCAGGGCGAAGGGAAGGGCCATGACCTTGGTCTTTCGCTCCATGCGTGGATTCTCCATCAAAGGCCCGTGGGCAGGTCGACGAAGAAGGTCTGGACGCCCGTCTCGCGGGCCAGGCGCTCGGCTACGGCCTTCGCGCCCCAGACCTCCGTCGCGTAGTGGCCTGCCGCGAGGAAGTTGACGCCGCCCTCGAGGACGGCGTGGTAGATCGAGTGCGAGCTCTCGCCCGTCACGTAGAGGTCGATGCCCTCGGCTATGGCCTGCAGGGACTCGAAGGGGGCGCCGCCCGAGACCACGGCCGCCCGCCCGATCGTCGCCGGGCCGCCGGGGATGAGGCTCCTCGGCGCCGAGCCGTCGGGCAGGATCCGCCTGACGGCCTCGTCGAGGCCGATCGGCGGATCGAGCCTCCCGGAGTAACCGAGCTTGACTCCGTGGTAGTCCCCGAAGGCTTCGATCTCGGACAGGCCGAGCATGCGGGCCAGGACCGCGTTGTTGCCGACTTCGGGGTGCTTGTCCAGGGGGAGGTGGCAGGCGTAGAGGGCGACGTTGGCCTCCACGAGGAGGCGCAGCCGCTCGAGCAGGGCTCCCTCGATCCTGGAGGCCTTGCCCCAGAAGAGCCCGTGATGCACGAAGAGGACCTGGGCGCCCCCGGCAATGGCCCTGCGGATGCTCTCGGCGCAGGCGTCCACGGCGAAGGCCACCCGTTCCACGGGCGAATCGTCGCGGCCGACCTGGACCCCGTTCAGGGAGTCGTCGATCCCCGAAAGGGCGTCGATCTCGAGGAGGGAACGGCACCACGCATCGAAATCCTTGAGCTTCATCACGGGGAGCGAGTATATACGCAAGGCGAGGAGGTAAAAAAGGGCCTCCCGGGGAAGGAGGCATTCACCCCGGGAGGCCCAACGGCGAAACCGCCACGAGAGCCGTCCGCCGTCCAAGAAGGAGAGTCGTCGGGCTGTTTCGGCGTCAACCCGACGTTTCCGTACCTGATAGGTTAAGTATAGCAGTCTGGACTGAAAGAATCAAGGGAAGCCGATGGAGTATGCCGCGCCTAATAGAAAAGCTCGCAATTTCTCGATAATTTATGATGCGGTGCAGTACCTTACCTGCGTATTTCTTTACAGGGCCGACTCGAAGATACGGATCAACTCGGCATCCTCGAGGGGGATGGGATTGCCCTGCATGGAGCTCGAGACGCGAGCCTTGGCGGCCATATCCTCGGCGTCATTCCTTCCGATTCCGAATGAGGAGAGGCCCTTGATGCCGATCCGGGCGGCTAGCTCGGCGAGGGCCGGGGCCGCGTCCTCGGGCCTGGCGCAGGAGCTCCCGCCGCGGAGGATCGAGGCGACCTCGGCGTAGCGCGCGAGGGCGGGCGAGCCGGGGGCGCGGGAGCGGAGGGCGGCCACGTTGGCCGCGGCGACCGGAGCGAGGAGGGCGGCGCAGACCGCCCCATGGGGCGCGCCGAAGGCCCCGCCGATGGGAGCCGCGAAGCCGTGGACCGCGCCCAGACGCGCGTTCGCCAAGGCCATGCCGCTGAAGAGGCTCGCGAGGGAGAGCTCCGCCCTCGCCTCGGGGTCCTGGCCCTCGCGGCAGGCCTTTTCGAGGGAGCGCGCGGCCCGCGCCATCCCCTCCCGGCAGAGCGCGTCGACGAGGGGGTTCGGGCGGTTGCAGACGAAGGGCTCGATGAGCTGCGTCAGCGCGTCCATGCCGGTGCTCGCGGTGGCGGCGGGCGGCAGGCCGTAGCACAGCTCGGGATCGACGATCGCCAGCCTCGGCAGCATGGAGGGCGAGCGGAGGCTGACCTTGACCCCCCGCTCGCGGGAGCGGAGCACCGCGTTCCTGGTGGCTTCGGAGCCGGTGCCCGCCGTCGTGGGCACCGCGATGCAGGGCAGGGAGGGGAGGGACAGGGGCTTGCCCGCGCCGATGACCTCGACGTAGTCGAGTACGGGGCCTTCGTTCGCGAGGAGGGCGGCCACGGCCTTCGCGAGGTCGAGGGCCGAGCCTCCGCCGCAGCCGATCACCAGTTCCGTTCCCCACTCGCGGGCGGCGGCGAGGGCCGCCTCGAGTTCCTCGAAGTCAGGCTCCCCCGCGACGGGGCGTATCGCGCAGCGGAGCTCCGAGGCGCCGAGGGAGTCGAGGAGGGGAGCGGCGCGGGAGGGATCCCGGCCCGTGACGACGAAGGCGCGGCGGCCGAAGGACGCGGCGGCCGAGCCCGCGCCGCGGACCGCGCCCTCGCCGAAGAGTATCCTTCCCGGTCCGGCGAACTCGAACTGGAGGGCCACGCTCAGCCCTTCCCGAGAATCCGGTAGGTCGCCCTGGTCCTCGGCTCGGCCATCATGGGCTCGCAGAGCTCCTTCCACTTCTTGTAATGGGCGGTCTCCTTGTGCCGCGCCGGGGCCTCGTCGTCGCGGTAGGCCTCGAAGAGGACGAAGCGCGTCGGGTCGGACTCGTCCTGGAGGAGGTCGAAGCGGCCGACCCCCGGCTCCTTCAGGCTGGCGGCGGCGTTCT
The DNA here is from genome assembly GCA_964399065.1 of uncultured Treponemataceae bacterium. Lineage (GTDB taxonomy): Bacteria > Spirochaetota > Spirochaetia > Treponematales > Rectinemataceae > JAKLFE01. Next base: position 1,660 of record CAYNPQ010000132.1, on the reverse strand, counting down.
CCAGGCTGGCCGCGCGGAAAGCCTCGATGAACTCGGCCTTTACCTTGATGCTGACGATGAGCGCTTGCATGGCTTCCTCCTCGGACTATTGCCTGGCGCCAGGGCTCCAGAACTCGACGCGATTGCGGCCCCGCGCCTTGGCCGCGTAGAGGGCCTCGTCGGCCCTCCTGACGAGGCGCTCGAGGTCCTCGCCCTCGGCCACGGCGCCGGCGTAGGTGCCGACGCTGATGGTGACGGGTATCGCCGCGCCTTCCCAGCGGAAGGGATTCGACTCGACGCCGGCGCGGAGCCTCTCCGCGACGCCCATCGCGCCGTCCGCGTCCGAGCCCGGGAGGAGGACGGCGAACTCCTCGCCGCCGTAGCGCGCGAGGGCGTCCGTGGTCCGGAGCTCCGCCTTGCAGAGCGAGCAGATGGCCTTGAGGACCTCGTCCCCGGCCACGTGGCCCCACTCGTCGTTGACCCGCTTGAAGAAATCGATGTCCATCATGAGGACGCCGATCGGCGCGCGCGCCCGCCGCGAGAGCTCGATGTCGCGGCCGCCGATCTCGTCGAAGCGACGGCGGTTGAAGGCGCCCGTCAGCCCGTCGACCGAGGCGAGCATCTCGAGCCTGTCCACGAGCAATGCGGTCTCGGTCACGTCGGCGAGGAGCAGGGCCGAGCCGACGGCCCTCGCCCGCTCGTCGCGGACCGGAAAGGCCTTGGCGCGGACGCGGCGGCTCCCTCCCTCCCAGGGCACCTCGAGCTCGCGCTTCCCCTGCCCCTCGGCCGCGAGGTCGGCGAGTCCCCTGGTCTCCAGCGCGGAGGCGAAGCCTCTCCTGTCGACTCGCGCCTCGAGGCCGAGCATGGAGGCGGCCGAGGGATTGAAGTAGGCGACCCTGCCTCCCTGGTCCATTATGGCGAGTCCTTCGTCGAGGGACTCGAGGACGCGTTCCCTCGCCACGGGCAGGAGGTCGAAGAAGCGCAGCCGGTAGATCGCCCAGGCGAAAAGGAGGCCGGAGAGGATGACGGCGACGGGCCCGGGGTCGATGCCGAAAGGCGTCGCGCCCGCGATGAGGAGGAGATCCGCGGTCATCGGCAGGAGGATGCCGGCCACCGAGACGAGGGCCCGGCGCCGCACGGGCGGCGAGGCATCGGCTCCGCGCAGCGCGAGGACGAGGATGCCGGCCGCGAACATCGCCAGCGAGAGCGCGGCATGGGCCCACCAGGCGGGCCCGTGATCGAGGACGAGGAGGGCCAAAGGCCCCGGACCGATCCGCGGGTTCGCGAAGCAGGGGCCCGACCGACCGTTCATCCAGGCCAGGACCGAGGCGGCGACCGGCTCGAGGAAGAGAAGGGCGAGGAGGGGCCGGGCGGGCGGCTCGGGCCTCGCGAAGCGCAGGGCGAAGAGGAGCCAGAAGGCCGGCAGGAAGGCGGAGCCGATCCAGCCGATCCTGCGGAAGAGGAGCATGGCTTCGATCCCCATGCTCGCCAGCTCGAAGCCCGAACCGAGGACGTACAGCGACGAGGCCAGCATGAAGGCGCCGAGTGAGCGCGCGCCCGGCATGCCTTTCTTGAGAAAGGCGGCGACCCCGAGGAAGGCGCAGAATCCGGCGCCCATGATGAGCGCGGCCGCGTAGAGCGAAAGCGAGATCATTTCCCCTACTATATACTCGCCGCCGGG
>CAYNPQ010000131.1:7964-9417 GCA_964399065.1 uncultured Treponemataceae bacterium | reverse complement strand
CCGATGGGGTAGATCGAGAGGCTGTAGACGAGGGCGCGGATGACGGCGTCGTCGTACTGCTTGCCCTCGTTCTTCAGGATGTCGACCATGCCCGAGTAGCCGTCCTTGGCCTCCTTGTAGGGGCGTTCGGCGGTCACGGCGTCGTAGGAGCAGGCCACCATGATGATGCGGGAGTAGAGCGAGATCTTCTCGCCCGTGAGGCCGCGGGGATAGCCCGAGCCGTTGAGCCGCTCGTGGTGCTCGAGCGCGGCGAGGCACACGGCGAGGGGTATCTGCCGCTCCTTCAGGAGGTTGTAGCCGAGGACGGGGTGGGCCGTGATCGACTTGCGCTCCTGGGGCGACAGCTGGCGCCCGGCCATGTAGAGCTGGGGCGGCAGCTTGACCATCCCGATCTCGTGGAGCACGGCCGCGGCCGCGAGCTCGATGAGGCGGAATGGGGCGAGCTTGAGGGCGGAGCCGAGGATCACCGAGTAGACCGAGGATCGCACCGCGTGGGAGACGAGGTAGTTCTTGTGCTGGGGGACGATGGCCTGGGCGCGGAGGAGAAAGCGGCGGTTCTCCGCGGTGACCTCGTAGAGGCCGCGCGAGCGCTCCACGAGCTCGCGATAGTCGATCTCGGTCTTGGTCACGAAGCGGGTGTAGACCGACTCGACGTAGCCCGTGAATTCCGAGTAGAAGGAGACGAGGGTCTGGAGCTTCTCCGCGTCGCCCGCCCCGTCCGCGAAGACCGGCGCGCCCGCCGCCTCCGCCGCCTTCTCCCCGGCCTCGCCCTCCGCGTGGGAGGCGTCGAGGGGCTCGCCGTCCGTGTAGGCGTCGCGGAATTCCCAGCGGGTCATCCGCTTCACCAAGGCCTCGTCCACCGGGCATTCCGGGGCGAGGAGGACGAAACCCTCGTCGAGGAAGAGGGTCTTGGAGAAGAACATTTTCGGTTTCAGGTCCTTAAGCGGTACCGCGTTCATGTGCCACCCATTGACCCCCCTCGTCGCGGGGGACTAGACTTAGCGAAAGTTTATGCCACTTCATTTCTATTATAGGAGCGGCGTTGCATGAAATTTAGGACAATTTTCATTCTTTTCAACGTCGTCATCCTCATTTCCTTCTGTTTCGTCTTTTTCTTCCCCTTCTTCGTCCTCGGGACCGAATCCTCCTTCGCGTTCTGGAAGGGGAACTGGTACCTGGCCCTCTTCTTCATCCTCCTCCTCGGCGCCCTCAACGCCTTCTTCATCCTCAACCGGAAGGTCTTCACCCTCGTCGAGCGCGAGGACTGGGCCGCCCTCTCCGCCCACCTCTCCGAGGAGATCCTGGGCAAGGGACGCTTCCGGGCCTCCTACGTGCGGCTCCTCGTGAACGCCTCCCTCCTTCGCTCCGACGTCGAGTGCATCGACCGCCTCGAGGCCGTCCTCTTCGAGAAGAAGCCCGCCCTCCTGCGGGCGAACGCCCTCCTCTTCGGCGT
>CAYNPQ010000131.1:6728-7864 GCA_964399065.1 uncultured Treponemataceae bacterium | reverse complement strand
GCCTACACCGCCATCGCCGAGGCCTCGGGCAAGGACGCATCCGAGGCCCAGGAGCGGGCGCGCAACGCGGCCCTCGGCCTCCTCTTCAAGGGGCTCGGAAAGGACCGGCTCTTCGCCGAGGTCTTCGTGGGCTCGCCGCCCGTCGGCCTCGTCTTCACCCTGCTCTCGTCGACGCCCGAGGGCGGCCAAGTGAAGGCCCGCGTCTCCGTCGCCGTGGACGACGAATCCGTGCGCATCGTCGAGCGCGGGCCCTACCTCGCCGCGGCCCTCTCCCTCCTCGACAAGGCCGAGAAGGCATCCGTGGAGGCCGACGCCAAGGCCGCGCAAGGTTCCGCCGCCGAGGCCGAGGCCAAGCTCGGCGAGGCCCTCGTCGCCTACGGAATCGCCCAGGACTCCTCGCGTTCGGGCCTTTCCCTCATCGAGGGCATCGGCGACTCCTCGATCTTCTCGAGCGAGGGCAAGCGCACGGCCCCCGACCTCCGCCGGGCCCTCGGCGCCGCCGGAGACTCGGCGGTGGCCGGGATCGGCCGGGTGCGCGCCGCCCAGGCCGCCCTCGAGGCGGACGAGACGGGCAAGGCCATCGGCGAGTCCGTCCGAAGGGCCATCGCCGCGGCCGACCACGGCGACGCCCTCCTCGAGGAGTCGAGCGGCATCCTCTCGGACCCCTCGGCCTATGGGCCCGAGCGCCTCTCCCCGCTCCGCGACCGGCTCTCCGTCGAGCGGCGCGCCATCTCCGACGCCGAGGCCGACCTCGGAAGGGCCAAGGCCGCCCTGCCCAAGGACAAGGGCTACCGCTCGGACGAGCTCGAGTTCGCGAGGCGCCGCCTCTCCACCGTCGACTCCGCCCTCGCCTCGGCCTATCGCTCGGTCGACCGGGAGATCCGCGATCCGGCGGCCCGCCGCGCCGCCCGGGCCCGGGCCATCCGCTGGGCCTTCCTCCACGCCCCGACCGAGCGCCTCGCCCTCCGCGCCTACCTGCCCCTCGCCCTCGAGCCCCAGGAGGAGAACGCGCTCGCGACGGCTCCCTTCGACTTCTCGGTCTCGGCCGAAGGCGCCTTCCCCCTCGGCTCGGGCGGGATCTGGGCCAGGACCCGCGCCTCCTCATCGACCCTCGACCTCTCCTCCGACCGCGAGGG
>CAYNPQ010000131.1:0-6628 GCA_964399065.1 uncultured Treponemataceae bacterium | reverse complement strand
CTCGAGGCGCAATTCCGGCTCGGCGACCTCGCCCTGATCGAGGCCTCGGCCTCCCAGCGCCTCCACGAGGGCCCCGTCGAGGGCGAGCTCGACGCGGTCTTCGCCTGGGCCATCGGCTTCGGCCTCCGCCTCCCCCCGCCCTTCACCCTGGGCGGCGAGTACCGCGGCGACCTGGTCTGGCCCCTGGAATCGGACGGCGGCCTGGGCAAGCGCGCCGCGGGCGGGGGAGGGGCCTTCAGGTTCTACGTGGGGTACTCGCTCTAGCCGGGTTCAGCCCGCGATGTCGGCTCCCCTCCTCCTCAACCTTCCCCTCCCGGACGCCGATATTCGGATCGAATGAGAAGCGCACGCCCCCTCGCCTTCCTCCTCCTCTGCCTCGTCGCCGCGACACCCGGGCTCGGCGCCTCCCCGGCTTCCAAGGCGGGCGGCTCGCCCGATGCGAACAAGGCCACCTACCATGTGCTCCAGGCCGGCGAGACGCTGTACTCGATAGCGCGGAAGTACGATGTCTCCGCCGACGCGATCATGGCGGCGAACGGCATTTCCGATCCGGCCAAGGTGAAGGCGGGGCAGAAACTCCTCATACCGAGCCTCCATACGGTGCGGAAGGGCGAGACCCTCTATGGCATCGCCAAGAGCTACGGCCTCAGTCTCGAAGAGCTGCGTTCCGCGAACAAGCTGAAGGCCGACGCCACGATCCGCGTCGGCGACCGGCTCCTCGTCCCCGGCAAGAAGGTCGAGGGCTCCGCGCCCCCGCCCGCGGCCCCGCCGGCCGCGGCGCCTTCCGGGGCGACCTCCGGCGTCGCGGCGAACGGAGCCGGGGCGGCCCCGGGCGCAAACCCCTCTCCGACCAACCCGGGGCCCGCCCTCTCCCCCGTGCCTCCTCTTCCGGCCATCGTGAAGACCCAGTCCAAGCCCGTGGACGCCAAGGTCACCTGGCCCTGCGAGGGCCAGCCGGCCTACCTCGACGGGAAGGCGCAGGGCGTGATCATCCGCTCCCGCCTCGGCGAGCCGCAGAAGGCCGTCGCCTCCGGCAAGGTCGTGGCGGCAGGCCCCTTCCGGGGCTACGGTGAGATGGTCATCGTCATGTCCCGGACGGGATACCTATACGTGTATGCAGGTAATCAGAGCCTGACAGTGGGTATCGGCGACGCAGTCCGCTCGGGGCAGGAGCTCGGGCGCGTCGGCGTGGATTCGAAGGAAGGGGCGCCTATCGCCTTCTTCATGGTTTACCGTGGGCGCGAAGTCATCGATCCGGCGGAAGCTCCCCGAGACTGAGAATTTACATATTGTGAAAAAATTAAGATTTTGCAGAGATTTGGATTTTTTGATTGCTTTTTTCTTAAACCTCAGTAGACTCACGCTATCGTAGTGGAAAATGGATATAGTTAAGGGTTCCGGACAGTCCTCAAGCGGCCGGCGCCGTTGAGGGCTCGAGGGTCCGTGGCTCGCAGGAAAGGTAGGGATGCATGACTGACGGTACATTCCCGAGACCTGTGCAACCAAAACGGAAGAAGGCCAGACCGGCGCCCCCGCCCGCGAAGAAGAAGAAAGTAAAGCACGCGAAAGAGACCGATCCCCTCGCCCTCTATCTCAAGCAGATCTCCCGCTACCCCCTCCTCACCGCCGAGGAGGAGATACACATCGGGGCGAAGATCCAGGAGGCGAGGCAGCTGGTCAAGAACCTCGACGAGAGGCACCTGGCCGGGGACTTCGCGGACGACGACTGGACGCGGGAGCGGCGGAAGCTCGAGCAGGATCTCGTGGCGATCAAGAACCGCATGATCTCCTCGAACCTCCGCCTCGTCGTGTCGATCGCCAAGAACTACCAGCACCGCGGCCTCTCCCTCCTCGACCTCATCGACGAGGGGAACATCGGCCTCATCGAGGCCGTCGAGCGCTTCGACTACACGCGGGGCTGCCGCTTCTCGACCTACGGCACCTGGTGGATCCGGCAGGCCATCATCAAGAGCCTCGCCGACAAGGGCCGCGTCATCCGCATCCCGATCCACATGCTCAACACGATCAAGAAGTGCTACTTCGTCGCCAAGCAGCTGACCCAGGAGCTCGGCCGCGACCCCAAGGCCGAGGAGCTCGCGGACAAGCTCGGGATGGACGCGCGCAAGGTCAAGGAGATCATGAAGCTCTCCCAGGAGACGGCGAGCCTCGATACCACCGTCGACGAGGACAACGTCACCCACCTCTCGGACCTCATCAAGGACGACAGCGTGACCGAGCCCTTCGAGGAGGTCTTCTCCATGGCCCTCCAGGACACGTTGGGCGACGTCCTCAAGAACCTCTCGCAGCGCGAGATCACCATCATCCAGCTCCGCTACGGGCTCAACGGCGAGGGGCCGCGCACCCTCGAGGAGACGGGCAAGCTCCTCGGCATCACCCGCGAGCGCGTGCGGCAGATCCAGGAGAAGGCGATCCAGAAGCTCAAGGAGCTGCAGGAGCTGTCGGCGTACCAGGAAGAGTCGTAGCCGGCGCGCCCCCGGGACGCCCGCCCGAAGACGGGGAAGGCCATCCGCCCGATGCCGGGAGGATGGCCTTCTTCTTTTCTCCGCCCCCGCGCCGGGCGCGAAATGCGGGCTAGGGTTTCAGCAGCGCGGCCAGGTCGGCCTTGCCGCGCTTGGCGGCGACGTCCGCGGCGGTTTCGCCCATCGCGTTTTTCGCCGAGCGGTCGGCGCCGGCGGCGATCGCGGTCTTCGCGGCCTCCGCGTTGCCCGCCACCGCGGCGTAGTGGAGCCAGCCGTTGCCGAGCTTGTCCTTCGCGCCCACCCCGGACGCGGCGACAAGGGATTTGAAGGCCTCGGCGCCGGCCGTCATGGCGAGCGAGGCGGGCGTCGCGCCCTCCTTGTCCCGCGCGAAGGGATCGGCCCCGGCGCGCGCGAGCTTGGCCGCCGCGTCGCGGTCGCCGGAGCGGACCGCGGCGTGCAGGGCCGTCGCGGCGAAGCGGTCGCGGGCCCCGATGTCGGCGCCCGCCGCGATGACGAGATCGAGGGCCTCGGGCGAGGCCTTGGCGTCGATGGCGATGCGGATGAGGGTCCTGCCGTCGGGGTCGGAACGCCGTGTGAGCTGGGGAGTGAGGAGGAGGGTGACCATCGCGGGGCCGCGGCGCAGGGCGAGGGTGAAGGGCGATTCGCCGTCGCCGTCGCGGGCGAGGATGTCCGAGCCGGCGGCGACGAGGAGCCTCGTCATCTCGGCGTCGGCCGCGTCCACGGCGGCGTGCAGGGGGGTGCGGCCGCCGAGGTCGCGGGTGCCCGGCTCGGCCTTGGCCGCGAGGAGGTCGCGCGCGATGTCGAGGGCCCCGGCGCGGGCCGCGGCCGCGAGGGGGCTCGTGCCGCGGTTGTCCAGGGCGTCGACGTCGGCGCCCCGCTCGAGGAGGAACTTCAGCGCCTCGCGGTCCTTCTTGACCATGGCCTTGTGCAGGGGCGCCTCGCCGGCGGAATTGCGCGCGTCGAGGTCGGCGCCGGCCTGGGCGAGGACCGCCAGGGCCTTGCGCGCGCCCCAGAGCACGGCCGCGTGGAGGGGCGTGTCGCCCATCGCGTTGCGCGACGCCGCCGAGGCGCCGAGGGCCATGAGCTTGCGCGCCGCGTCGGCGGCGTCGGCCATCGCGGCCGAGTGCAGGGCCGACTCGCCGGCGGAGTTCTGCGCGTCGAGGACCGCGCCCTTGGCGACGAGGAAGTCCATGACCTCGGCGAGGTTGCGGCGCGCGGCGTGGTGCAGGGGCGTGTCGCCGTTGGAGTCCCGGGCGGAGATCGTCGCGGGGGTGAAGAGCCAGTCGGCGGGGCCGCCGCGCGCGGTCAGGGCGAGGGAGAGGGGCGACTCGCCGCGCACGTTGGCCGCGAAGATGTCGGCCTTGGCGAGGAGGAGGGCCTCGCCCTGGGGCCTGAACCCGTTCCGCACCGCGATGTGGAGGGCGGCGTCGCCCGCGTTGTTGCGCGCGTTGACGTCGGCGCCCTTCGCGATGAGGAGGGCGACCGCGTCGGGCGGGGCCTTGAGGCCGACCGCGATGGCCAGGGGTCCGTTGCCGAAGTTGTCCCTCGCCTTGACGTTGGATTCGTTGACGATGGCCTCGAGGGCCTCGACGCCCGCGGCCACGGCCACCGAGAGGGGGCTCTCGCCCCGGCCGTTGACGAGGTAGAGGTCGGCCCCGCCCGCGATGAGGGCCTTCGCGAGCTCGTAGCGGGAGGCTCGGAGCGCGACGTGGAGGGGCGTGTCGCCGGCCGAGTTGGCCGCGTTCACGGGGGCCTTCGCGTCGACGAGGGCCTTGATCATGGCCAGGGGGTAGCCCACCTGCACGGCGACGTGCAGGGGCGTGTTGCCGTTGAGGTCCTTGAGGGCGGGATCGGCCCCGTACTTGAGGAGGAGGGCCACTCCCGCGTCCCTGCCCTCCTCGGGCAGGGCTATGTGGAGGGGGCTGTTCTTGAAGCCGTCCAGGACGTTCGGGTCGGCGCCGCCCTTGAGGAGGATCTCCGCCCCCTCGAGCCAGCCCGAGCGTACGGCCTCGTGGAGGGGCGCGGCGCCCGAGCCGTCCCTGATGTTCGGGTTGGCCTTGCGCGAGAGGAGGAACTCGACGAAGCCCTTCTGCCGCCGCGCGGTGGCCTGGTGGAGGGGCGTGCCCCCGTCCTCGTAGCGCACCGAGCCGTAGTCGACGGCGCGGGCGGCCTGGATGAACCAGGAGAAGTCGGGCAGCGACGAGGTCGCGCCGCGTTGGGCGAGCGACTCCGCGATGCGGGCGGCCTCGACGCGGTCGGGGTGGAGGAAGGCCAGGTCGAGGGGCGTGGAGCCCTGCTTGTCGCGGAGGCCGGGATCGGCGCCCGCCGCGAGGAGCCGCGCGGCCGCGTCCTCGAGGAGGCGGTCGCAGGCGATGTGGAGGGGCGTCCTGCCGTCGGGCCCGCGCGAGTTGACGGTCTTCTGGGTGAAGACCGCGCCGATCACGTCGCCGCCCTTGGCGAGCGCCGCCTCGGCCGCCGTGGCGCCGGAGGCGTCGGCGCTGAAGAGGTCCGCGCCGCGCTCGGCGAGGGTCCGCGCGCAGTCGACCGCGCCCTTGTCGATCGCGAGCCGGAAGGGGCTGCGCCCCTGCGAGTCCTTGACCTCGGGCTTGGCGCCGAGGAGGAGGAGGAGGCCGACGGTCTCGTTCGATCCCTTCTCGACCGCGTTGTGGAGGGGGTAGGAGCCCTTGGCGTCGGGCGCGTTGAGCTGCTCCTGGTTCGAGAAGAAGGTCTTGATCCCCGCGGCGTCGCCCTGCGCGATGAGGTCGGCGAGGTTGGGCGGGGGAGGGGCGGGCTCGGGGGCGGGCGTCGGCGCCGAGGTCGGCGCGGGCGCCGGCGACCCCGCGCAGGAGGCGATGCCGACGGCGGCGAAGGCCGCGAGCAGCGCGATGGCCGCGATGCCGCGCGGTCCCCGCCTCGTCGTGGTTGCCGGTTCTCTCGTCGCGTCGGGTCTCATGGTCGGCTCCTTGCGGCGGCGCGATGCGCGCTCGCCCTTCCTAGTCTAGCACTATTCCGCGCGAACTGGAAGCGCGCTTGCTTCCGGCGGATCGGGCGAGTAGAGTCGAGGCATGCGCATCGGCTCCCTCATGCCCCCCGGCTCCGCCCTCTGGTCGGGCCGCCTCGCCTCCCTCTCGAGGGCCTTCCCGGACCACTACTTCGTGACCGACCCCGCGGAGGCCGCCACCGCCGCCGGGACCCTCGACGCCCTCCTCGCCTCCCGAGTCGAGCCCTCCCTCCTCGAGGCGGCCTCCTCCCTCAAGGCCCTCTTCCTGCCCATCACCGGCGTCAACCATCTTCCCCTCGAGCTCCTGTCGCGAAAGGGCGTCCGGGTCTTCAACGTCCACGGCAACGCCGAATCGGTCGCGCAGTGCGCCCTCGCCATGACCCTCGCCTTCTACGGCCGCCTCGTCGAATACCACGAGGACCTCAGGCGTAAGGTCTGGCACGGCTTCTGGGTGGGGAAGGGCGCCGAGGACGAGTGGAGCTCCCTCTTCCGCCGGAGGTGCGCGATCTTCGGGACGGGCGCCATCGGGCAGGCCCTGGCGCGCATGCTCAAGGCCTTCGACTGCGAGGTCGTCGGGTACAGGCGGAGGGGCGGCGAGCCTGCGCCGCCCGGCTTCGACCGGATCGAGCCCGACTTCCGCCGCGCCGTCGAGGATGCCGAGCTCCTCTTCGTCGCCCTGCCCCTGAGCCGCGAGACCGAGGGCCTCTTCTCGAAGGAGCTCCTCCTCTCCGCCAAGGGGAAGTTCCTCGTGAACGTCGGCCGCGGCAAGGTGGTCGACGAGGAGGGCCTCTACCTCGCGTTGCGCGACGGCGTCCTCAAGGGCGCCGCGGTCGACACTTGGTACCAGTATCCGCCGCCCGGCTCCGCGGGCGGCGCGCCCTCGCGCTTCCCGATCCACGAGCTGCCGAACGTGATCCTCTCGCCCCACGTCGGCGGCTCCACGAGGGAGGCGAACGTCATCGCCGCCGACCAGTGCGTCGAGAACATCTCGGAGTGGCTCCGCACCGGGAGCTGCGCGCGCGAGGTCGACCTAGAGCGCATGTATTGAGTAGTGTCACGAACCTTATGGGTCCGCCACCTCGAATGACCTATGTGAAAGCGTACTTCGGGAGGTAGGCGGGGCCGG
>CAYNPQ010000130.1:0-9582 GCA_964399065.1 uncultured Treponemataceae bacterium | reverse complement strand
TACATCGGCCCGGGGCTCCTGGTCACCGTCGGCTTCATCGACCCGGGCAACTGGGCCTCGAACCTCTCCGCCGGCGCCAGCTACGGCTACGCCCTCCTGTGGATGGTCACCCTGTCCACGGTCATGCTGGTCCTGCTCCAGCACAACGCCGCCCACCTGGGCATCGCGACGGGGCTCTGCCTCTCGGAGGCGGCGACGGCCCACCTGCCGAAGCCCCTCTCGCGGGCGGTCCTCGGCACGGTCATGGCGGCCTCGGTCTCGACTTCGCTCGCCGAGATACTGGGCGCGGCCATCGCCCTCGACATGCTCTTCGCGGTGCCACTGCGGGCGGGCGCCCTCCTCGTGACGGCCTTCATCGCGATCATGCTCTTCACGAACACCTACCGCCTCATCGAGAAGGGCATCATCGCCCTGGTCTCGATCATCGGCCTGTCCTTCCTCTACGAGCTGTCCCTCGTGCGCGTCGACTGGGGCGCCGCGACGCGGGCCTGGGTCACGCCCACCTTCCCGGGCGGGTCCATGGTCATCGTCATGAGCGTCCTGGGCGCGGTCGTGATGCCGCACAACCTCTTCCTCCACTCCGAGATCATCCAGACGAGGCGGTGGGACCTCGAGGACGAGTCCACGATCAAGCGGCAGCTCAAGTTCGAGTTCCTCGACACCCTGCTCTCGATGGGGGCGGGCTGGGCGATCAACAGCGCGATGATCATCCTGGCGGCGGCCACGTTCTTCGCGGCCGGCGAGGGCGTCGGCGAGCTCGGGCAGGCCCAGCGGCTCCTGAGGCCCCTCCTGGGCGAGCACGCCGCCGCCGTCTTCGCGGTCGCCCTCCTCCTCTCCGGCCTCTCCTCCTGCACCACCTCGGGGATGGCCGCGGGCAGCATCTGGGCCGGGATATTCCGCGAGCCCTACGACATCAAGGACAGCCACACGAGGACGGGGGTCCTCGTCTCGCTCCTCGGCGCGATGGCCCTGATCTTCCTAATCCGGGACCCACTGCGAGGCCTGGTCCTCTCGCAGATGGCCCTGAGCGTGCAGCTGCCGATCACGATCTTCCTCCAGGTCCACCTGACCTCCTCGGAGAAGGTCATGGGGAAGCACCGGAACGGCCCCCTCCTCAAGGCGACGCTGCTCGCGGTGGGCGCGATCGTCACGGCCCTGAACATAGGCCTCTTCGTCTCCCTGCTCCGGCCCTAGGGAGAAGACGACGAGCATCGCGCGTTATGCGAAGCCATTTCCGCGACATCGACGTCGCATAACGCGCATTGACCGCTCAGCGCCGGGCCGCCATCCAGTCCGCGAGGGCCTTCCCCGAGGCGGGGAGCGCCGGCCCTATCTTGGCCCAGTTGGCCCAGCGGTCGTAGCGCATCGTCGCGAGGTCCTCGAGCTTGCCCGGCTTCAGGTCCGCGGGACAGGAGCCGTGGAGGTGGAAGGGATAGTTGTAGGCGAAGCCCAGCTCGCGGAACTCCCGGCGGGGCAGGGCCGCGACCAGGGTCGCCGCGAGGATGGCCTGGTGGGCGAAGAGTCCGGTCCGCTGGTCCTTGTCGTAGAAGGCCGCGAGCTCGGGCCGGTCGTAGACCTTCGCGAAGGTCCCGTACCAGCGCCCGAGGAGGCCGTCCTCGGGCCGCACGACGAGGAAGCCCGCGTTGGGGTAGAAGCGGATCCTGCTCCGGTCGATCATCGTCGTGACCGGGAAGGCCGAGGCGGGGTCGGCGCCGCAGGCCTCGTAGACGGCCGTCCAGAAGGCGTCGGGCGGGGCATCCGCCGGCGAGCCGATGACCCTGTGGTGGACCGGCCGGAAGCCGAGCCTCGCCCCGGCGGGGAGGAGGACCTCCGAGGGCTCGCGGATGAACACCGTGTCCGAGTCCATCCACACGAGAACGTCGGGCCTCGCCGGCCCGGCCGCGAGGGCGGCCTCGGCGGCGGCCGCGGCGGGCACCTTGTCCGCGAGGGGGAAGGAGGCGAGGGCCGCGGGCAGTTCGTAGGCCAGGATCTCGACGCCGAGGGCCTCGAGCGAGGCGCGCCCGGCCGCCGGCATCCGCTCGAGGTTCCCGGCGACCAACGCGAGGATCCTGGAATCGCGCAACGCGCCGCCGAAGGTCCGCAGGCTCGAGGCCAGGGCGAGGCATTCCTTGTCCTTGCCGGGCGGCGCCATGAAGGCGAAGGCGGCGCTCCGCGCGGGAGCGGCGGGGGGGCGGCCGGCGGCCGGCGACCTCGCCGCGCGCGCGTCCTCGGTCGCGATCCTGATCGCCTCGCAGGTCTGCCCGCGGTAGTAGTTGCTGCGGAGGGCCGTCACGAGGTTGCCGTCGACGACCGGCGGCGGCGCGTCGGTCTTGCCCTTGAGGTCATCGAAGCCGACGTAGGTCGCGCCCGCCGCGCGGTACTCCTCGGCGTAGTCGGGATGCCCCGTCATGCGCCTGCCCGAGACCACCCCGGCCGCCGCGAGGACCCGCGCGCCCCGGCAGAAGGCTGCGATGGCGAGCCCCTTCTCCCCGGCCCCCTTGAGCAGGGCCAGCGCGGCCGGATCGGCCATGAGGCGCTCGTGGCCCTTGCCCGGGAGGACCGCGACCAGGTCGTAGGCGCCGACGTCGAGGATCTCCGAGGTCTTGAGCGTCCGCAGCCTGCCCATGCCCTTGCCCGCGGCCCAGGCGCAGGGGCCGACCTCGCCCGCGGGCGAGGCCGCGTCCACCGCCCAGCCGTAGGACTCGAACTCTTCCTTGATGTTCGGCTTGCCGTCCTCTATGAGCCAGTTGCCGCCGTAGCCCTCGTCGACGAGGAGGAGGGCGCGTATCCTCCCGCTTTCCTCGGGCCCGGCGCCGGGGGCGCAGAAGGTCGCGAACGCAAGGGCCATGACCATACCTCCGAAGCATCTCGACATGGATAGCCTCCCGAAGGCCGATCGTACGCCTCCGGTGGCCCTCCGCGGATTGATAGTTCTTGCTCTCCTCCCTCCGGCGCCGCCTGGCCGGGGTCAGCGCGGGAGGGGCTCCAGTGGTACGAAGATCTCGGTTTCATAGCCGGGGGAACCGGGGTCGAGACGGGGAAGGCCGGGACCGGGGCGGTCGAAATCGAAGCCGCCCAAGGGCCGCCTCCTGAGGCGGGGCAGGACCGAGGCATAGAGCTCGAGGTGAGTCTTGGGGAGCAGGTCGGCCGGCCCGCGGTGGAGGGCCCGGAGGTATTCCCCGGAGGGCAGCTCGAAGGCCTCGAGTCCCGCGGGCGGGCCCTCGCCGGCCGGCAGGGCGATGCCGGCCACCGAGATGATCTCAGCCCCCTCCCCTCCGGAGGCCGGGCCGGACGTGAAGGCCGCGCGGTAAAGCGGACCCCAGCCCCGGGCCGAAAGCTCGTCGAGGAGGGGGCGCGCCTCTTCCCAGAGCGCGTCCGAGTCCGCGAGGAGGGCTTCGCCGGAGAGGCGCGTCAGGCGCGCGAGGCCGGCGATCCTCGTCGCGCCGAGCCCGACGATGGCCGGATCCCGCGCCAGGCCGGCGGCGTTCAGGAGAGGGCGTTCCACCGGCACGAAGGGTCCGAGGGCGAGGGAGGCCGCGCCGTAGCCCCGGTACTCCGAGGGCAGGAGGCCGAAGCTCGAGCTGAAGGAGCGGCAGAAGGCCTCGGGCGAGCCGAAGCCGCGGGCCTCGGCGATGTCCTTGACGCGGAGGCCGCCGCGGGAGAGGTCGCGCGCGGCCTCGGAGAGGCGGCGGAGCCTGAGGTAGGCCCCGGGTCCGAGGCCGACGCTCGCCGAGAAGACGCGGTGGAAGTGGTAGAGGGACCAGGCGGCCTCCTCGGCCGCCTCGTCGAGGGCGAAGGGGCGGCCAAGGTTGCGTTCGATGTAGTCCACCGCCCTGCCGACGCGCTCGCGCCGCTCGGCCTCGAGGAACGCGCGCTCGTCGAGCCGCGCGGGTGCTTCCGCCGCCCTGCCCATCGCGGGTATTGTACAGCCTTCCCGCCGCCGGCGCGACGGCCGCGGGAGAGGGGGAGGTCGAGTATGGAAGGTTCGGGTCAGCGCTTCGACAAGGCGAGGGTCGAGGCCGTCCTGCCGCGCATGATCGAGCTCAGGCGGGCCCTCCACCGGGTCCCGGAGCTCGGGCTCGAGCTCCCCGAGACGGCCGCCCTCGTCGAGGCCGAGCTCCGCGGCCTCGGCCTCGCGCCCCGGAGGGCCGGCTCGGGCCTGTGGGTCGAAGTCGGCGACCGCGGCCCCCTCGTCGCCCTCCGCGCCGACATGGACGCCCTCCCCGTCGCCGAGGCGACCGGCGCCCCCTACGCCTCTGAGCGCGAAGGCCGCATGCACGCCTGCGGCCACGACGCGCACGCCGCGGCCCTCCTCGGGGCGGTCCGACTCCTCGCCGCCGAGGCCGCCGCGGGCCGCCTGCCCTTCCGCGCCCGCGCCCTCTTCCAGGCCGGCGAGGAGGGCAGCTTTGGCGCCCTCCGCCTCATCGAGGCGGGGGCCATGGAGGGAGTGTCGGCCATCGCGGCGGGCCACGTCGGAGACCTGTCCGACGAGCTCGCGCCGGGGCAGGCGGGCTTCCTGCCCGGGCCCATGATGGCGGCCTCGGACCGCTTCGAGGGCTCCTTCGTGGGCTCGGGCGGCCACGGCTCCGCGCCCCACCGCAGCCCGGACCCGATCTCCGCCCTCGCCGAGTTCGTCCTCGCCCTCAACGGCCTCCGCGCGCGCGAGCTCGACCAGACGAGGCCGACGGTCGTCTCGGTCTGTGCGGCGCATGCGGGCAGCACGCACAACGTCATCCCCGAGCGCGCCGATTTCATGGGCACGGCCCGCAGCCTCCACGCCGACCTCCGGGCCCTCCTCGAGCGCCGGATCGGGGAGATCGCGGCGGCCGCCGCCGCGATGCGCGGCCTCCGCTGCGAGTTCCGCTGGCTCGCGGGCTACCCTCCCCTCGTCAACGACGCGGCGGCAACCGAGATCGCGCAACGCGCCGCCGCGGGCTTCCTCGGCGGGGGGCGCGTCGTCCGCCTGACGCGGCCGATCATGGGCGGCGAGGACTTCGCCTACTATCTCGGGAAGGCCCCGGGCTGCTTCTGGTTCCTCGACACCCAGGCGCCGGCGCGCGGCATCGTCCACCCGAACCACAACCCGCGCTTCGACCTCGACGAGCCCCTCCTCGCCTCGCTGGCCGGCGCGAACCTCGCCATCGCCGAGGCCCTCGCCGGGGCGGTGTCGGAGGGGCGCCTGCGGGCGCCCGGCGTCGCCCCTCAGCCCGCCTCGCCCAAGTAGGCCCGCTCGACGGCGCGCAGCATGTCGAAAAGGAGGGCGTTGACCGGCGTGGCCAGGCCGGCCCGCCGGCCGAGCTCCACGACCGTGCCCGCGAAGGCCTCGACCTCGGTCTTGCGCCCCGCCTCGACGTCCTGCAGCATCGAGGTCTTGGTCCCCGGCCCCATGCGCGAGAGGGTCTCCCGCCAGGCCTCGAGGTCCGCGGGGACGAGGCCCGTGCCCATCGCCCGCGACAGCTCGACGACTTCGCGCATCGCGGCCTCCATGACCCGCCGCGCCTCCGGCAGCCGCTGGAAGGAGGCGTAGGTCGCGCGGAGCAGGGCCGAGGCCTGGTTGACGCCCACGTTGATCATGAACTTGTACCAGAGCGCGCGGATCATGTCCTCGGGCACCTCGTGCCTGACCCCGGTCCGGTCGAAGAAGGACGCGATGCGCGACACATTCTCGCTCCAGGCCCCCGGCGGATTGCGCGCCTCGCCGAAGCGGATGGCGCCCGAGAAGGCGAAATCGGTGGAATTGCCCTCGCGCACCGCGTCGATGCCGAGGATCATCGCGTAGGGCACGCGCCCGCGCCCGAAGGCCGCGGACAGCTCGTCCTCGCTCGTGATGCCGTTCAGGAGGGATAGGATGAGGGTCGAGGGGCCGACCTGCGAGCGCATGTCCTCGATCGCGCGGGCGAGCTGGTGCCCCTTCACGGCGACGATGACGAGGTCGCGGTCGGCCTTTCCCCCGACCTCGGCGATCGGGAAGTCGTAGCGCCGCCCGTTCAGGACGAAGCCCCGCTCGCGGAAGCGCGCCGCCCGCCCGGGTCCCGCGAGGACGGAGACCGCCCCCGGCTCGCGATCGTGGATGATCGAGGCGATGGAGGAACCCACGGCCCCGGCCCCGACGATGAGGACGTCTCGTATCTCGCGCATGGCTCCCCCCTTCGGTACGGCCCGATGATGCCAGATCGTCGGGGGCCTGTCCACGAGCCGAAGTCCCGACAACTCTCTAAAAGAGAGCGCGACACTCCTTCGGCGAATTGCTTTTATATCGCCCGCCTCTACCATTGGCGCGTGACCGAGCTCCATCGAAACCTGATACGCGCCATGAAACGGAGGCGCGCGATGCTTGCCATATCCCAGGCCGAGCTCGCCGAGCGGGCGGGCATCTCCTCGGGCTACGTGGGCGAGGTCGAGATGGGGCGGAAGTATCCCTCGCCCGAGATCCTGGAGCGGATCGCCGAGGCCCTCGAGGTGCGACCCTACATCCTCCTCATGAGCGACGAGGACGTGGCGGACGCCGCGGGGCAGGACGCCGTCTACGAGGCGGCCGACCGCCTCAAGCAGCGCCTCGGCGAGGGGATCGACGACCTCGTGCGGGATCTCTCGCCCACGAAGGGCAAGCGGGGCTCGAGGGGCTGAGGCGAGGCCGGCGGCCCGCGATTTTTACAGTTGCGCCGGCTGGGTGGGCGGCGTACAGTATAGCGATGCCCAAGACCGTGCTCGCCATCGTGCCCCATCCCGACGACGCGGAGTTCGCGGCGGGCGGCCTCCTCGCCAAGTACGCCCGCGACGGCCACCGGGTCCTGACGGCGATAGCCACCGACGGGGCGCTCGGGACCCTGGGCAAGGGCGGCGCGGCGCTGGCGGCCCGCCGCGAGGGCGAGGCCAGGCGCGCGGCCGCGGTGCTGGGCGCGGCCGAGCCGATCTTCCTCGGCTGGCCGGACTTCGGCCTCGACGCCCTCCCCCCGGGACTCCTCCGCGAGCGGCTGGTCCGCCTCGTCCGCGAGCTCGAGCCCGACGTCCTCGTCCTCCAGGATCCCCGCGAGCAGGATCCCCATCCGGACCACCGGGCCCTCGCCGCCGCCGCCTCGGACGCGGCGAGCTTCTCGATGCTGCCCGGGCTCCACCCTGAGCAGCTGGCCGCGGGGCTCAAGCCCTGGTATGTGGCCGAGAAGCTCTTCTACTCCGATTCCGGCGAAGGCGCAGACTTCATCGTCGACATCTCAGACGTCATCGCGCTCAAGGTCGACTCGATCCTCGCGCACGAGAGCCAGGTCGAGTTCCTCGTCGCGGACGTCATGGCGCAGGCCAGGCTGGCGGGCATAGCCCCGGAGCTCCTCGCGGCGGCCTCGGGCTCCGGGGCCTCCGGCGCCGAGGGCCCGGCGGCCCTCATGGCCATGGCGGTCCAGCGCCGCGCGGCGCAGATCGGCGCACGCGGGGGCTTCGCCTTCGGCGAGGCC
Organism: uncultured Treponemataceae bacterium; assembly: GCA_964399065.1. Lineage (GTDB taxonomy): Bacteria > Spirochaetota > Spirochaetia > Treponematales > Rectinemataceae > JAKLFE01. The sequence goes on along the minus strand of CAYNPQ010000130.1, from coordinate 2,134 downwards.
TTCAGGCGGGCGCGCTTCCATCCTTACGTAGAGGCCATTGCGGCCGGCGATCCGGCCGCGGGAGGAGAGCGACAGTGAGAGGCATGACTCAGGCATCGCGCGAGGCGGCCTCGAGACGCGGGGCGGGCTTCGCCTTCGTGACCTTCTTCGTCTTCATGCTCCTGCACCAGACGGACAAGCTCCTCATCGGCCCGCTGACCGAGCAGATCATCGACACCTTCCACATCACGTACACGCAGATGGGCCTCGTGAACACCGTCGCCCTCGTCGTCGGGGCGGTCTTCTACCCCCTCTGGGGCTGGCTCTACGACCGCTACGCGAGGCCGAAGCTCCTGGCCCTCGCATCGTTCATCTGGGGCTGCACGACCTGGCTCAACGCCATAGTCCCGACCTACCCGCTCTTCCTCGTGACCCGGGCCTCGACGGGCATCGACGACTCGAGCTACCCCGGCATCTACAGCCTCATCTCGGACTACTTCCCGCCCAAAAAGCGTGGCAAGATGTACGGGTTCCTCCAGGTTGCCCAACCCGTGGGGTACCTCCTCGGCACCGTGCTGGCCATGACGCTCGGCTCGATCTGGGGCTGGCGCAACGTCTTCTACCTGACGGGCGGCCTCGGGATCCTCCTCGCGATCGTCATCCTGCTCGGCGTGAAGGACCAGCCCCGGGGCTCGGCCGAGCCCGAGCTCGAGGGCGTCGAGCACCTCGAGAAGTTCAAGTTCAGCTGGAAGACGGTCGGCCAGCTCTTCAAGAAGAAGAGCCTCATCGTCCTCTTCCTCCAGGGCTTCATCGGGGTCTTCCCCTGGAACGTCATCACCTACTGGTTCTTCATCTACCTCGGCAAGGAGCGGGGCTACGCGGACGCAGCCATGATGATGACGATGGTGCCCGCGGTGGTGATCATGGCCGCCGGTTACCCGATAGGCGGCATCCTCGGCGACAAGCTCTTCAAGCGCACGCCGAACGGGCGGGTGATCGTGGGCGCGGGCGGCGTCGCCCTCGGCGCGATCCTCCTCTGGGCGGCCATCAAGGTGCCGGCCTCGAACCAGCTCCTCTTCGGCATCCTCCTCTGCTCGGCCTCGCTCTTCATCCCCTTCGCCTCGCCCAACGTGCTCTCCTGCTTCTACGACGTGACGGAGCCCGAGATCAGGGCCACCACGAACGCGGTGCAGAGCTTCATCGAGTCGGCTGGCTCGGCCGCGGCGCCCCTCCTCGCGGGCATCATCGCGGACCGCACCTCCCTCGAGAACTCGATCCTCCTCATCTGCACCGTCGCCTGGGCCCTCTGCTTCCTGTTCTTCATCTTCGTCGGCAAGTTCATGCCCAGGGACATCGAGGCCCTCAAGGCCAAGCTCCGCGAGCGCGCGGCCGAGGCCGCCGCGGGCGGGGCGCCCATAGCCTGATCCCCGGACCGCGCGGCGGCGCCCCTGTCGCCGCGCGGCCGCCCTTCCCGCCCGCGGGTCTCCCGGCCCTTCCCAGCCGGACCGGGCGGCCGTATACTCCTCCCTCGATGCGACACCTACATATCGACCTCGCCCGGCGGGCGGCGCGCGCGGCCCTCCCGCTCGCGCTGGCCCTCGCCCTCGCCGGCTGCGCCGGCTCGCGGACTGCCCCGCCGACCGCCGCCCCGGGCGCGGCCCCCTCCAAGGAGACGACAATGGACGCTTCGCGCAACGCTCTCGTGATGGCCCACCGCGGCTTCCGCGGCATCGCGCCGGAGAACACCCTCCTCGCCGCCCGCAAGGGCTTCGAGGCCGGCGCGCAATGGTGGGAGCTCGACGTGGCCGCCACGAGCGACGGGGTCCTCGTCGTGATCCACGACGACAACCTCGCCAGGACCACGGACGCGAAGGCGGTCTTCCCGATCCGCTCCCCCTGGATCGTCTACGACTTCAGCCTCGAGGAGCTCCGGAGGCTCGACGCCGGCTCCTGGTACAAGGCCGCCGACCCCTTCGGTCAGGTCGCCTCCGGCCGCGTCGGGGCGGCCGAGCTCGAGCGCTTCAAGGGCGAGCGGATCCCCACGCTGCGCGAGTGCCTCGAGCTGACCAAGGCCGAGGGCCGCAAGGTCAACGTCGAGATCAAGGACGCGACCGGCAGGGCCTGCGACGGCTGGATCGTGGAGCGGACCGTCGAC
>CAYNPQ010000129.1:0-9595 GCA_964399065.1 uncultured Treponemataceae bacterium | reverse complement strand
GATCGCCCGCTTCGCGGCCTTCGCCTACGATCCGCCGGCCGGGGGGACCCTCGTGCCCCTCCTGCCCTCGGCCCACGCCCTGGCCTACGGACCCGCCGTGACCGCGACCGACGCGCCCTGGGCTGACGCCCTCAATCCCGCGGCCTCGGCCTCCCAGCAGCGGACCGTGCTCGAGGCCGGCTACGTCGCGCTCACCGACTTCGGCGCGAAGGGACAGGGCTGGGGCAGCGCCGTCGACCTCGGCATTTCCCTGCCCAAGCCCTACGCCGTGTGGAACGCCGGGCTCCGCCTCGTCTCGGTGCCCTCCTCGATGACGGCCCTCCCCCTGGGGACTTTCGGCCTCGTCCGCGGCGGCATCGCCAAGGACCTCTACCCCGACTTCTTCGTCGGCGCCGGCCTCGACCTCTCCGCGGGGGGCTCGGGCGGCTTCGGCTGGGGCCTGGGCGCCGACCTCGGCGTCCTTCACCTCCCCGGGAAGGTGGGGCCCTTCAGCGACTTCCGCTGGGGCGCGACCCTGACAGGCATCGGCAAGGGCTACAAGGCCCCGAACCCGGCGACCGGCGCCACCGGCTCGGCGGCCACCTCCTTCCCGCCGCCCTTCACCCTGGCCGCGGGGGCGCGCGGCCTCCTCGTCAACAAGGCCGATCTCAAGATCGGCCTCGGCCTCGACCTCTCCGCCCCGAGCTTCCAGGACCTCGGCCTCAACCTCTCGACCAACCTGACCTGGCGCGACACGGTCGCCTTCCGCGCCTCCTGGGACGCGAGCGTCCGCGAGCTCGCCGCCGCCTCGGGCGGCCGGAGCCTCATCCCCTCCTTCGGCGTCACCGCCTCCATCCCCCTGAAGACCGGCGCCAAGGACGAGCATCTCGCCAAGCAGGGCTGGGACAAGGCCGACCTCAAGCCCGCCCTCTCGGCCTCGCCCCTCTACGGCGGCGTCTGGGCCCTCGGCCTCGGGGCGACCATGCCCCTCGGCAGCATCGACAAGAACGCCCCGAGGATCGTCACCTCCTTCCCCTCCTCCGCCTCCGGGCCCTTCTACATGAGCCCCAACAGCGACGGCGTGCAGGACTCCCTCACCATGCCCCTCGCCATCACGGACGAGCGCTACGTCGTCGGCTGGACCTACGCGGTCTCGGACGCCGCCGGCAAGGTCGTCCGCACGATCACCAACAAGGAGTCGCGGCCGGAGTTCGAGGGCTTCAAGGGCGTCTGGGAGCGCCTGGTCTACGTCAAGAAGGGCGTGCCCGTCCCCGACAAGATCGTGTGGTACGGGGTCGCCGACTCCGGGCAGGTCGTGCCCGACGGGAGCTACTCGGTCTCGATCGAGGCGGTGGACGACAACGGCAACCGCTCCTCGGTCGGGCCCTTCCCCCTCGTCGTCGACAACACCGCGCCGACCGCGAGCCTCGAGGTCTCCGAGTCCATCTTCAGCCCCGACGGCGACGGCAACAAGGACAGCGTCGTCTTCAAGATGGGCGGCTCGGTCGAGGACCTCTGGACTGCCAAGGTCCTCGACGCCTCGGGCACGGCGCGGAGGACCCTGACCTTCGCGAAGGCCTCCCCCGCGGACTTCACCTGGGACGGCAAGGACGACGCCGGCAAGGTCGTGCCCGACGGCGTCTACTCCTTCACCCTCGCCGCGACCGACCGCGGCGGCAACGCCGTTTCGCGCCGGGTCGACGGCATCGTCGTCAACACCCAGCAGCCGCCGATCAACCTGATCATCGACCTCGCCACCTTCAGCCCCAACAACGACGGGGCCAAGGACCTCGTCACCCTCTTCCCGAGCGTGCCCCTCAAGACGGGCATCATCTCCTGGCGCCTCTCCGTCCTCGACAGGACGAAGCGCGAGGTCTGGTTCGTCGCCGGCCAGGACGGGTCCACGCTCAAGGACCGCTTCCCCTTCGACGGCCGCGACGCCGCGCTCAAGGCCCTCCCCGAGGGCCAGTATCAAGGGCAACTCTCGGTCTCCTACCTCAACGGACACAGCCCCAAGTCCTCCTCGCCCTCCTTCGTCCTCGATTTGACCCCGCCCTCGGGCTCGGTCTCCGCGGACAGGCCCGCCTTCAACCCCGCGGGCGACCCGGGTCAGAACAGCGTGGTCTTCGCGCAGAAGGGCACGAAGGACGCCAAGTGGACGGGCCAGATCCTCGGGCCCGACGGCAAGGTCAAGCGCAGCTGGAGCTTCTCGCCCCTGCCCGACCCCGAGGTCGAGTGGGACGGCACCGACGACGCGTCGAAGGCCCTTCCCGACGGCACCTACAGCTACGTGCTCCGCGCCCAGGACGGCGCCGGCAACAGCTTCGCGGCGCCGCCCGTGGCCGTCACCCTCGACACCGTCAAGAAGGACGCCCGCCTCGTCGCCGACCTCAAGGCCTTCAGCCCCGTCCCCGGCAGCCCCAAGCCCCGGCTCGTGCTCACGGCCGAGGTCAAGGCCAACGACGCCGTGACCTTCTACGAGCTCTCGATCTCCGCCGTCGAGGCGGCCGGCCTGCCCGCAGGCTCGGTGGTGCGGACCTGGAAGGGCACGAGCGGCGTGCCGCCCTCCTTCATCTGGGACGGGACCAGGGAGGACCGGAGCAAGGTCCCCGACGGCCGCTACGCGGCCCGGCTCGCCGTCTCCTACCAGAACCGCGACTCGGTCTCCGCGGCCTCCTCCGCCTTCCTCCTCGACACCGTCGCGCCCTCGGTCTCCGTGTCCGCCTCGCCCCTCCTCTTCTCCCCCTCGGAGACCTCCCGCAGCAGGGTCGCCAAGTTCCTCCAGAAGTCCGTGCCCGGCGACGACTGGGAGGGCAGGCTCCTCGGGCCCGACGGCTCGGTCGTGCGGAGCTGGTCCTGGAAGGGCAACGCGGTCGACTTCATCTGGGAGGGCACCGACGAGGCCGGGAACCTCGTGCCCGACGGGATCTACCGCTACGAGGTCTCCTCGGCGGACGCCGCGGGCAACCGGGGATCGGCCATCGTGCCCTCCATCGAGGTGGATAAGCGGCCCGTGCAGGTCTTCGTCATCGCCTCCGACACGGGGCTCTCGCCCAACGGCGACGGCTTCAAGGACGAGGTCGCCTTCAAGCTCATCGTGAAGCTCCTCGACGGCATCGAGTCCTGGCGCTTCGCCATCGTCGACGGCGCCGGCGCCGAGCGCGACGTCTTCCAGGGCGCGGGCGGGGACGTCCCCGAGCGCATCGTCTGGGAGGGCCGCGACGCCTCCGGGGCCGTCGTCCAGGGCGCGGTCCACGGCGAGTTCGCCGTCGATTACCGCAAGGGCGACCGCGCCGAGGCCCGGAGCGCCGACATCCTCGTCAGCGTCGAGCCGCCCCGCGCCGGCGTGGTGCTCACGCCCGCCGTCTTCAGCCCCGACAACGACGGGACGGCCGACGAGCTCAGCATCGCCCTCGACGTGAGCGCGAGCGCGCCGATCGCCGAGTGGAAGTTCGAGGTCCTCGAGCAGGCCGTCGTCGAGGGAGCCAAGCCCGGCGCCCCCGCGAAGACCCGCGCCTTCGCCTCCTGGGGCGGGGCGGGCGCACCGGCCAAGACCATCGTCTGGGACGGCCGCTCCTCGAAGGGCGAGCTCGTCGAGTCCGCGACCGACTATCCCTTCGTCTTCACCGTCAAGGACGCCCTCGGCAACTCGACGGCCGTCGAGGGCCAGATCACGGTCGACGTCCTCGTGATCCGCGAGGGCGACAAGCTGAAGATCAAGGTGCCCTCCATCGTGTTCAGGCCGAACGGCGCCGACTTCCAGGGCCTCGACGACGAGACCATCGACAAGAACCGCAAGGTGGTGGCGCGCATCGCGCAGATCCTCAACAAGTTCCGCGACTACCACATCGCCATCGTCGGCCACGCCAACTCGATCGCGAAGATCACCGGCATGCCCGAGGCCAAGGTCCTGGAGGAGGAGCAGAAGGAGCTGATCCCCCTCTCCCTCGGCCGCGCCGAGCTCGTCCGGCAGATGCTCGTCGAGTACGGCGTCGACCAGAAGCGGCTCACGCCCGAGGGCGCCGGCTCCTCCAAGCCCGTCGTCGACTTCGCCGACGCCGAGAACCGCTGGAAGAACCGCCGCGTCGAGTTCATCCTCATCAAGAACCCCGCCGCCCCTGCGGCGCAATGATCCAGGACGGAGACCGAGCGAGAGGGCCACCTTTGGGAAAGGTTGCCCTCTCGCGCTCTCCCTTCCAAACAGGCCGTGGCGCGGCCTGCCTCCCGCCTGCGGTCCGGCGCCATCCCGGCCCCGGCGACACCCCTTCTCCCCCCGGCGAAATGTGATATGCTGATAGCGACGCCCTCGCGCGTCGCCGCCGAAGAAGGAGTGACATCATGAGGAAGGCCTTGATCCCGCTCGTCCTCGCGTCGCTCGCGGGCTTCCTGCCCGCGGCCATTCCCGCGGAGGCTTCGCCCCTCTCCCTGTCCTTCTCGCCGACCTTCCAATACCCCCTCGGGCCCAACGCCGCCATCTTCGCGCCGGGCGGCCGGGGCAATGTCGGGCTCGAGTTCCAGCCCGGGTCCCTGCCCGCGCTCACCTTCCTCGGCGGCCTCGGCTACGCCCTCGACCCCTACGACGTACGCGATTCAGGTTCCCTCTCGGCCCTCTCCGCCGAGCTCGGGGCGGCCTGGCGCCTTCCCCTGGGCGGCTCCTTCGGCGCGCGGCTGGGCGCGAAGGGCGGCTTCGCCTGGGGCTTCGAGAACGGCTCCGGCGCCTCGCAGGGCATCGGCAACGGCGTCGGCTTCGCCGTGGCGGAGGCGGCGGCGGGCCTCGACTGGGCGGTCGCGCCCTCGATCTCGCTCAGGCTCGACGCCTCGTACCGCTACGAGCTCGGCCTGACCGGCTTCGCCGGCCTGGGCCTGGGCCTGGCCTGGCGCCTGCCCAAGGCCGGAGGGCCCGCCGCGGCGCCCCGCCTCCTCGAGCTCAAGGACCTCAAGTTCGGTTCCGTGTTCCCCGTCTTCCGCTCCTGGTACGACGAGAACCCGATCGGCAAGGTGGTCGTCGTCAACACCGGCAAGAAGGCCGCGAAGGACGTGAAGCTGACCTTCCTGATGCGGCAGTACATGGACGCGCCCAAGCTCTGCGCGACGATCCCCTCCATCGAGCCGAAGCGGTCGATCGAGCTCCCGCTCTACGCCCTGTTCAACGAATCGATCCTCGGCGTGACCGAGACCACGAAGGCCAGCGCGGAGATCAAGGCCGAGTACCTCGAGGGCGAGGCCGCCGGCCTCGCCGCGGCCACGGAGAGCGTCACGGTCAGGGACCGGAACGCGATGACCTGGGACGACGACCGCAAGGCCGCGGCCTTCGTCTCGGGCAAGGACCCCTGGGTCCTCGTGCTCTCGAACCAGGTCGCCAACGACACCAAGCCGCTCCGCAACCCCGGCATCGACAAGAATCTCCAGCTCGGCCTGGCCTTCCACGAGGCCCTGAGGCTCTACGGCATCGCCTACGCGTCGAGCCCGACCACGCCCTTCGCCGCGGTGAAGGCCAACCCCGAGACGGTCGATTTCCTGAAGTACCCGCGGCAGACCCTGGCCTACAAGGCCGGCGACTGCGCGGACCTCTCGATCCTCTACGCCTCGATGCTCGAGTCGGTCGGCGTCCCGACCGCCTTCATCACGGTGCCCGGCCACATCCTCATGGCCTTCGCGCTCTCGGCGAGCCCGGAGCAGGCCGCGAAGCTCTCCTGCGCCGCGGACCTCGCGATCCGCGACGGCGCGGCCTGGCTGCCCTTCGAGGCCACGATGCGCGACGCCGATTTCTCCGGGGCCTGGGCCGAAGGCGCGAAGCAGTGGCGCGAGAGTTCCGCCGCGGGCGCGGCCGCCTTCTACCCGATCCACGCGGCCTGGGAGACCTACCCCCCGGCCGGCCTTCCCGCGGACGCCTCCGCCGTCGTCGTGCCCGAGACCGCGCGCGTCGCCAAGGCCTTCCAGTCCGCGCTCGCCCTCGTCGCCGAGCGCGAGCTCGCCTTCCGCCTCGCCGGCGTCGAGAAGGCGATCGCGCAGAACGGCGCGACCCCGAAATCCCTGAACGACCGCGGCATCGTCTACGCGGCCTTCGGCAAGCTCGACCTCGGGATCGCCGACTTCCGCGCGGCGCAGGCCGCGGGCGCCTACCTCCCGGCCCTCGTCAACCTCGGCAACGTCCTCCTCCTCAAAGGGGACGCCCAGGCCGCGGCCGACGCCTACAGGCGGGCCTCGCTGGCGGCGCCGGGCAACGCGCGCATCCTCGCCAACCTCGCCAAGGCCTGCGCCCTCATGGGCGACTCGGCCGGCGCGACCGCGGCCATCGAGCGCGCCAAGGCCCTCGATCCCGCGATCGCCGCCCAGGTGGCGCCCTCCCTGGCCGCGGCCCAGCCGGGCACGCGCGCCGCCGAGGCGGAGGCCGGGGGCGGGCTTTACTGGATACAGGAGTGAGCGGTCCGGCGGTCTAGGGTCCCCTCGGCCCGCCGGCGCCCCCGAGCCCCAGCCTCTCCTCGACCTTGCCGTCCTTGAAGAGCCGGGCTATTTCGCCCAACGTGGCGAGGTGCTCCTCGGCGCTCTGGTCGGCGGGCGCGCAGAGGATGACGATGACCCGCACGCTTTCCTCGAGGGCCACGAGGCGGAAGCCCTCGGGCCGGGCGCCGAAGAAGACCATGGTCTCCGCCGCCTCCTCGAGGTGGGCGTGGAGGAGGAGGATGCCGGGCTCGAGCTCGATGGGCTGGGACTGGGCCATCTGGGTGAAGAGCGCGGCCAGCTTGTTCAGCGCCTTGCGGTCCTGCCCGAAGGCCGGGCGAAGGAGCTCGCGCAGGCCGTCGGCGATCGCGGTTTCGCGCATCGCGGGCCTGACGCGGCCGGCGGCGATCGCGCGGTCGAGGAGGTCGCGCTCGCGGGGCTCGGACGGCTCGCCCAGCGCCGCGGCGGGCTCCGCCGACTCGGCCTCGATCCGGGACGGCTCCGGCAGGTAGAAGATGAACAGGGGCGCGTCGGGGTACTCCTCGCCGAGGCGGTGGGGCAGTTTCTCGACGGCGGGATGCCAGGCGCTCTCGCCGGGGCGGGCGCTGAAGAGGATGAAGGCCCGGGACCCGCCCGCGGCCTTGTCCTCGGGGCCGAGCTCCTTCCACGAGGAGAGGCCGACGACCTGCGTCGAGCCGTGGGCCTTGATGCCCGAGAGGGCTTCGCGCGCCTCGCGCTCGCGGCCCGCGAGGGCGTAGGCGGTGAGCCGGGCGCCGGTCTGGGCGAGCAGCGCGGCGACGGCGGCGAGGGCTCGGTCGAAGCCGGGGTGGCGCTCGATCATCGCCGGGAGGACGAGGGCGAGCTGGGTGACCTCCCCGAGGGGCCTCGTCGCGCGCGCGACGACGACGAGTCCGGCCCCGCCGAGCACCACCTGCTCGATGACGCTGCCGAAGAAGGCGTGCGAGAGTTTCGGGGCCTTGTTCCAGCCGATGACGATCGCGCTCGCGCGGCACTCGCGCGCGGCGAGGAGGAGGCCCTCGTGCGCGTTCACGCAGACCCGCGTCGAGGGGATGACGGGCACGCCCGCCGAGACGCCCTGGACCACCGCCTGCGCGAGGCGGTTCTCGGCCGCCGCGAGCTCGGCCTCGCGGTCGGCGGACTCGGCGACCACCGCCACGGGGTAGACCGGCTCCTCGTTGCCGTGGCCGCGCATGAGGAAGGCCAGCTCGACGAGCCCCCGGATCGAGGAGGGGTTGGAGACGGCCACGAGGATCCGCTCGGGCGCGGCGGAGAGCCGCTCGGAGCGGCCCTCGCCCGCGCCGGCGAGGGCCCGCGCGGCGCGTCGCGCGACGATGTCGCCCAACGCGCAGGAGGCGAGGACGAGGAACACCGTGCCGTCGAGGACGGAGCGGTCGACGACGCCGAGCTCGTAGCCCGCGAGGGCCATGGCGAGGGCGGGCGTGGCGCGGCTCGCGGAGAGGCCCCATAGGAGGCGCCGCTCCTGCCTCGACATCCGGAGGACGATGCCCGCCGCGCCGGCCGCGAGCCAGGGCGCGCCGAGGCCGGCGCCCAGGACGACGAGGGCCGTCCTGAGGCTTCCTGCGTCCGCGAAGGCGCGGATCGGGTCGGCGAGGGCGCCGGCGTAGACCATGAAGCAGGGAAGGAGGAGGGCGTCGCCGACGAAGCGGAGCCGGTTCATGAGGATGCTCGTCGAGGGGATGAAGCGGCACAGGAGGATGCCGGCCAGGAAGGCGCCCGCGGCGGGCTCGACGCCCGCGAGTCCCGCGCCGAAGGCGCAGGCGAAGGAGAGGGCCAGGACGAAGACGAATTCGAGGGTGCCCTCGGGCTTGACCTTCTTGAAGAAGAGCGCCGCCGCCCTCGGGAGGACGAGGATCGAGGCGGCGGCCCAGGCGAGGGCGAGGAGGGCGGAGATGAGGGGCTCGCCGCCGGAGGGCGCCGAGAGCCGCGCCGCGATGGCGAAGCCGGCCATCGCGGCCGCGCCGCCGACGAGCTCGGAGCCGGCGGCGGCGGTGGCCGCGCGCTGCCGCGTGAGCCCGAGCCTCGCCGCCGACTGGTAGGGCAGGGTGGAGAAGGCGGCGAGGACGCAACCGAGGAGGAGGGAGGGCAGGAGCTCCAGGCCCAGGAGGAGCCTTCCGGCGAGGAGGCCCGCGGCGAAGGGGATGCCGAAGGCGAAGGGCAGGAAGGCCATGATGGCCCCGCGCCCCCGCGCGCCGGCCCGCCCGATCCGGCCCGAGTCGAGCTCCGCGCCGGCGGCGAGGAATGCGTAGAGCATGCCGACCTTGCCGAAGGAGCCCATGGGCCCGGCGGTGTCGAGGAGCCCCAGCCCGTGCGGCCCGGCCAGGATGCCGGCTAACGCGATCCCGACGATCGCGGGCAGCCTCGCCTTCTCCGCGAGGAGGGGCGCTATGAGGGCCAGGGCGAGGACGATGGCGAGCATGCCCGCCGGGTCGGAAACGGGAAGGGCCATGATCCCTCTAGTCTATGGCCGGCGGGCCTCCCCGGCAAGCGAAAAGCGCTCTGGACCGGACCGCGCCTCAATCGCCGAAGTCGCCGACCGCGAGCACCTCGGGCTCGAGCTCGACGCCGAGCCGCTCCCTGGCCTCGCGGCGCGCGGCCTCGATGAGCGCGAGCATGTCGGCGGCGCTGGCCCCGCCCGCGTTGACGAAGATGTTCGCGTGCCATTCGGAGACCATCGCGCCGCCGATCCGGCGCCCGCGGAGCCCGAGCTCGTCGAGGATCCGGCCCGAGGGCTTGCCGAGCCGGCGGTCGTTCTTGAAGACCGATCCGGCGGAGGGCAGGCGGTAGTGGCCCTTGGCCTCTCGGTCCGCGCGGCGGGCGCGCATCGTCGCCGCGACGCCGGCGGGCGCGGCGGGCGCCAGGCGGAACGCCGCCTCGAGTACGAGTCCGCCCGCGGCGCGCCCGCCCGGCTGGAAGGGCGAACGCTTGTAGTCCCACTCGCCCGGCTGGACGCCGAGCTCGCGCCCGGCCCCGTCCGCGGCCAGGTAGCGCGCCCGGGCGAGCACCTGCGAGACCTCGCGCTCGTAGCAGCGGGCGTTCATGTAGACCGCGCCGCCGACCTCGCCGGGCAGGCCCGCGAAGTCCTCGAGGCCGCCGAGGCCGCGGCGGTGGGCCTCGAGACAGAGTTCGTCCATCG
>CAYNPQ010000128.1:0-9611 GCA_964399065.1 uncultured Treponemataceae bacterium | reverse complement strand
ACGATCTGCATGACCCACATGTCGCACTTCTATCCCCAGGGCTGCAACCTCTACTTCATCTTCATCGCGAAGATGGATTCGATCGCGGAGTACCTCGAGTACCAATCGGGGATCCTCGACGCGATCCAGCGCTCCGGCGCGACCATGAGCCATCACCACGGCATCGGCAAGATGACCGCGCCCTGGCTCGAGGGGGACGTCGGCCCCGAGGCCATGGCCCTCTTCCGCGCCCTGAAGCGCCACTTCGACCCGACGAACATCATGAATCCCGGGGGGACGCTGGCATTGGACCTGCCGGACTCGGAGCGGAGGATGGGGCGGCCGGACTAGCGGCGAGCGGTGGAGCCGGTGCGGGGGGCCGGGAAGGGCATGCCTTCCCGGCCCCCTCGATCTAGCGATGGAGGTCGACGGTGTCGATCAGGATCTGGTGCGTGTAGCCCACCGAGCTGAGGTCGACGCCCTGGATCGCGGTGGCGGCGCCTAACGCGCAGGCCGTGCCGTTGCTCCCCGCCGAGAGGTTCAGGCCGAGGAGGCTGATGTCCCGCTCGATCCAGGTCGAGGCCGTCACGATCTCGCCGTTCGGGCCGGCGGCGGTCTTCGGCGAGATGGTGTAGGCCTTGAGCGTGTACCAAGCGCCGTTCACCTTCAGGCTGACGATGACGGGAGCCTCGTAATAGGTGGTGCCCCAGTTGCCGCCCGTGAAGCTGTTGATCTTGAAGCGCAGCTTGAGCTTGAGCGTTCCGTCAAGTATGGTCACCGCCTGGGCCATGGTTTGCGACATGCCCACGCCGTAGCCCGAGGCCGCGGTCCCCGTGTCCGCGCGGTAGACGCAGGTGTCGAGGGCCCCCGACTCCGCGGTCCGCACCTGGAAATCGATCGGGCCGTTCGACAGGTATCCCGGGTCGAGGCCGAAGAGCCAGCAGGGCAGGTAGTCGCCGCCCGAGGCGATGTTCGCGTAGGCCGTCCATTGGGCCGAGGTGGAGTAGGTGCCGCTCCAGTCGCTCCAGCCCGCGAGCCGGAAGTCGTAGTTCCCGAGGTAGTGCGTCTGCGCCATGGACGCGGCCCAGCAGAGCGAGTTCGCCATGATCCTGCCGCCGTCGGTGGCCGGGTCCCAGCCGTTGCCGTATCCCACGCTGTCCGACACCGGCCTCGCGTTGAAGGCGACGATCCTTCCCTTGCCCGCGGGTCCGCCCATCGTGACGAGGAGGGGATCCGACGTGCCCGAGTAGTGCGCGACGAGGTGGGCGTTGGGGAGCGGGCTCATGCCCGTGTTCCACCAGCCGCCGCTGAAGTTCCCGACGCCGAGCAGTATGGGGTGGGAGGGATCGTCCGGCGCCATGCTCGGAGCGTTGTTGCCGTTATAGTACGTCGCCATCGTGACGGGGTAGTAGCCGCCGGACTGGAATCTGCCTCCGAGGCTGTAGGCGTCCCATCCGTATTGAGGATACAAGGCCGGGTCGAAGAAGCTGTAGGCGGCCAGGACGACGCCCTTTCCCTGATCGACGAAGCCGGCCAGGCAGTCGCCGAGCGCCACCCTGTCCTTGACCGGCGCGTTCGTGTGGACGAGGACGGCGTTGTAGCCCGAGAGCGAGGCCAGGGTCGGGACCGAGCCGGTGCTTGCGCTGATGTCGATGCCGTCCACCGCGGTGAAGCGCCCGTCGGCCGCCGCGAGGATCTTCGCCTTGATGTCCTCCACGAAGGTCGGATACGAGGGATCGGACCAGAGCACGGCCATCCTGGCGGCGGGCGCGGCCTCGGTGGTGAAGGTCCAGACCTTGGGAGAGGCCATCGGGGTGCCCGCGGCGTCCAGCACGGCCGTGCCGATGGTCGCGGTGTAGGTCGACCCGTAGGCGAGCGGGGCCGAGACGTAGGGTTTGAAAGTCGCTGTCTTCGTCGCGCTGTCGTAGGTCACGTCGCCCTGCGCCGCCGTCGCTCCGACGAGGATGAAGCTGGCCGGGTTGATGGTGTCGGCCCGCATCCCCGCGCTGAAGGTGGCCGTGACCGCCCCGCTCACCGAGACGCCCGTCGCCCCGTTGGCCGGCGAGGTCGAGACGACCGTCGGAGCCACGATGGCGGCCGGTCTCCAGATGTAGAGGGTATAGGTGTTCTTGGTCAGGGCGTCCGCCGCGGTCACGACGACGCTGACGGTCGTCGTCGCGCCTTCCGCCAGGGGGATGGCCTCGCTGATGTAGAGGCCGGAGGAGGGCGCGCCGGCCGTCCCGTTGAAGGAGACCGTCGCGCTCGCGCTGTTGGGTCCCGCGGTGACCGTCGTGGACAGCGTCGCGTTCTGCACGCTGAGGTTCGGGTAGCTCAGCGTGCCCGGGCTGAAGGCCAGGCCGGTCACGCCGCTGGCCGACAGCGTCGCGAGGGAGGCGTCGGTGGAGGGAGGCGCCGCCTTCGCGATGTACAGGGTGTAGGTCTTGGTCGTGGTCCCGTCCGGAGCCGTCACGAGGATCGTGATCGTGTTGCTGCCCGTCGCGAGGCTGCAGAGATAGGGCTTGGCGGTGAGGGCGAGGCCGTTCACGTTGACGGAGAGCGTCGCGTTGGCCTGGGCTGCGACCGCGGTAAGCTCGGTGTTTTCCAGGGTGTAGGGGGCCGACAGGGAGTAGTTGCCCGTCCCGGGCAGGAACTGGAACGAGGCGATGCCGCTCGCCGAGAGCGCCGACAGCGACGCGTCGCCTGAAGGCGGGGCCGCGCGGGTGACGTTCAGCGTGTAGACCTGCTTGGTCGCCCCGTCCGGCGCGGTGACCAGGAGGGCGATGCTGTTGAGGCCAACCGCGAGGGTATACGTGGACGTGGTTCCGGCGACGAGATCGGCGCCGCTGACGCTCACCGTGGCGGTCGCCTGCGACGCGATCGCGTTGAGCGTCGTCGAGGAGAGGGTGTAGGGGACGGAGAGGTCGTAGCTGAACACGCCCGGCGAGAAGCCGATCGTTAGGCCCGTGGCGCCCAGGCTGCCGAGCGATGCGTCGTTCGAGGCCGGCGCCGCGCGCGTGATGTTCAGCGTGTAGGTCATGGTCGTGGCGGCGTCGGTGGCCGTCACCCTGACGGTGAGGGTGTTGGAGCCGACGGCGAGGGCCTGGCTCGTGGCCGCGCCCGAGGGCCCCAGGACCGCGACCGTCGCGTTCGCCTGGTTCGGCGTCGCGTAGATCGTGGTGGAGGAGACGGTGTTCGGGACGCTCAGGTCGTACTGCCGCAGCGAGGGATCGAAGGTGAAGACGAGGTCGGAGCCCGTGAGCCGCTTGAGCGTCGCGTCGTTCGAGGAGGCCGCGGGCGTCGCGATGTCGACCTTGTAGGTGATGGAGGCGCTCTGGTCGGAGGAATTCACCGTGATGAACACGGTCGTGGTCGTCCCCGCCGCGAGCGCGATGGCGGGACTCGCGTAGACCCCGGCCGCCGGCGTGCCGGCGACGCCGTTGAAGGCGACGGTGGCGGCCGCCGCGTTGGGCGTCGCCGACGCGACCGTCGAGGTCGCGCCCTGCGGGGCGGTGATCGAGTACTGTGTCGTGCCCGCCGCGAAGCCCGCGAACGTGATGCCCGAGAACGAGAGGGCCGAGAGCGTCGCGTCCTGTTGCGCCTGCGCGAGCTTCGTGATCATCACCTGGTAGATCGAGGTCGAGCTCGCGTCATGCGAGGTCACGAAGACTATCGCCGTGTTGAGTCCCTCGGAGAGCGCCATGGCGGCCGTGCCGCCCGGGGTCTGGTTGACCTGGACGTGGGCGAGGCTCGCCTGCGCCGCCGCGGCGACGATCGTCGCGCTCGTGACGCTCGCCTGCACCGTGACGGAGTAGGTGAACAATCCCGGCGACAGGGCGATGGAGACGCCGTTGCAGCTCAGGGAGGCGAGCGAGGAATCGGCGTCGGGCGTGGTCGAGCTTCCCCCCGAGCCGGCGGGCGTCACCGTCACGGAGATCGTCGCCATCTGTCCCGAGCGGCTGACGACGGTCACGAGGGCGTTGCCCTGGTAAACGCCGGTGACGGTCACCGAGTTCATCGCCGCGCTGACCTGGGCGATGCTCGTGTCGTCGACCGTCGCCGTGAAGGTCTCCGCCGAGCCGCCCGCGGCGAGCGCGACCACGGAGACCGTCTTGGTCTTGCCGACCGAGACGGTGACCGCGGACTGCCCCAGGGTGAGGCTCGCCTCGCCCTGGCCCGTCCCGAGGAGGGAGTTGAGGAGGTCGCAGCCGCCCAGGGCCAACAGAGAGGCGAGCAGGGCGATGATGATCAACGCCCTGTTCAGGACGCGAATGTCGGACATGGAAACCCTCCCCTTCGCGGGAGCGGCGATACGCGGCAGTAGCCGGGTCGAGGATCGGCCGCCCACCACT
Organism: uncultured Treponemataceae bacterium; assembly: GCA_964399065.1. Classification (GTDB taxonomy): domain Bacteria; phylum Spirochaetota; class Spirochaetia; order Treponematales; family Rectinemataceae; genus JAKLFE01. The sequence goes on along the minus strand of CAYNPQ010000128.1, from coordinate 5,283 downwards.
TCATTCCGGATAGCAATATAATTATAACGCATTGCCCGCCATATGGTTTTGTTTTTTGATGTGCCGGGGAAGATCTGAATTGGATCGATTTATGCTAATTTTTTATCGAGCCGGACGGCCCGCCGCCGATAACCTGAGGCCTCCGCGTTTCATGCCCCGGATCTGGCCTTCGGTCTCCAAAGGCGATAGAATCTAGATGTACGATCGCGAAATGCCAGATCACGCATGGAGATGCCGCAATGAAGCACCGACGCATAGGACTCGCCCTTATCGCCCTTTTCCTCGCGCTTTCCTCCTGCAAGACCAAGCCCCCGGCCTTGCCGCCCGAGCAGCCGCCGCCCGCCCAGGAGCAACCCGCTCCCGCGCCGGCCCCGACCCCTCCCGCTCCCGCGCCGGTCGCGCCGGTCGCGCCTCCGCCCGCGCCCGAGATCAAGGTCGAGAAGAGCGCCCTCCAGGCCGAGTCCTCGGGCTTCTGGCCCGCCCTCGAGTCGAGGAGGAAGACCATCCAGTTCTCCCTCCTCTTCGGCAACCGCAATGAGGTGAAGACCTGGCGGCTCGACATCCTCCCGGCGTCGGGCAACGCGGCCCCCGCGGCCGACGCCGCGCCGGTCAAGCGCTTCCAGGGCGCGGGGGCCGACCAGCCCGCCTCGGTCGCCTGGGACGGCCGCAAGGACGACGGACAGGCGGCCTCCGAGGGCGGCTACGTCGCGCGCCTCTCCATCGACTACGGCGGGAAGCTCGCGCCCGTCGCCCTCGACTCGAAGCGCTTCATCCTCTCGATCTCGCCCCCCGAGCCCCTCCTCAAGAGCGACCCCGCCCGCTTCGAGCCCTCGGTGGACGGGGTGAAGGCGCCGGTGAGCATCGTGACCGACGCGAAGCCCGGCCTCGCGCGCATCGACTCCTGGTCCCTCGAGATACTGGACCCGGACGGCACGCTCTTCCGCTCCTTCTCCGGCTTCTGGCCCGCCCTCGCCCTGGTCTGGGACGGGCGCTCGGACTCCGGCTCCTTCGTCGAGCCGGGCAAGCGCTACACGGCCATCCTCGAGGTCACGGACGAATTCGGCCACGCCGCCGCGACGCGCCTCTCGATCCCGGTCGCCGCCCTGCCCTACGCGACCGAGCGCTCCCAGGTCGCGCCCCTGACCGCGGGCTTCTCGCCGAACGGCGACAAGACCATGGACGCGATGGACTTCAACCTCGTCTTCGGGAACCGCGACGCCGTCGCCTCATGGAAGATGGAGGCCCAGGGCGCGGGCTACGGCGCCGTCGGCACGATGCGGACCTGGTCCGGGGCGGGCGGCAAGCTGCCCGAGACCCTCGTCTGGGACGGCCTCACGGACAAGGGCGATCGGGCCCCCGAGGGTCGCTACACCATGCTCCTCTCCATCGACTACGGGAAGCGTTACGCGAACGAGACGGCGCGGAGCCCCTCCTTCATCCTCGACGTGAGCCCGCCCTCGCTCTCGGTCTCGACCTCGCCGGAGCTCTTCTCGCCCGACGGGGACGGCGTCGCCGACCTCCTCGAGTTCAAGCTCGACGCGCGGACCAACCTCGCGCGGATCGCCGACTGGAGCATCGACATCTACAGCCCCGCGGCGGGCATCTTCGCCCGGCTCGACGGCCCCTGGGGCGCGCAGGCCGGCAAGGCCTCCTGGAACGGCCTCGGCTCCTCCGGCGAGCTCGTGGACTCCGCCGAGGAATACCCCTATGTCGCGCGCGTCCGCGACGAGTTCGGCAACGCGGCCCAGGCCCGCGGCAAGATCGCCACGGACATCCTCGCCGTCAAGGAGGGCGACCGCTACCGCATCAGCGTGACGAGCATCGTGTTCAAGGGCTTCACCGCGGACTACCGCGACCTGCCGCCCGAGCTGGCCAGGCAGAACCTCTACACGCTCGACCGACTCGCCGCCAAGCTCGCGAAGTTCCCCGGCTACCGCATCGAGCTCGTCGGCCACGCGGTCATGCTCAACTGGGACGACCCCGTCAAGGGCGAGATCGAGCAGCGCGAGGTCCTCATCCCGCTGTCCGTCGCGCGCTCCAAGGCCATCGCGGCCGCGTTGCGCGACCGAGGCATCGAGGTCGAGCGGATCCGCACCGACGGCGTCGGCGCCGTCTCGCCGGTCGTGCCCGACAGCGACACGATCAACCGCTGGAAGAACCGCAGGGTCGAGTTCTTCCTCGACAAGAAGTAGGCTCCCGAGGGACCCGGGGCCGCCGCGGCGCGGCCCCGGGCCCCGCCTACGCGCCGAGGAATTCGAGGCGGTCCGTGCCGGCGGCCTCGGGCTCGGGGTATACGCCGCGATAGCGGGGCGGCAGCAGTATGGAGAGGCGGTTCATGATCTGCTCCGTCATCTCCTCGCGCGAGCTCCGCGTCTGCCCGCCCTCGGGCTCGCGCAGCCGGAAGGCCTCGCCCACGCGGAAGACGAAGCGGGTCTTGCGGAAGGACCGCAGGTTGTCCCAGAAGTGCTCGCCGCCATAGTGCGCCACGGGCACGATGGGCGCGTTCGCGCGCAGGGCGAGCTGCACGATGCCGCCGTGGCCGCGCTGGAGGCGGCCGTGGCCGGAGCGCGTGCCCTCGGGGGCTATGAGGAGGATGCGCCGGGCCTCGAGGACCTCGAGGGCGCGTCGCATCGCGCGCAGGTCCGTGCCCTGCCGGTCGATGGCGATGGCGTCCCAGGTGTCCGCGAGGAAGCGCAGGAAGGGGTTGTCCCAGGTCTCCCGCTTGACCATGCCCACCGTGTCGCGCGGGTAGAGGTGGGCGTAGATCAGGGGCACCTCGAGGAAGTTGATGTGGTTCAGGACGACGATGAGGGGGCCGCGGCGCGGTATGCGGTCGAGCTCGGCCGCGTCGACGCGGACCGGTCCCGCGAGGATGGTCCTGACTATCGGCGTGACGAGGTGCGAGGAGGGCTTCAAGGAGCCTTCTTCGCGGGGTGCAGGCCGGGGGAGCAGACCAGGGAGATCCTCGAGGGCAGGCACTCGACCTCGAGGAGGGAACCGTCCACGCAGATCGTCTCGCCGTCCGCGTGCACGACGAGGCCGCCGGCCGGCGCCTCGATCCGGACGCGCGCGGCGCGGCCGAAGCGGACCTCGCGCCTCGAACCGTGCTCGCCTTTCGTGATCGCGAGGATGAGGCCGACGATCTGGCCGCGGCTCAGGTCCTCCGAGACCATGAGGTCGAGGAGGCCGTCGTGGTTCTCGGCCCAGGGCGCGTAGAAGAAGGTCCCGCCGAGGCGCTTGCCGTTCATGATGGAGACCTGGTGGCTGCGGCAGGCGATCTCGCCGCCCTCCCACGAGACCTTCACCTCGGGGGCCTTGGGGAACAGGGCGAAGGTCTTGGCGGCGCCGAGCACGTAGGCCATGCCGCCGCGCACGCGCTTCATCTTCGCCGCCTCGAGGCCGACGATGGTGTCGAAGCCGGCGCCGATGCCGTTGACGAAGCAGCGGCCCCGCGGATAGTCGCCGCCGGTGACGCGGCCGACGTCCATCGGCCTCGTCTCGCCCTTCGCGAGCGTCTCGACGCAGGCCTCGAGCTCCTCCGGTATGTCGGCCCCGTAGCAGAAGTCGTTGCCCCTGCCCACGGCCAGGACGCCCATCGCCGGGATGCGGTCGCCCCGCTCGGCCGAGAGGACGAGGCCGTTGGCGACCTCGTTGACCGTGCCGTCGCCGCCGGCCGCGACCGCGACATCGAAGCCCTCGCGGGCCGCCTCGCGGGCGAGCTCCGCGGCGTTCCAGACTCCGGTGGTGAGCCTGAGCTCGTAGTCCAGCTTCCGCGCCGCGAGGAGGGCCTCGAGCTCGGGGATGCGCTCCGCCGCCTTGCCCTTGCCGGCGACGGGGTTGAGGATGATCAGGTGTCGCTTCGATGCCATAGGGCGAGAGTATATCTTTATTTCATGGTCGGCGCCACGAGGAAAGCGGTCGGCGCGACCGTTTTCTATCCTCGGGTCGAAATCGTCTCGAGTATCTCCCGCCCGAACTTGCCGACCTTCACCGCGCCGAGGCCGAAGACTCCGAGGAGGGAGGACTCGTCCGCCGGGCGCTTGGCCACGAGGTCTATGAGGGTGCGGTCCGAGAAGATCATGTAGGGGGGCACGCCGCCTTCGCGCGCGAGGCGCTTGCGGAGCTCGCGGAGGGCCTGCTCGAGCCCCGCGTCGCCCGGCCCGGCCGGGGCGGAAGGGGCCGCGGCGCGCTCAGGCGGGGCGGCCTTGCCCCTGCCCCGCGGCGGCACCGTCCCCATGATCCGCTCCTTCGACCTGAAGGCCGCGTAGGCCTTGTCCGTCAGCGAGAGGACGCCGTACTCCTCGTCGCGGCCGAGGTAGCCCGCGAGGGCGAGCTGGCGGGCGAGGTCCATCCACTGGGCCTTGCTCCATTCGCGCCCGATGCCGTAGGTCGAGAGCTCCGCGTGGCCGAGGCCGAGGACCCTCTCGTTCCTCGAGCCGAGGAGGACGTCGGCCACGTGGCCCGCGCCGTAGCGCTCGCCCGTGCGCTTCACGCAGGAGAGGAACTTGTAGGCCTGCTCGGTGACGTCCTCGCGGGCCGGGCCGGCCGCGGTGCCGAGGCAGACGTCGCAGGAGCCGCATCCCTCGCGGCCGTAGTCCTCGCCGAAGTGGGCGAGGAGGAGGGAGCGGCGGCAGCTCGTCGCCTCGGCGTAGCGGAGCATGGCCTTGAGGGAGGCCTCGGCGGCGAGGGCGGAATCGCGCGGGCCCGCTTCGGCCTCCGCGTCCTCGACGTCGACGTAGGCCTCGGCCGCGCTCCTGGCGAGCAAGGCGCGGATCTTCATGGCGTCGCCGAGGCCGTAGAGGAGGAGGGCCCGGGCGGGCAGCCCGTCGCGGCCGGCCCTGCCGACCTCCTGGTAGTACTGCTCGACGCTCTTGGGCAGGTCCGCGTGGGCGACCCAGCGGACGTCGGGCTTGTCGATGCCCATGCCGAAGGCCGTGGTGGCCGCGACCACGCGGACCTCGTCGTCGATGAAGGCGTCCTGGTTCCGCGAGCGGGTCGCGTCGTCGAGCCCCGCGTGGTAGGGCAGGGCGGTCACGCCCATCGCGGAGAGGCCCGCGGCGATGTCTTCGGCGCGGGCGCGGGAGAAGCAGTAGACGATGCCCGAGCCCTCGGGGAAGGCGGCCGCGAGCTCCGCGAGCTGGTCGAGGACGCGGGTCCGCCGCCGCGCCTCGAGGACGATGTTCGGGCGGTCGAAGCTCGCGACAAGCTCGAGGGCGGGCTGACGCTCGGCACCGAGCCTCAGCTCGGCACCGAGCCTCAGCTCGGCACCGAGCCTCAGCTCGG
>CAYNPQ010000127.1:0-9631 GCA_964399065.1 uncultured Treponemataceae bacterium | reverse complement strand
CGCATCGATCGGCGCGCCGCCTCCCCAAGAGGCGGCGCGCCTTTTTTCGTCCTTGCCCCCCCGCCGCGGGCCGGTGTAGGATTCGGGAGCGCGGCGCCTCGCCGGGCAAGGAGATGCGATGCGGAAGGAAGTTGAGCGACTCGTCGGGCTCGATCGCGAGATACGGCTCCTCATGCATATCGGGGCCGTCCTGGGCTGGGACCAGGAGACCTACATGCCGCCCAAGGCGGTCGAGGAGCGGGCCGAGCAGCTGGCCTACCTGCAGGGCCTCGCCCACGGCAAGGCCGTGGACCCGGAGATCGGCGGACTCCTCGACTCGCTCGGCTCGACCGCCGCGAACCCGACGGGCGACTCCTCCCTGGCGCCCGCCGAGCGGGCCTATCTCCGCGTCCTTAGGCGCGCCTACGACCAGGAGACCAAGCTCCCCGCCGAGCTCGTCACGGAGCTCGCCCGCGCCTGCTCCCTCGGGCAGGCGGCCTGGGCCGAGGCGAGGGCGAAGAGCGACTTCCCCTCCTTCGCGCCCCACCTCGAGAAGATCGTCGCCCTCCAGCGCCGCAAGGCCGAGTGCCTCGATCCCGCGAAGAAGGCCTACGACGTCCTCCTCGACCTCTACGAGCCGGGCAGCGACGAGGCCTCGATCGCGGCGGTCTTCGGCGCCCTGCGCAAGGACCTCGTCGCCCTCCTCGACAAGATACGCGGAAGGCCCCAGGTCGAGGACTCCTTCCTCCGGAGGCCCTGCCCGGCGGAGCGGCAGGCCGAGATCTCCGAGTGGCTCATGGACCTCCTCGCCTACGACCGGAGCCGCGGAAGGCTCGACACGGTCGAGCACCCCTTCACGACGACCCTCGGCCAGGACGACGTGCGCATCACGACGCGCTACCTGCCGGACTACTTCGCCTCGAGCCTTTTCTCCACGGCGCACGAGGCCGGGCACGCGTTGTACGAACAAGGCATCGCGCCCGGGCCTGACTTCGCCCGCACGAGCCTCGCCGACGCGGCTTCCATGGCCGTCCACGAGTCCCAGTCCCGCATGTGGGAGAACATGGTCTGCCGCTCGCGCCCCTTCTGGAAGGCCAATTACGCCAAGCTCGCCTCACTCGCGGGGCCCGCCCTCGAGGGCGTCGGCGCCGACGAGTTCGCGCGCGCGGTCAACAAGGTCGAGCCCTCCCTCATCCGCACCGAGGCCGACGAGGTCACCTACGGCCTCCACGTCATCCTCCGCTTCGAGATCGAGTCCGCCCTCCTCTCCGGCCGCCTCGCCGTCCGCGACCTCCCCGGGGCCTGGAACGACAAGATGCGCGAGCTCCTCGGGCTCGTCCCGCCCGACGACGCGCGGGGCTGCCTCCAGGACGTGCACTGGTCCTTCGGCCTCTTCGGCTACTTCCCGAGCTACGCCCTCGGCAACCTCTACGCGGCCCAGCTCTGGGACGCCATGGCCGGGTCGCTCGGCGGCCTCGACGCGCGGATCGAGGCGGGCGACCTCGGCTCCATCCTCGGCTGGCTCAGGACCAACGTGCACGCCCCCGGCATGACCTACCTGCCCTCGGAGCTCGTCGCGCGCGTCACCGGCTCGGCCCTCGACCCGGGCCGCTTCGTCCGCTACCTCGGCGAGAAGTACTCCCGGGTCTACGGCTTCTAGCGGAAGCTCGCGGCATGGGCGCGGCGAAGAACGATCCCTACCTCTGGGCCCTCCTCGCCGCGCTCCTGGCGGGCCTCGCGCTCGGCCAGGCGGCGCGTTGGGCCGCGACGCTCCTCGGGGCGTCGCGAACGTCATCGCGCAACGCGCCGAATCGCCGGGCCCGCCGCGCCGCCCGCTCCGCCAGGGCGGTCGCGCTCGCGGCCCTCGCCGTGCTCGCCGCCACCGCCCTCCTCGTGTTCCCGGACAAGGCGGGCCTGTCCGACCCGCTCCTGCGCCTCTCCGCGGCCGCGGCCCTCGGCCTCGGACTCGTCGGCGGGACCTTTCCCCTGGCCGCGGGCCTGCCCCTCGCCGCCCTGGCGCTCGGCGCCTTCCTGTTCCTCAGCTCCGGCCTCGGGGGCTGGATCCCCTTCGGCGGCCCCGGCCCCCTGGGCAGCCTCCTGCCTTATGAACTCAAGGCCGGCCCGGCGGGGGAGGGCTCCTTCCGCGGGGAGCTCGAGCTCGCGGAGCGCGACTCGGTGCCCGTCGCGCAGGAGGTGGGACTGGCCTCGGACGGCGCCGCGCTTGCGGTGGAATCGCTCGAGCTCAAGGGGCCGGTCGGCCTCGCCGCGACCCTCGCGCGCGGGGGAAGGAGCTTCTACCGCGTCGTCGGCCTCGTCGGACGGCCCTCGGCCGCGGGGCAGGGGCCGCGGCTCCTCTTCGCGGGGGCCTCGCCCCTCCTCGCGAGCCTGGCCTCCCTGGGCGCGGACGAGGGCATGGAACCGGGCGCGGCGCCCGCCGCGCGCGGGGAGCTCCTCGGCCTCGTCCTGCGGCGCCGCGCGACGAGCGCGGCCGCGCCCATCGTCGTCCTCGAGCCCATCCGCTTCTCGCTCGACGCCGACCTCTCGCCCTACGTGGAGCGCGCTCCGTAAGGGCGTAACCAATTCATTCATTTCTGCACAAGTATGGATGATATACCGCAGAACGAAGTCTAGCGAAGCGTCAGGCGCAGAGACGCAGAGGGGAAGTGGAGGGAAGAAAAGAAGATTGATCGAAATGGCATGGCAAGGGAATCATGGGCAAGGAACCTGCAATGATGGATGACGGCAGTATTCACCTTGCCCGCGCAAGAACAAAAGCGATTCTTTCTTATAAACTCTCTCCAACCTATTCCGCCTGACGCCCTGCGGGGTTTCTAACCTCCATCTCTCCATCTCTCCATCTCTCCATCTCCTCATCTCTGCGCCTCTGCGTCTCTGCGGTTTACTATTCATTAATGCGGCATTTCTATGTCGCATAACGCGAAAAATTGCATCGCGCAACGCGCGGGGAATTTGGAAGGGGGGTCGCCGGGGGGAACCTTTCATAAAGGTTCCCCCCGGCTGTCTCACATCGTCTTCCAGTACTTGTAGAAGCGCCGCTCGACCTCCTCGAGGGGGAGGAGGGGATAGAACCTGTTCCTGCCGCGGGAGGCGAACATGAAGCCGTGGCGGAGGAGCTTGTAGGAGATGCGGTCGACGGGGCAGTCGAGGGAGATGCCCTTGACGTTCTTGCCCGGGGTCTTCCGCACCTCGAGGATCGCGTCGGCGAGGCGGGCGGGGTGGATGCCCGGCACGTAGCAGCGGATGAGGGGGTTCTCCTCGAACTCGCGCATGAAGTCGTCCACCGAGAACTCGAGCTGGGTGTAGAACATCTTGGGCGCGCCCTTCGAGTTGCGGGGGTCGGTGATGAAGGAGGAGAACTCCGTGAAGTCGTATTTCGTGAGCACGATGAACTTCACGGGGTTGATCTCGAGGATGATGCGCATCTCGTCGCCGCGGGCCTTGGGGTCCTCCTCCGCCGCCTCGAGCGCGACGTGGTCGCCGACGGAGTTGCAGACGTAGAGGGTGCCGAGGGCCGAGAGGTCGACGTTCTCGAGGACGCGGTAGCTCATGATGAACTTGGTGGCCTTGGGGCGGCCGTCCTCGTGGGGCACGAGCTCGGCGAAGGACTTGTCGATGTCGAAGTAGGGGTCGCGGAAGGAGGGGTCCACCTCCACGAAGATGAGCCTGCCCTCGAAGTAGCGGGTCGAGCCCTGGACGTAGTGCTTGATGAAGCGCTCGGGATCGAGTTGCGAGGCGATGAGGGAGTGGTTCGGATGCAGGATCATGTACAGGTGGCGCTCGTCGGCCATGTCTTCACCTCCAGATGCCCCTGAGGAGGGGCGCGATGACTAATGATACGATCGCCATGAGTTTGATCAAGATGTTGATGGCCGGGGCCGCGGTGTCCTTGAAGGGGTCGCCGACGGTGTCGCCGACCACGGCGGCCTTGTGCGCGTCAGAGCCCTTGCCCTCGACGGCGCGGGACTCGACGAGCTTCTTCGCGTTGTCCCAGGCGCCGCCGGAGTTGGCCATGAAGATGGCGAGGAGCACCCCGCTCACGGTGGAGCCCGCGAGAAGGCCGGTGAGCATGCGCGGGCCGCCCGCGAGGCCCGCGAGGACCGGCGCGCCCGCGGCCACGAGGCCGGGGAGGACCATGCGCTTGAGGGCGGCCTGCGTCGAGATGTCGACGCAGCGGCCGTAGTCGGGGGTCTCGGTCTCGTCGAGTATGCCGGGCCGCTCGCGGAACTGGCGGCGCACCTCCTCGATCATGGCGTAGGCGGAGACGCCGACCGCGTCCATGGCGAGGGAGGAGAAGAGGAAGGGCACCATGGCGCCGACGAAGAGGCCCGCGATGACGAGGGGGTCGACGAGGCCGATCGAATCGAGGCCGATGCCCGAGGCCTGGACGAAAGCCGCGAAGAGGATGACCGAGGTGAGGGCCGCGGAGCCGATGGCGAAGCCCTTGCCGATGGCCGCGGTGGTGTTGCCGACCGCGTCGAGGGAGTCGGTGACGTCGCGGGTCTCGGGCGGCAGGGCGGCCATGACCGCGAGGCCGCCCGCGTTGTCCGCTATCGGCCCGTAGGCGTCGACGGAGAGCTGTATGCCGAGGGTGAGGAGCATGCCGAGGCCGGCGACGCCGACGCCGTAGAGGCCGGCCAGGGCGTGGCTCGCCCAGAGGGCCGCGGCGATCGCGAGGACGGGCGGCAGGGTCGAGAGCATGCCGACGCCGAGGCCCGAGATGACCGTGGTGGCGGGGCCGGTGTCGCAGGAGCGCGCGATCTTGCGCACGGGGGCCGTGTCGGTGCCGGTGAAGAACTCGGTGAGGGATCCGATGGCCACGCCCGCCGCGAGGCCGGCGAGGGCGGCGAGGAAGACGCGGAAGGCTCCGTAGGCCGCGCCGTCGGGGCCGCCGAAGCGCGAGTCGCCGAGGACGAGGCGGATGGCGGGGTAGAGGAGGGCGGTCGCGAGGGCCGCGGCGCCGAAGGAGCCCGCGTTGAGGGCCTTCTGCGGCGAGGCGCCGGGCTTCGCGCGCACGAGGAAGGTGCCCGCGATCGAGGCGAGGATGCCGATGGCGCAGACGGCGACGGGGAGGAGGGCGAGCTTGACGCGGAGCTCCCCGCTCCCCTCGATGGAGACGCCGAGGACGACGCAGCCGACGAGGGAGCCGACGTAGGACTCGAAGAGGTCGGCGCCCATGCCCGCGACGTCTCCGACATTGTCGCCGACGTTGTCCGCGATCGCGGCGGGGTTGCGCGGGTCGTCCTCCGGGATGCCGGCCTCCACCTTGCCGACGAGGTCGGCGCCGACGTCGGCGGCCTTGGTGAAGATGCCGCCCCCCACGCGCGCGAAGAGGGCGATGGAGGAGGCGCCGAGGGAGAAGCCCGAGAGGATGGGGAAGACCGAGGTCGCGAGGGCCTCGGGCGATGAGCCGAAGAGGGCCGCCCCGCCCGCGATGACGAGGCCGACGCCGAGCATGGCGAGCCCGACGACCGTCATGCCCATCACGGAGCCGCCGGCGAAGGCCAGGCCGAGGGCGCCCTCGACGCCGCCGGTCGCGGCCCAGGCGGTGCGCGCGTTCGAGGCCGTCGCCACGCGCATGCCGAACCAGCCCGCGCCCGCGGAGCAGACCGCGCCGAGGAGGAAGGCCGCCCCCTGGAGCCGCAGGGGCCCCGAGTTCGCGGTCGCGAGGAAGGCGGCCACTATCAGCACGAAGGGGCCGATGACCATGTACTCGCGGCGGAGGAAGGCGCGGGCTCCCTCGGCTATGTAGCCCGAGATCCGCACCAGGGTCTCGTTGCCCGGCTCCCGGGCGTAGATCCAGCGCGTCCTCGCGCCCGCGTAGGCCAGGGCGAGGAAGGCGGCGCAGAACGCGGCGGCGGCGCCGAGGGTTATGTCCATGCCGAACCTCCGTGGGGATCGCCTCCGGATGATGGGAAAGTATAGGGCGGGCCGGGGCGCGCGCGCAACTTTCCGATAACTCGCCGCCCCCGGGCGGGCGGGGCGCCGGCCCGCTTGAAGCGCCCCGCTGGCCGCGGCTACTATCGCCGCATGGATGCATCGAGGAGCGGCGGCTTCGCCGGGCACCGGCGCGACAGGACGGCGGGCCGCCTCGTCTATCCCGTCCTCTCGCGGCGCTCGGGGGGCCTCTCCCTCGGCGTCAATCTCTTCCCCGACGCGAAGCGCTGCTCCTTCGACTGCCCCTACTGCGAGGTCTTCCCCCATCCGGGCCTCGGCGCGGGAGGGCCCTTCGACGAGGTCGAGCTCGAGGCCGAGCTCGGCGCCTTCCTCGACCGCGGCTACGCCGAGGCCTGGGCGCCCGAGCCGATACGGGACCTCTGCCTCTCGGGCGACGGCGAGCCGAGCCTCTCGCCGCGGCTCGGGCCGGCCCTCGAGGTCCTCGCCCGCGCGAGGCGGCTCAGGCCCGGACTCCTGGGCCGGACCGACCTCGTCCTCATCACCAATTCCACGGGCTTCCTCCTGCCCGAGACGGCGGCCCTCCTCGGCCGCGCCGTCGACGAGGAGGGCCTCGTCGTCTGGGCCAAGCTCGACTCGGGCGACGAGGAGGGCTTCCGCCGCATGTCGCGCTCCTCCCACCGGCTCTCGGACATAGTGTCGGGCATCGCGTCCTTCGCGTCGGAGCATCCCCTCGTCATACAGACCATGCTCTGCGAGGTCGAGGGCGCCGCGCCCGGCGAGGACGCGTTGCGCGATTACGCCGGGCTCCTCGCGCGCCTTGCCGCGGGCGGCGCCCGCGTGTCGGCCGTCCACCTCTACACCAAGGCCCGTCCCTCGCCCGAGGGCGGGACCGCCCCGATCGCCGACGCGCCCCTGGCCGCCGCGGCCCGCCTGGTCGCCTCGCGCGTCCCCTTCCCGGTGCGGGCCTTCGGCGCCGCGGGCGAGATCGCCCTCGCATGATCGACCTCCACAGCCACTCCTCCGCGAGCGACGGGAGCCTCGCGCCCGCGGCCCTCGTGGCCCTCGCCCTGGAGCGCGGCCTCGTCGCCCTCGCGCTCACGGACCACGACAGCCTCGCGGGCCTGCCCGAGGCCGAGGCGGCCGCGTCGGGCACCTCCCTGCGCCTCATCCGCGGGGTCGAGATCGAGATCGCCTTCGAGCCGGGCGAGTTCCATCTCCTCGGCCTCCGCCTCGAGCGGCTCGACGGCCCCCTCGCCGAGGCGGTGGAGGGCCTGGCACGCGCGCGGGAATCGCGCAACGCGCGCATCGTGGAGCGCATGCGCGGCGCCGGCGTGGACGCGACGATGGAGGACCTGCGCGCGATAGCCGGGACAGGCGCGATCGGGAGGCCGCACATCGCGCGCCTCCTCGTGGAGCGCCGCGCGGTCCGCACCAGGCAGGAAGCCTTCGACCGTTTCATCGGCAAGGGGAGGCCCTGGTACGAGCCGAAGGAGAGCCTCGAGCTCGGCGAGGCGATCCGCCTCATCAAGGAGGCCGGGGGCCTCGCCGTGGCCGCGCACCCCCTCTCGCTCTTCGTGTCCTGGGGCAGGCTCGAGGGCATCATGGACGAGTGGAAGGAGCTCGGCGTCGACGGGATCGAGGCCTACCACCCCACCGCGAAGATCTCGCACTGCCGGCGGCTCGACCGCATGGCCCGCGCCCGCGGCTTCCGCGTGACCGCCGGCTCCGACTTCCACGGCGACATCAGGCCCGAGCGACGGCTCGGCCGCACCGCGGGCAACCTCGTCATCGGCGACGAGTACCTCGCTGAGCTGGGGCTCGGTACCGAGCTGGGGCTCAGTGCCGAGCCGGGGCTCAGCGCCGAGCCGGGGCCCGGCCCCGCGCCTCAGCCGCCCGACTCGCCCCCCTCCTCGCGCTCGTAGACCTCGTCGAAGAGCTCGGCCGCCGCGAAGAAGAGCATCAGGATGAGGGGGCCGAGTACGAGGCCGTTGAAGCCGAAGAGCTTGAGCCCCCCGAGGATGGCGAAGAAGATGAGGAGGGGATGGATCTTCAGGCGGTCGTGGAGGAGCATCGGCCTGAGGAAGTTGTCCAGGGTCGCCACGAGGAATGCCGAGGCCGCGAGGAAGCCCAGGGCGCCGCCGATGTCGCCGCCGAGGGCCAGGGTCGCGGCCACCGGGATCCAGACGAGGGCGGTGCCTATCATCGGCACGAAGGACGCGACCGCGGTCAGGCAGGCCAGGACGAGGGAGCCCTTCACGCGGAACACGGCGCAGATGCCGAACATCACCGTCGCCTGGAAGAGGGCGACGAGGAAGTAGCCGAGGACGAGCTGCCTGCCCGTGTCCTTGAGCTTGCGCAGGAACAGCGTCGTATAACGCGTCTCGATGGGCACGGCCCGCACGAGGAGGCGGACGAGGTGCCGTCCGTCCGCGAAGAAGAAGAACAGGGAAAAGAGCATGAAGGCGAGGGTGACGAGGAGGGCGAGGGCGTCCTTGAGCACCAGGCCCGAGAAGCCGATGATCGAGCCCGTCCTGCTCCCGAGGAACCGCAGGATCTCGCCCTTGAGGTCCACCGTCGAGAGGTCCACCCTGCCCTCCGAGAGCCGGTTGATGAATCCGCCGGGGACGCCCCTGGGCGAGAGGTCGAGGAGGGCCGGATGCTCGCTGATCGCCTTCGCGAGCGAGGAGGCGAGCTCGCCGGCCTGCCGCAGGAGCGCGATGCCGAGGAAGAAGGCGGGCAGGACGATGACGAGGAGGCCGCCGGCCGCGAAGAGGCCCGCGAGCAGGGTCCGGACGGCCGGCCGCCGCTCGGAGCCGTCCCGCTTCCGCGAGAGCCGGAGGTGCAGGGGCTCGAGGAAGGCGTAGACGAGGGCGGACCAGAGGATCACGGTGACGAAGGGATAGAAGAGCCTCGCCACGAGGAGGAACAGGGCGAGGAAGAAGGCGAGGAACAGGAACTGGCGGACCCTTCTGCCTTGTTGCATCGATCACCTCCCTCGGCCGACGGACGAGGGTCGGCAGCTCTCGCAGCCAAGGACGTGGACATGGCGACGGCCGGGGCGCTCGAAGTAGCGGGCGAGGGCCCAGGAACCCGGAGCCAGCTCCGTCCCGCAGACGGGGCAGAATCTCGGGGGGCCGCCCTCCGTCGCGAGGCAGCGGGGGCATCCGAAGATCCGCATGAGCCTGTCCCCCTTCCCCGGGAAGATGTCGGACTTGACCCTCTCGCCGGGGCCGAGGGGCGTGGAGCAGAGGGGACAGGTCCCCGGCTTCACGGCCGCGGGCCCGCCCGCATGTACGGGGTCCGTCCCCCGCCCCGCGGGGTCAGCGGATTCCGGCCGGCCCTTGCCGAGGAAAAGGACCGCCAAGAGGAGTACAGCCGCCCCGACGAAGGCCGCGATCGCGATGGTCACGGTCGCAGTATACAGGTGACTCCCCTCGTACACAATCTTCGGAGCACTGTATACTGAAGCCATGGGAAGGCTATTCCTCGTCGCGACGCCCATCGGGAACCTCGGCGACATCACCCTCCGCGCCCTCGAGACCCTCCGCGCCGCGGACGCCATCGCCTGCGAGGATACTCGTCATACGATCAAATTGCTTTCCCATTATGAAATACGCAAACCGCTCCTCGCTTGTCACGCCAACGACGAGGAACGGGGGGCGACGCGGGTCCTCGGTCTCCTCGGAGAGGGCAAGACGGTCGCCTACTGTTCGGACGCGGGCACGCCGGGGCTCTC
>CAYNPQ010000126.1:0-9703 GCA_964399065.1 uncultured Treponemataceae bacterium | reverse complement strand
CAGGGCGTCCTCGAGCCCAACGCCAACGGCTTGGGCGGCGGCGGCTTCATGACCATCAAGCTCGTCAACATGAAGGAGGCCGTGGTCATCGACTTCCGCGAGACCGCGCCCGCGGCCGCGAAGCCGGACATGTACAAGTTCACCGAGGACGGCAAGGCCCAGCTCCCCGTCTCGGGACCGGGCGGCCCCTTCCCGGCCAAGATGCCGGCGACCCAGGTCGGCGGCCTCGCCTCCGGCGTGCCCGGCGACGTCGCGGGCCTCCTCTACGCCCTCGAGAACTACGGCTCGAAGAAGCTGACCCGCCAGCAGGTCATGCAGCCGGCGATCGACTGGGCCGCGAAGGTGCCCGTCACCGCCAATCTCGCCGGGGCGATCAAGGACAACTTCGACAAGATGAAGCTCTTCCCCGCCACCGCCCAGCTCTACTTCAAGGACGGGCTTCCCTACGACATCGGCGACGTCATCAAGAACTCCGACCTCCAGGCCACCCTCAAGGCCATCCAGAAGGACGGGGCCAAGGCCTTCTACGAGGGCCCGATCGCCAAGAAGATAGTCGACGAGGTCCAGGCCGAGGGCGGCATCCTGACCCTGGACGACCTCAAGAACTATAAAGTCCAGGCCCGCAAGCCCGTCACCGGCAACTACCGCGGCTACACGATCATCTCGACGCCCCCCGCCTCCTCGGGCGGCACCCACATCGTCCAGCTCCTCAACATCCTGGAGAACTGGGACATGAAGTCCCTCGGCTAGAACACGACCAAGTCCCTCCAGCTCTGGGGCGAGGCCGAGAGGCTCGTCTACGCGGACCGCGCCAAGTACATGGCCGACACCGACTTCGTGAAGGGCGTCCCGCTGACCGGCCTGACCTCCAAGGCCTACGCCAAGGAGCTCGCGGGCCTCATCGCCCTCGACAAGGCGATGCCCAACCCCATCGCGCCCGGCGACCCCTCCAAGTACGAGTCCGGCTCCACGACCTCCTTCTCCGTCATGGACAAGGCGGGCAACATGGTCGCCTGCACCAAGTCCATCAACTACTTCTTCGGCTCCGGCGTCGTCATCCCCGGCACGGGCATCGTGATGAACAACCACATGGACGACTTCGTGCCGAAGCCCGGCTCGGTCAACTCCGTCGAGCCCGGCAAGCGGCCCCTGTCCTCGATGAGCCCGACCCTCGTGCTCGACCCCCAGGGCCGCTCCTTCATGACCCTCGGGGCGGCCGGCGCCACCAGGATCATCACCGCCGTCGCGCAGATCATCTCCAACGTCATCGACCACGGCATGCCGATCCAGCAGGCCATCAGCGCCCCGCGCCAGTACCGGACCAACACCTCCGACTACAACATCGAGGGGCGCATCCCCGTCTCCGCCTGCAACGGCCTCGCCGCCCTCGGCCACAAGCTCGCCTTCCAGGACGACTACTCGCCCTCGCAGGGAGTCGCCCAGGGCTGCCTCTACGACTACGCGGCCAAGATCCTCTACGCAGGCGCCGACCCCCGCCGCGACGGCCAGGGCGTGGCCTACTGAGTCCGGAGGTCGTTGAAACGCGACCCGTATTTCAATACCATCCCGGGAGCCGCCCCGCGGCGGCCCGTCGCCCCTCCCCTCCGGAGCCCTCCGGCGGGGAGGGGCCCGCTCCCCGGGGCCGCCTCGCCGGCCCCGCGGGCGGGCCGATACCAGACCTAAGGTGGATCCAATGCGCTCCCTCTCCCGGCTCCTCGTCCTTTCGGCCCTCGCGGCCCTCTCGTTCCCGGGCCTCCTCCTCGCCCAGGCGCCCGCCTGGAAGCTCCCGGCCCCGATCGCGGCCAAGCCGGCCCTCCTCACCTCGGTCGGCCAGAGCGCCGACATCGAGATGGTGAAGGTCCTCATGGACCGGTCCAAGCTCGAGTACAAGATGGACTCGCAGGCCAAGGCCGGCTCCCTGGCCGCCTCCGGGGCCAAGACCCTCGTCGTCGCCATCGGCGGCTCGTCCAAGGGCCTCGGCGCCGCCGGCGTCTCCGCCGAGGCCGAGCTCGACCGGGCCAAGGCCCTCTTCGCCGAGGCGAAGAAGCTGGGCATGAAGGTCATCGGCATCCACGTCGGCGGCCAGGCCCGCCGCGGCGAGCTCTCCGACCGCTTCATCGAGGCCGCCCTGTCCGCCTGCGACTACGTGATCGTCGTGGCCGAGGGCAACGCCGACGGCCTCTTCACCAAGCTCTGCGCCGCCGCGAAGATCCCCCTCGACTCGGTCGACAAGATCACCAAGGCCGGCGAGCCCCTCGCGCGCGCCTTCAAGTAAGGGACCGCCGCGATGACGACGCAGATACTCCTGCTTTGCTTCATGATCGCCGCCTTCGTCGCCCTCGTCGCGGGCGCGAAGCTTCCGGTCTCCCTGAGCCTGGTCCTCACGGCGGTCGCCCTTCCCCTCCTCGCGGGCCGGGGCCTGCCCCTCGGGCTGGTCGTCGAGGGCATGTTCGGCTACCTCGACACGGGCCTGGTCCTCGTCACGGCGATGATCTTCCTCAAGGTGATCGAGGGCAACGGCCTCCTCGGCCACCTGACCCGGTCGATCACCCTGCGCTTCGGGAAGTCGCCCCTCCTCCTCCTCATGGCCCTCACCGTCGTCATCATGTTCCCCGGCATGATCACCGGCTCCTGCACGGCCTCGGTCCTCGGGACGGGCACCCTGGTTTCGCCCATCCTCCTCGCGATGGGCATGCCCCTGCCGGTCGTCGGGGCCGTCATCTCGAGCGCGGCGGTCTACGGCATGATCGCGCCCCCCGTGAACATCCCCGTGATGATCATCGGGGGCGGCATCGACATGCCCTACATCGGCTTCGACGGCATCCTCGCCTTGGTGACCTTCCCCCTCGCCATCCTGACCACCCTCCTCATCGGCTACCGCCACGTGGACCGGGAGAAGCTCCGCAAGGTCATCGAGGAGAAGCGGGCCGAGCCCTCCGCGGGCGGCTGGGCCCTCTACCTGCCCCTCCTCCTCGCCATTCTCCTCATGGTCGGGCCCAAGGCCTTCCCGAAGTGGTTCCCCGATCCGCGCCTGCCCCTCACCTTCCTGCTCTCGGCCGCCTCCGGCCTCCTCGTGGGCAGGCGCTTCGACCTCGTCAAGGCCGTCCGCGAGGGCGTCTCCGAGATCCTCCCCGTGGTCGGCATCCTCTTCGGCGTCGGCGCCCTCATCGAGATGATGACCTTCACCGGCGTGCGCGGCACCATCGTCATCGGCGCCCTGTCGATCCCCTCGGCCTTCATGCTCCTCGCCCTCGCCCTCATCCTGCCCCTCTTCGGCGGCATCTCGGTCTACGGCGGCGCGAGCGTGCTCGGCGTGCCCTTCGCCCTGGCCCTCCTCGGGAAGAACCAGATCGTCGTCCTCTCGGCCATCTCGCTCATCGGCGCCATGGGCAGCTACATGCCCCCCGTCGCCCTCACGCCCGTGGTGACGGCCCGCCTCATCGGCGAGCCGAAGTACGGGCGCATCGTCAAGCTCTCCCTCGTCCCCGCGGTCATCGCCGTCCTCGTCGGCGTCGCCATGATCGTCTGGGCCAACCCCATAGCCAAGCTGCTCGGAGTCTAGCCGTGATAACCATCGTCTATCGCTGCATCGTGGCCCTCGCCGCCGTCCTCGCGGTCGCGGAGCTCCTCACCCAGAAGAGCGCGAAGCTCAAGATCAACGCGGCCCTGGTCCTGGTGCCCCTCGTGCTCCGGGCCCTGATGATCGCGTAGGGGGCCGGCGTGAAAGACAGCTCCGGCCGCTTCCCCGGCCTCCCCCTCTCGATCGGCCTCCTCGCGCTGGCCGCCCTCGCCGTGGCCCTCGTCGCGCCCTCGGACCTCGCGATGCGCAAGCCCGACTTCATCCGCCGCGGCCCCGGCGTCACCGAGGTCCGCCTCCTCTCCGAGTGGTTCCCCGGCATCAAGGGCGGGCGGGGCGACACGCAGGTCTACGTCCTCGACTCCGGCAAGCCCGGCGGCAGCGCCCTCGTCCTCGGCGGGACCCACGCGAACGAGCCCGCCGGCTACATGGCGGCGATCGTCCTCGTCGAGAACGCCAGGCCCTCCGCGGGCAAGCTCTACGTCATCCCCCAGGCCAACGCCTCGGCCTTCACGCACGGCGACTACATGGAAGGCGAGCCGCGGAGCTTCACGATCAGGGCCGCCTCGGGCGAGCGCAGCTTCCGCTTCGGCTCGCGGGCCACGAGCCCCGCCGACCAGTGGCCCGATCCGGACATCTACGTCCACGCCTCCTCGGGGCAGAGGCTCTCGGGCTCCGAGACGCGCAACCTGAACCGCGCCTACCCCGGCCGGCCCGACGGCACCTTCACCGAGCAGGTGGCCTACGCGATCACGAGCCTCGTGCGCGCGGAGAGGATCGACGTCACCGTGGACCTCCACGAGGCCTCGCCCGAGTACCCGGTCATCAACGCCATCGTCGCCCACGAGCGCGCGATGCCCGTGGCCTCGGTGGCCGTCCTCAACCTCGAATTCGACGGGATCACGATCGGCCTCGAGCCCTCGCCCGTGAACCTCCGCGGCCTCACCCACCGCGAGCTCGGCGACGCCACGGGCACCCTGGCCCTCCTCATGGAGGCGGCCAACCCCTCGCAGGGGCGGCTCCGCGGCGTGACGGACGAGGCCCTCATCCTCGAGGGCAGGGATCCCCTCTACGTGAAGGCCAAGGCCCTGGGCAGGCTCTTCGTGCCCTACGACGAGAAGGGCTGGCCCCTCGAGGCGAGGGTGGGGCGCCACCTCGCCGGCCTCGCGGCGATCTACTCGTCCTGGACCGAGGCCAATCCCGCCCGGCCCATCGCCTTCGGGGGCCTGCCGAGCTTCGACGAGCTGCAGACGGCGGGACTCGCCTCGCTCCTGTAGCCAGGCTCGGGAGACCATCCGCGGCGGCTGCCGATGCGCCGGCCGCCGCGGAAGTCCGGGGTCATTCGCCCTGGATGAGCATGAAGACGAGGGCTTCGGCGGCTACGTAGACGAGTGAGATGAGGGTCATGATGGCGCGGTGCCGGTGGTCGCTCACGCCCGTCTTGTTGACGAGCCTGGTGGCTAGGTAGATCCAGGAGTAGACGACGCCCGTCACGGTGTAGATGAGGAGCATGTAGGACATGAGGGTGCGCCGGTCCATCGGCTCCTTGCGGGACGTGGCCGGTTCCGGCGGGGTAGGCGGCGCCGGATGGGTGCCCTTCGGCAGGGGAAGGCCGCGGCGGGCGAATTCCTCCCGGAAGGCATGCCGCGAGGCCTCGTCGAGGGCGTGGTCTCGGTTCATGTAGAGGCTGACGAGCTCTATCCTCGGGAGGGATTCCAAGTCCGGCAGGCCGGCAGGCAGGGGATCCATGCGATAATCATGCATTTATATTCCGAATTTGTCACGTTTTTTTTCTCGTATTTCAGTTCGGAGTGAGTTGGCATGGTTCTTAAAAACAGACATCAGTGAATATTCTTGTAATGGAATTACAATTTTCATTGTTGTCCGTGAAAAAAATTGACATAAGCGGCGGAGGGGTTGTAGTCTTCAGTTCGCCCCAAGGAAGCGCCCGGAGGAAGGCCGATGGAAATCCGATTCACGAAGATGCAGGGACTCGGCAATGACTATATCTACATATCCTGCCTGGAAAAGGAATTGCCCAACCCAGAGAAGTTCTCGATATTCGCGAGCGACCGGCATTTCGGCATCGGCTCGGACGGCCTCGTCCTCATCATGCCTTCGAAGGTCGCCGACTACCGGATGCGGATGTTCAACGCCGACGGCTCCGAGGGCAAGATGTGCGGCAACGCCATCCGCTGCGTCGGCAAGTACCTCTACGACCGGGGCATCACCAGGAAGACGGCCCTCGACATCGAGACGGCGAGCGGCAACCGGCGCCTGAGCCTCTTCCCCGAGGGGGGCCTCGTGCGCGAGGTCGAGGTCGACATGGGGAAGGCCATCCTCGAGCCGCGCCTCATCCCGATCCGCTCCGAACTCGAGCGCTTCGTCGACCGCCCCGTGGCCGTCGAAGGCAAGGAGTACCGGCTCACCGGCGTCTCGATGGGCAACCCCCACGCCGTGGCCTTCGTCGACGCGACCGAGGGGCTCGACCTCGAGCGCATGGGCCCGAAGTTCGAGCGCCACGAGCTCTTCCCGGACCGGATCAACACCGAGTTCGTCCAGGTCCTCTCCGACCGCCGGATACGGATGCGGGTCTGGGAGCGCGGCTCGGGCGAGACCATGGCCTGCGGCACCGGGGCCTGCGCCTCGGTGGTCGCGAGCTGCCTGAACGGGAAGTGCCGGCGGGGCGAGGCGGTCGCCGTCGAGCTCCGGGGCGGCGAGCTATCCATCACGTACCGCGAGGACGGGACCGTCCTGATGCGCGGGAGCGCGACGACCGTCTTCGACGGCGTCATCGAATTCTAGCGAGGGGGATCGGCATGGCGCGGCTCAACGAGAACTATCTCTCCCTGAAGGAGAGCTACCTCTTCTCCGACATCGCGAAGCGGGTCTCCGCCTTCGCGGCGGCGAATCCCGGCAAGAAGATCATCCGGCTCGGCATCGGCGACGTGACCCTGCCCCTGCCGCCCGCGGTCATCGCCGCCCTCCACGAGGGCGTCGAGGAGATGGGCAAGGCCGAGACCTTCAAGGGCTACGGCCCCGAGCAGGGCTACGAGTTCCTGAGGCAGGCCATCGCCGACTATTACGCGCGCCGCGGCGTGAGGCTCGCCCTCGACGAGATCTTCGTCGGCGACGGCGCGAAGAGCGACATCGGCAACGTGACCGACCTCTTCGCCCTCGACAACGTCGTCCTCGTGCCCGATCCCGTCTACCCCGTCTACGTCGACACGAACCTGATGGACGGCCGCCGCATCCTCTACATGAAGGGGAGCATGGAGAACGGCTTCCTCCCCCTCCCCGAGCCCTCGATGGAGGCGGACGTCGTCTACCTCTGCTCGCCGAACAACCCGACGGGCTCGGTCTACGACCGGGCCGGCCTCGAGGCCTGGGTCCGCTGGGCCCTCGGGCGCGACGCGGTCATCGTCTTCGACGCGGCCTACGAGGCCTATATCTCCGACCCCGCCCTTCCCCGCTCGATCTACGAGATCCCCGGGGCGGAGCGTTGCGCGATCGAGTTCTGCTCGCTCTCGAAGACGGCGGGCTTCACCGGAGCGCGCTGCGGCTACACCATCGTGCCCAAGGCCCTGGTCCGGAAGGGCGCGGGCGGCCGCGAGATCGTCCCGAACAAGCTCTGGCTCCGGCGGCAGACCACCAAGTTCAACGGCGTCTCCTACATCACGCAGCGCGGCGCCGCGGCGGTCTTCTCCGAGGAGGGCCAGAAGCAGGTCCGCGAGATGGTCGGTTACTACATGGGCAACGCGAAGATCATGGCCGACGCCCTCCGGGCCAAGGGCTTCGAGTTCGTCGGCGGGGTCAATTCGCCCTACATCTGGCACCGCTGCCCCCGGGGCATGGGCTCCTGGGAGTACTTCGACCACCTTCTCGGCGAGGCCGCGATCGTCGGCACCCCGGGCGCGGGCTTCGGCTCGGGCGGCGAAGGCTTCTTCCGCCTGACCGCGTTCGGCAAGCGCGAGGCCACGATCGAGGCCATGGAGCGCATCTCGAAGCTGTCCTGACCGGCCTCCCGCCGGTTCCGCGTTGCGCGACGCATTGCGCGTCCGCGCCGCGCGGAACCGTGCTATCCTAGCGTCCATGCACGCGCTCGCCGTCGCCGAGGGCGCGCCGCGGTTCCTCCGCGAGTGCGCCGTCGAAGTAGCCGCCATCCTCGGTTTCAGGTCGGTCTCCCTCGAGTTCCCCATCCTCCGCGGCGAGGGCCGCGGCTCGGCCCCCCCCGGGGGCGAGGGCTTGGTATTTAGCCTTGCGGCCGCGGGGCCCGGCGGCCCCGGGCATTCGATCTGTCGCGCGGGCCGCCTCGTGGAGCTCTCGCTCCGCGGGCCCGAGGAGTCGGGCGGCCTCCTCCTCCGCCTCCTGTCCTCATTCGACGAGATCCTGGCCCGAGACGGCTATGCCGCCGATTCCTCGGGGCCGGCGCCGGAGCCCTCTGGCCCGCCGCCTCCCTTCGCCAGGCCCGGCGCGATGGAGAGCGGCTACCATCCCGAGCCGCGGGCCCGCGGCCTCGAGTCCCTCTTCGAACGCGGCTACCTCGTCGTGGACGAGGACTACGATTTCCTCCCCGACCGCATCGACGCGCGCATCGCCCTTCCCGCGAAGCTCGACGAGCACGTCCTCTCGGCTGCCTGCGACCTCGCCGCCCGGCTCGGCATGGAGTGCCTCGGACTCGACCTGCCCATCCTCGAGGATCGAGGGGCTCCGGCGGGCGGGAAGCCCTCCTGCCTGATCCGCATCGAGGAGGCGGCCGCCCCCTCCATCCTCCTCGGCGAGGAGTCGGGGAGGCGGCTGGTCTCGGTCCGCGGCTCCGGCCCGGAGCTGTCCCGCATGGCCTCGGCCCTCTGCCGCTCGGCGCCCGGCACGGGCGATCCCTCGCCCCTCGCCGAGCTCCGCGACGGGCTCGCCGAGGCCCTCGAGCTGGGCGGCCCGGACGGCCTGCTCTCCTGGGTCGAGGCGGCCCGGCCCCCGGCGGGGACGGTCGCGCGCCTCGGCCCCGGCCTCCAGGCCGCGGCCCTCGAGGCTCGCTTCCCCGGCCTCCGCGTCGAGGACGCCCGGCGCCTCGAGCGGGTCGCCGGCCGCGAGATCCCCCTCCCCTCGGAGATCGAGGCCCTCCGCGCCCTCCTCGAGCGCGAGGCCTATCCCCGGCTCGTCCGCGGCGCGCGGGCGCGCATCGAGGTCGTCGCGGGCAAGGGCCTCGAGGCGAGGCGGGGGCTCGAGGCGGAGATCCGCGAGCGGGCGCTGGCCGCCGGCGCCCGGGACCCGGAGGTCCGCGTCGTCGGCGCCTTCAAGCAGGGCCTCTCCTGGCTGCGCGACCTGGTCCTCCCGCGCCTCCGCGCGTTGGGCGGCGTCGATTCGGTGGATATCGGCTTCTCGGCCTTCCTGCCCGCGGGCAGGGAGGCCTGGACCGACGAGGACGGCGCGACGCCGCGCATCACGGCCGAGCGGGCCGACGATCCCCGGGCCTGGCTCGACTCCCCCATCCGCCTCCTCCAGGAGCTCTATCCCGCGGACGACCTCATCGCCGCGGCCCTCGGCATCGACCGCGGCCGGGTCCGCTTCTCCCTCGGCGGGCCCGAGGGCACCCGCCCCGGCTACCTCCTCGCGGCGCGGGGCCGCGACGGGCGCGCCGTCTTCGAGGACGCCTTCTTCCCCTCCTACGCGGAGCGGCCCTACCTCGAGGACTTCCCCGGCATAGGCCTGACCCACCCCGGCACGGGCCGCCTGCGCGTCGAGATCGGGGAGGGCGCCGCCTGGGAAGGCGGCTTCCGCACGGACCTGGAGTCGGTCTGGGACGCCTACCAACGCGAGATCCTCCCCGCGGCCCGCCGCCTCGCGGAGGCGGGAGGCGCCGCGGCCTACGCGGGCCAGCCCTTCTTCGAGCGCCTGGTCGTCGAGGTCGAGGCCGACGAGCCCGAGGAGCCCCTCGGCTGCCGCCAGGACCGCCTTTCCTCCCTCGAGTCCCTCCACGAGGACCTTTACTTCGCGGGTCTCGATTACTTCCAGACCCTCGGCGTCAAGACCGAGGGCCGGGGCTTCGACTCGCCCGGCCTCATACTGCCCGTCCTCAGGCGCCGCGCCGGCCCTCCCCGCCTGCGGTACGAGCTATCGCGCCGCGCT
>CAYNPQ010000125.1:0-9842 GCA_964399065.1 uncultured Treponemataceae bacterium | reverse complement strand
AGCGGCAGCGCCCTCCGCGTCGTCGCCGGCGGGAGGGAGGGCTTCTCCGCCTCCACCAAGGCCGGCTCCGAGGAGCGGCTCGCCGCCGCCGCCCTCGAGTCCGCGGCCTACGGCGACGAGGCGGTCTTTTCCTTCGCCGCGCCCGCCCCGGGGGCGAGGGTCCGCTGCTTCGACTCGAAGGTCGCGGACATGGGCGTCGAACGCTTCGCCGAGATCGGACGGGAACTCGTCGAGCTGGCACTCGCCGAGGAGCCCGAGGCACGCTGCGACGCGGGGGTGTACCGGAGCCTGGTCGAGACTCGCATCCGCGGGAGCGGAGGCCTCGACTCGTCCTGGCGCTCGTCGCCGATCTTCATCTGGCTCAACATCAACCGGATCGAGGGCGACGACATCTTGATGCTCTTCGACCAGCTCGGAACGACGGTCTGGGAGGAGGACTATAGCGCCTTCGCGAGGCGGCTCGTCGGGAAGCTCGCGCGGTCGCGACGCCTCGACACGATCAAGCCGGGGCGCATGCCCGTCCTCTTCGCGCCGGCGGGCGCCCTCGCCCTCGCCTTCCCCGTGATGCAGGCCCTCAACGGCAAGGAGGTACTAAAGCGCGGATCGCCGCTCGCAGGCAAAATCGGCCAACGCATCTTCGACCCGAAGCTCTCCTTCGTCGACGACGGAACCGTCGACGGCAGGTATGGCAGCTCGCCCTACGACGCGGAGGGAGTTCCCCGGCGGCGGAACGTCCTCGTGGAGCGGGGCGAGCTCCGGGGCTTCGTCTACGACTTGAGGACGGCCGCGAAGGCCGGCGCCGAATCCACGGGCAGCGCCTCTCGCGAGCTCTTCTTCCGGCCGCCCGAGCCGGGCTTCTCGAACTTTTCCATCGAGCCGGGCGAGACGCCGCTCGCCGACATGATCGCCGGCATCGGCGAAGGCATACTCGTCGAGGACCTCCTCGGCCTCGGGCAGGGCAACATACTCTCGGGCGCCTTCTCGAATCCCCTCTCCCTCGCCTTCAAGATCGAGAAGGGCGAGATCGTCGGCCGGGTCAAGGGCCTCGCGATAGCGGGCAACGTGTACGAGGTCCTCAAGGACGTGGCCGCCGTCAGCGGCGAGACCGGGCGGGTCTACGGGAGCTTCGAGATGCCCTGGGTCCTCCTCGAAGACATGAGCGTGGCGGGCAAGGGATAGTGTCGCGCGGCATGCGCCGCGGCGGCGCCTCAGGAATACCCGATCGCGACGGCCAGCATGAGGAGCCCCAGGGTCAGGGCGAGGGTCCCGAGCTGGAGGAGCCAGGTGCGCCTGAACCAGGAGGGCCAGGAGAGGCCCGCGATCCCGAGCGAGATGAGGAGGACCGCGTTCGTCGGATAGAGCATGTTCGAGAAGCCGTCGCCGAAGGCGAAGGCCTGGACCACGACCTGCCGCGTTATGCCCGTTAGGTCCGCGAGGGGGGCGAGGATGGGCATGAGGAGGAAGGCTTTCGCGGTGGCCGAGCCGATGAAGAAGTTGAGGACGAGGGTGAAGGCGTAGACCAGGGCCGCGGCCTTGTAGCCCGAGGCCCCCTCGACCCCGCGGCGCGCGGCCTCGAGGATCGTGTCCATGATCCCGCCCGAGACGATGATCCGCTTCACGCTCATGGCCATGAGGATGAGGAGGACGCCGGGGAGGATGCCCAGCACTCCCTCGCCGAAGGCCTTGAGCGCCTCGCGGGACCTGAGGCCCGCGGCGAGGCCCGAGCCCGTGCCCGCGACGAGGAAGAGGAGGGCGGTGATCGGCATCGAGTAGTCCCGGAGCGCGGGGACCCGCGCGACGACCATGACGGCGGCGATGACGAGGAGCATGGCGACCGCGAAGAAGGCGATGCCGCGTCCGACCCTGCCGTCCGGACCTGTCCCCGATGATACGGCGTGCCTGTCATCCGGCACCAGCCCTGTCCCCGAGGATCCGGCGGGCCGGTCATCCTGCTCTGTCCCCGCTGTTCCCACAGCAATCTCTTCTTTGAGGACTGTCCCCCCGATCTGGGGGCACCGCTCGGCCCGACGCGCCACTCGCAGGAGCCAGGCGAGGTAGAGGGCATAGACAAGAGCGAAGACGAAAACGCGGAAACCCGCACCCGAGAAGACCGGGATCCCCGCGAGGCGCTGGGCGGTGCCGATCGAGAAGGGATTGGAGATCGCCGCGGAGAAGCCGAAGCCCGTGGCGAGGATGCTCATCCCGAGGCCGGTCATGAGATCCCAGCCGAGGCTCGCCGCCAAGGCGATCGCGACGGGTACGAGGGGGATGACTTCTTCGAAAATACCCATCAGCGAGCCGATAAGCATGAAGAAAAGCGCGACGAGGGCGAGGAGGAGGTAGCGACGCCCGCGGAAGCGCAGGGCGAGGCGCGCGACAGCGGCCTGGAGGATGCCCGCCTTCTGCAGCACCGCGAAGGAGCCGCCGACGATGGCGATGAAGGCGATGATGACGATGGCCATCGCCGCGTCGGTCGAGCTGAGGACCTCGACAGGGGCGGTGAGCCAGCGCCAGGCCGGATACTCGGGCCGCTGGACTTCGAGGTAGCTGCCCGCGACGATGACCGCCTCGCTCCCGGCTCCAATCCGCTCGTACCTGCCCGCGGGTACCAGACGAGTCATGACCCCCGCCCCCATCATGAGGGCGAGGAGGATGAGGAAGCACGCCAGGAAGGCCTTCGCCCCGATCGAGATTCCCGCCCTTCCGTCCTTCGCAGCCTCCGCCATGAAACCTTCCCCCTTCGCGCAATGCGGCCAGTATAGCCGAGCCCCGCGGCGAGTCCAGCCCTGTCCCCGGCGGCCAAGCCCTGTCCCCCGCCGTTCCGCGGAGATTGACCTCGATGCCGCTCCGGGCGATACTCCCGCGGGAAGGAGCCGACAGGATGAGCATCGTCGCCATGGTCGCAATCATCATCGGGGCTGGGGTCGTCGCAACTCTCGTCGTCGCCCTGGCGCGGGCCGCGGGCGACCGTGCCGCGCCTCCGGCACCCGCCCTTTCCCCGGAACGGCTCGAGGAGGCGGCGGGCGTCGAGGCGGCCCTCGCTGCCCTGATCCGGCGCAAGACGGTCTCGCGCTTCGAGCCCTCGGAGGAGGAGGACCGGGAGTTCCGCGCCTTGGTCGCCGACCTCGCAGCCCTTTTCCCCCGAGTCCACGCCACCCTCGAGCGTGAGGAGGTGGGCGAGCGGGCCCTCCTCTACACGTGGAAGGGGACAGGGCAGGATCTCGAGCCCGCCATACTCGCCGCCCACTACGACGTCGTGCCCGCCGAGGACGCCGACGAGTGGAAGCATCCCCCCTTCTCCGGCGACATGGCCGAGGGCTGCGTCTGGGGCCGCGGCGCCCAGGACATCAAGCTCACGATGGCTTCGATCCTCGACGCGGCGGAACGCCTCCTCGCCGAGGGATTCCGGCCGGCGCGGACGATCTACTTCGCCTTCGGCGGCGACGAGGAGGTCGGCGGCCTCCGCGGCGCGGCGGCGATCGGGGTCCTCCTCGGATCCCGCGGGGTCCGCGCCTCCTTCGTCCTCGACGAGGGCGGCCCCGTGGCCGACGGGATACTCCCCTTCGCGGACCGGCCGATCGCCCTCGTCGGCGTCGCCGAGAAGGGCTACATGGACGTCCTCATCGAGGCGACGGGCTCGGGAGGCCACTCCTCGATGCCGCCCCGACGCACGGCGGCAGGCGACCTGGCGCGAGCCGTGGCCGCCGTCGAGGACCGGCGCGAGGAGGCCCGCCTCACCCGCAGCGTGCGGGGACTCCTCGAGGAGGTCTCGGCCTACAGCGGCTTCGCCTATCGCCTCCTCTTCCGCAACCTCTGGCTGACCGCCGGGCTCGTCAAGGTGGCCTTCTCGGGCTCCGCCTCGACCAACGCCCTCATCAGGACCACGGCCGCCCCGACCATGCTCAAGGGCAGCCCCAAGGAGAACGTCCTCGCCGACAAGGCGGTCGCCGTGCTCAACGTGCGCATCCTCCCGGGGGACAGGTCCGAGGCGGCGCTCGCCCGGCTGTCCCGCCGCGCGGCCCGGGCGGGCGCGTCGGCGCGGCCCGCCCGCGAGGCCGCCATCGTCGAGCCGAGCCCCGAGTCGCCGACCGACCACGAGGGCTACCGCGCCATCGGCGCGGCGCTCGGCGTCGCCTTCCCCGAAGCGGGCCGCGCCCCCTTCCTCCTCTCCGGCGGCACAGACACGAAGCACTACCTCGGCGTGGCAGGGGCCGTGTACCGCATGACGCCCCTCATGCAGACGGGGGAGGACCTCGCCGGCATCCACGGCAGGGACGAGCGCGTGGCCGTCGACAACCTGCGGCGCTGCGCGATCTTCTACAAGTCGCTCATCGCGTCGCTGTAGGGGGCCGGCGATGGCGGGCGGAGCGCGGAGGAGGGCCGGATGGCCGGCCTGATCCTCCTCTACAACCTCATCGCCCTCGTCGCCGCGGCGAGCTCGGCCGCGGTGGTACTCGTCTTCCACCTCAAGACCAGGGAGAGGTCGCTCCTCGGCTACCTCGTCCCGGCCGGGCTCGCATCCCTCATCGTGGCCGCCCTCTCGGCAGACAGCGCCTGGGAGCTGGCCGGCCGCCAATCCGCCGCCCGCGAAGCCCTCTGGAGCGCGATCAACTACCTTGGCTCCGCACTCGTGGCCGCCCTCCCGCGGATGGGACGGCGCTCCCCGCCCTCCCGCGCGTCCCTGGCCGCCGAAAGAGCCTTCGCGGCGCTGGGCGCCGCGTCGGCGGCGGCCGCGCTGGCGATCCAGGCCGCGCCCGCGAACATCAACCTCGTCGTGGCGGCCAACGTACTCATCTACTCGTCGCTGGCTCTCGCCCTCGCGCATTCCTCGCTCGGCCCCCTCGTCAGGGCTTCGACGGGCCCATCCAGGCCGCGCCGGCGGATGGACCTGGCGATCGACCGGGCCAGGATCCTCGTGCTCGCCCTCCTGCCGGCCCTCGTCGCCGTCGACTTCTTCGGCTGGCTCCTGCCCTGGGGACAGTCCTTGCCGCGGGGCCTCACCGTCATGCCGGCCATTGTCATGGCCATGAGCGTCGGCACCCTCCTCGCCGCGGCGCGCGACCTCCTCGAGCCGCCCGGTTCCCTCTCGCCCGCGGCGCTCGCCCCCGAGGCCGCCTCGCGCTTCGGGATGACGGCGCGCGAGGCCGAGGTCGCGGCCCTGGCCCTCCAGTGCCTGACCTACCGCGAGATCGGCGAGCGGCTCTTCATCTCTCCGGGCACGGTGAGGACCCACCTCGTCCACGTCTACGGACGCACGGGCGCCAGGAACCGCCTCGAGTTGGCCCGGCTCCTCGGGGCGGAGCCCGCGCCCCCCGTCGCCACGCTCCGCCCCCGCCCCGAAGGCGCCGCCCGCCGCGTGAAATCTACACTTCGGTAGATGCCTCCCCGGGTCGAAGCGGGATAGGGTATCCCCCTGCGAGCCGCGGCGGGCACCGCCCGTTCCCATGGCCGGCGGCCGCGCATCCGTTTTCATCCGCGGGAGACACCATGAATAAACCGTACCGCCAAGCGAGGGGCCTGTCCCCGGCGATCGCCGTATCTTTCGCCGCGCTCTGCCTCCCCATCGCCGCGCTGTGCCTCTCCTCCTGCGACGCCCTGGCGGGAGGGGCGGGCACGGTGACGGCGCCCGGCACGAAGGACGCGACGAACCGCGAGATACTCGCTGGCCTCGGGCTCAAGCTCGACGAGTCCGCGGCGAAGACCGGCAAGGGCGAGGCGGTGTCGGGCGACATGAATCCCCTCGGCCCGAAGGTCAAGCGGTTCTTCGCCCGCTACGAGCTGTCGCAGGTCGGCGCGACGGTCGCGGGCCACCGCTACGACCTCTTCGATCGCGGCAACAACGGCGACCTGTCCAGGATGGCGGCATACTCCCCGGCCGAGACCGGCTCCGAGGCCGGATGGCTCGACAAGCCGAAGAAGAGCGCCGCGGGCGACATCGACGGCGACGGCAGGGACGAGATCCTCACCGCGGTCTTCGACGGCCCCAACAAGACGATCAGCCTCAAATGCGCCAGTCCGGACGGGACGCTCCGAAGCGTCAACCTGACGAACCAGGCTTACATGGACGATTTCGGCGCGAGGACCTGGCTCTTCGACGACTTCTTCATGCGCGACCTGACCGCGGGCGACTTCGACAACGACGGACGCGCGGAGTTCGCCCTCTCCTGCATGGACAAGGTCCTCATCCTCGAGAGCGACCTCTCCGTCGCCGGCAGCTTCACCCTCCCGGACATGGGCTCCAATCCCATCGTGCGTGTCGAGGCGGGAGACCTCAACGGCGACGACTGCGCCGACCTCGTGGTGGTCTACGGCAAGAACTACAACGACCCGAACAAGCTCTGCAAGTACATGATCTTCAAGGGCGGGGCCGGAGGCCTCGGCATCGGCGTCGAGGACACCTCGCCGCTTCCCGCCGCGGGCGACACCGTCCAGGGCCAAAGCGGCATCCAGTTCTGCTCGGGCGAGGTCGCGATCGCGGACTACAACGGCGACGGCCTCAACGAGCTCGTGTTCGCGGGGCTTCGATGGGACGACGGCCGCGTGGAGGACAGCTGGGCGGGCGGGGGGGCCTACATGCACCTCTACGCGCTGGTCTGGGATCCCTTCGACGAGGCCCAAGGGTCCTGGCGCAGGACCTTCCCCAAGACCGCGGAGCACGATTTCGGGAGGCAGGACAACGACTCGACCTGCGTGCACCCCCTGAACTTCTACGTGCCGGCCGTCGCGGCGGGCGACTTCGACGGCGACGGGAAGGACGGCTTCCTCGTCGGCGACCGTCTCTTCGAGGTCAACGCCTCGGGGGAGATCAAGATGGCCGCGGACCAGCCCTTCAACGGCCACGATCCGGACTACTTCCACGGCCTGATCTACGACCTCGCGGTCGCCGGCGATGTCACCGGGGACGGCCGCGACGACCTCGTGTACATGACCCACGACGTCACGCCCGGGTGGCTGGGCACGGGATGGTCCCGGCCGAGGCAGAACCGCGTCAACAAGCTCGCGGTCTGGGGAAGGAACTCCAGCGCGGTCTTCGGCGAGCTGCACGCCTACTCCCTGGACTCGAGCGACCAGCATCCGACCCTCGCCCTGGCCGACGCGGACGGCGACAGCCTGACCGTCGAATACGAGCGGCACGAGCTCGCCTTCTCGAAGCCGAAGATCCTCGCGGTCCTGGCCTCGCCTCCCTACTGGCCGGAGATCATGGACCTGGGCAACAGCGCCACGAGCTACTCGACCTCGACCCAGGCGGAGACCACGAACCAAGGCCACATGGGCTTTTACGTCGGCGGCTCGATAGGCGTCGGCTACGAATGGAACGACGCCTTCGGCTCGGGCGCCGGCGCCGAGCTCAACATCAAGGCGACGGCGGAGAGCGACTTCTCCTGGAGCTGGGGCACGACCACGGGCTACGGGACCGAGTGCACCTACAGCGTCAACGCGGGCTACGACCAAGTCCTGTTCACCGGCATGCCCATCGACGTCTACATCTACAAGGTACTGGCCGGCCCCAAGGCCTTCGTCGACGCCAACGGCCCCGCCCTCACGGTGAGCGTCCCGAGGCAGCCCCGGACGAGCTCGCTCGAGCTCGGGGCCTACAACGCCAGCGTCAAGGAGGAGGACCGGATCCCGGCCTCGATCATCAACCACCGGATAGGGAACCCCTACAGCTATTATTCGAACGCGGACATGGCGAAGCTGAAGGCCGCGAACCCCGGCTGGCTCTTCTCCGAAGGCACCGCGGTCGTCACGCAGAACAGCGGCAACTCCGAGATCAACACCTGGAGCTCGGTCGTCAAGACCAACGGCTTCGACTTCGACCTGAAGCTCGGGGCCACGGTCGAGGGCAAGGCCGCCTACGTCGTCTTCGACGTCAGCGCGGGGATACGGGGCGGCTACAGCTACGAGTTCAGCCAGGGCGGCGAGACGAAGGTGGGGGGCGTCGTGGGCTGCATCCCCAAGCTCGAGGACTGGAGCGCGAAGAAATTCGACTGGGGCCTCATGATGATCCCCAAGACCTACGGAGACCAGCGGTTCAGCTTCGTGACCTACTGGGTGGAATAACCCGGGGCGGTCCCCCCGGCCGCGCGGGGCCGCGCGGCCGGATCCTTATGATAATTCTATCACACAGACTCGATTACGATGGCATGAAGGTCGATACTCTTGGATGGAGAGCATCGGTACCATGAGAGCCCCTGTCCCCCGAGCCACCGTAGCCCGAGCCCGGAAGGCCCTCGCCGCCGCCTTCGCCGTCGCCGCGCTCGACGCGGCGGCCGCGGCCGCCGCGTCGGGGCCGACCCTCGCCACCCTCTCGGAGGAGGAGAAGGCCTTCCTCGCGGCTCACCCGGTCATCAAGGTCATGGCCGACAACTTCTGGGCCCCCCTCGAGTATCTCGATCCCTCCGGGAAGAAGCGGGGCGTCACCATCGACATCATCGCCCGGATGGAACCCCTCCTCGGCGTGCGCTTCGTCTGCTCGGGCCACAAGACCTGGGCCGAGGGACTCGAGGCGCTGGCCCGGGGCGAGCTGGACATGGCCTTATCCGTCGTGCCCACCCCCTCGCGCCGGGAATACCTCGATTTCACGCCGCCCTACATCCGCCTCTCCAACGCCGTGTACGGGAGCCTCGCCTCACCGTACATCGACGACCTCCGCCTCCTCAAGGGCAAGCGCGTCCTCGTCGTCAAGGACTACGCGGTCCAGGAGTTCCTCGCGCGCGATCACCCCGAGCTGAGCCTCGACACCGTGCCCGACGTCGAGGCCGGCGTGAGCCTCCTCTCCCGAGGCAAGGCCGACTACCTCGTCTCGGACATGGCGAGCGTCGGCTATTACATGCAGCGGGAAAGCATCACCACCATCAAGGTCGCCGGCGAGACGCCCTACACCTACGAGCTCGGCATGGCCGCCCGGAGGGACAGGGCTCCCTTGGCATCGATCCTCGGCAAGGCCCTGGCCGCCATCCCCGAGGCCGAGATGCGGGCCATAAAGCTCGCTTACTTCAGCGAGCCCGTCGCGAGGAGGCCCGACTGGCGTCCCTTCGCCTGGGCGGGCGGCGCGGCACTCCTCCTCGCCGCCGCGGCACTCGCCTGGATCAAGATCCTGGCGGCGCGGGTCCGCGAGCGCACCGCCGAGCTCTCCGGCACCAACGAGCGGCTCCGCGCGGAGATCTCGGCGAGGGACAGGGCTGAGAAGAGTTTGCAGGAAGCCCTCGCCGCCAAGGAGCTTATGCTCAAGGAGCTCAACCACCGCATCAAGAACAACTTCATGGCGGTGCTCGGGCTCGTGCGCCTCTCCTCGGCGGGGCGCGGCGAGGCCGAGCGGAACGCCCTCGAGGAGACGGCCGGCAGGATCGAGGCGATCGCCAAGGTCCACGAGCAGCTCGAGGAGGCGCCGGAGCTCGGCGACGCCGTCGACCTCGGCGCCTATCTCGCCGACCTGGCCGACAGCTTCCGCGAGGGCTTCCTGGCAGGCACCGCGGTCTCCCTCGAGGTCGAGGCCGAGTCCGGGATCGTCGTGGGCATCAAGGGGGCCGTCAGCATCGGCTTCATGGTCAACGAGCTCCTCATGAACGCCCGCAAGCACGCCTTCCCTGAAAGACGCCAAGGCCGTATCAAGGTGAGAGTCGGGCGAGGCGGAGGCGGGGGAGCCTGCGTCGCGGTCTCCGACGACGGCGTCGGCATGGAGCCCGGCCGCGACAACGAAGGCCACTCCCTCGGCTCGACCATCGTCCGCTCCATGGCCGAGGGCCTCCGCGCCGCGCTCGAGCTTGACTCGGCGCCTGGGCGCGGCACGACCTGGACGATCACCCTTCCCTCCTGACGAGCCTTCGCCGAGACCTGTCCCC
>CAYNPQ010000124.1:0-9963 GCA_964399065.1 uncultured Treponemataceae bacterium | reverse complement strand
GGCGCCGCCGAGGGCCTCAAGATCATCGAGAACCTCGCCGGCGAGGAGACCGAGGAAGTGAAGACCGACGCGGCCCCCGCCGCGGAGGATTCCGAGGTCGAGATCGACATCGCGAACTACAAGCCGGAGGAGAAGGCCAAGGCCGAGGAGCCCGCCTCCGAGGAGCCCGCCCCCATCGTGGACGAGGACAGGCTCTACGAAGCCAAGTAAGCGCCGGCTTGCTTGGCTATGGCGAAGCGTCTAGCGAAGCGAGCGATGGCTCAGGAGAGATGATATGGACATCAAGGCTACCGATATAAAGGCCCTGCGCGAGAAGACCGGCGCGGGCATGATGGATTGCAAGAAGGCCCTCACCGAGGCGAACGGCGACTTCGCCGCGGCCGAGAAGCTCCTCCGCGAGTGGGGCATGGCGGGCGTCGAGAAGCGCGCCGGACGCGCCACCAACGAGGGCAAGATCTTCGTGAAGGAAGGCCCCGGCAAGATCTCCATGGTCGAGATCGTCTGCGAGACCGACTTCGTCTGCCGGAACAAGGACTTCATCAGCGCGGGCCAGAAGGTCGTCGACACGGCATTTGCCAAGGGCTACGCCGACGGCAACGCCGAGCTCGAGGCCATGGTGAAGGACATCGCCTCCGTCATCAAGGAGAACATCGCCCTCAAGCGCGTCCGCCTCGTCGCGGCCGGCGCCGGCGAGTACGTCCACGTCTACACCCACGGCGAGGGCAAGATCGGCGTCGTCGTCAAGGCGCGCTCCGACAAGCCCGAGGCCTTCTCGAACGACAAGGTGAAGGCCTTCGTCCACGACGTGGCCCTCCACATCGCCGCCTTCAACCCCATGTTCCTCGACCAGAGCAAGCCCGACAAGGCCTGGATCAAGGAGCAGGAGGAGATCTTCCAGAAGCAGGTCGAGCTCGACGAGAAGATGAAGGGCAAGCCCGAGAAGGTCATCCAGGGCATCCTCGCCGGCAAGCTCAAGAAGCTCATGTCCGAGATCTGCCTCATGGACCAGGGCTTCGTGAAGGACGAGAAGATGTCCGTCACCGCCGCGATGGCCGCCGTGGCCAAGGAAGCCGGCTGCAAGCTCGAGATCGCCGACTACGTCTATGTGAAGGTCGGCGAGGCCTGACGATAGGCCTCCGCGACAAGATGATAGCCGCAGAGACGCGGAGACGCAGAGGAAGAGGGTATGGATACGACGGAGGCGCGACGCGAGTCTTGCCGCCTTCGATCCGATTCCGCACCTTTTCCCCTCTGCGACTCTGCGCCTCTGCGGTTTGATTTTGCGGTTTGCCTTTATATGTCAACGCTTGGTATTATTGCCGGATGAAAAGGGGGTTCCGATGGAATCGGTGAAGAGCGCCTGCGAAGAGCGGATGAAGAAGGCCCTCGAGGCCCTCAAGAACGAGTTCAACGGCGTCAGGACCGGGCGGGCCTCGCCCTCCCTCCTCGACAAGATCCGCGTCGATTACTACGGCCAGAAGACGCCGCTCAGCCAGGTCGCGACCGTCTCGGTCCCCGAGGCGAGGCTCATCGTCATCCAGCCCTGGGACCGCTCCCTCATCGGCGAGATCGAGAAGGGCATCCAGAAGTCGGAGCTCTCGCTGAATCCCTCGAACGACGGCAAGGTGATCCGCATCGCGATCCCTCCCCTCACCGAGGAGCGCCGCAAGGAGCTCGCGAAGATGGCCAAGTCCATGGCCGAGCAGTCGCGCGTCTCGATCCGGAACACCAGGCGCGACGGCCTCGAGGACCTCAAGAAGCAGCTCGCGGCCGGCGGCGTGGCCGAGGACGGCATCAAGAAGGAAGAGGACGAGCTCCAGAAGCTCACCGACTCGTTCATCGCGCAGGTCGGCAAGATCCTCGAGGAAAAAGAGAAAGAGATCATGGAAGTCTGAGGCGAGCGTCGTGCCGGCCGAAGACAGGAGCCGTCCCCTCCCCGCCCACGTCGGGATAATCATGGACGGCAACGGCCGCTGGGCCAAGGCCCGCGGCCTCCCCCGGACGGAGGGGCACCGCGAGGGCACCGAGAACGCCAAGCGCATCGTCAAGGCGGCCTCGGAGCTCGGCATCCGCTACCTCACCCTGTTCGTGTTCTCCACCGAGAACTGGAGGAGGGCTGCCGACGAGGTCGGCTTCCTCATGGGCCTCATCCGCCGCCACCTCGTCGCCGAATTCGACTTCTACCGCAATAACCGCATCCGCGTCCTCCACTCGGGCGACCTGGGCGGCCTGCCCGCCGATGTCGCCGCCGAGATCCGGCGCACGATGGACGACACCGCTTCCTTCGAGGGGCTCACGGTCAACCTCGCCATCAACTACGGCGGCCGCGACGAGATCGTCCGCGCGGCGCGGAGCGTCCTCGCCGCCGGCGGCGCGATCGACGAGGCGGGCCTCTCGGCGGCCATGGACCGCCCGGAGATCCCCGACCCCGACCTCGTGATACGCACGAGCGCCGAGCGCCGTTTCTCGAACTTCCTCCTCTGGGAGGCCGCCTACGCCGAGCTCTGGTTCAGCGACAGGCTCTGGCCCGACTTCGGCCCCGCGGACCTCGCCGCGGCGATCGACGACTACCGGGGCCGCGAGCGTCGGTTCGGCGGCGCCCCATGACCAACGTCGCGCAACGCCTCCTCCTCTTCTTCATCGCCGTCCCGCTCCTGGTGGTCGCCGTCTTCCTCATGCCCTGGGCCAAGCACGCGGCCGTCGTCGCGGTCATCCTCGCCTTCTCCGCCGGAAGCGCGAGCGAGCTCGGCAGGCTATTCCGGGCAAGGGGCGTGGACCTGCCCCAGGCGGCCTACATCGCCCTCGGCCTCGCCGCCCCCGCCGCGGCCTACGTGGGGAGCCTCCTCGAGGGAAAGGTAGGCCTGATCGGGCCGGTCGGAGCCCTTGCGCTCGGCGGCGCGGTGGCGGCAGTCGCCGCCTTCTCGCCCTTCGCGCTGATCGGCAAGGAGGACATCGAGGGCGCCCTGCCCAAGGCGGCCGCCCTCGGCTTCGCGGCCATGTACCCCGGCCTCCTCGCCTCCTTCATCGTCCTCATCGCCTCCGAGCCGCCCATGGCCACCGAGGCCCTCGTCGCCTTCTGCCTCGTCACCTTCGGCAACGACAGCCTCGCCTGGCTGGCCGGCATGACCCTCGGCCGGAAGAGGGGGCTGGTCGCCGTCTCGCCGAACAAGAGCCTCGCGGGCTTCATCGCGGGCTTCTCCGCCTCGACTATCCTGCCCCTCGCCTGCGCCCGCATCTTCCCCTCGGCGATGGACGCCCCCTGGTGGGCCCTCCTGATACTGGGGGCCTCCGTCGGCGTCGCGGGCATCCTCGGCGACCTCTTCGAGAGCGCGCTGAAGCGGAGCGCCGGCATCAAGGACTCGGGGAACCTCGTGCCCGGCCGGGGCGGCTTCCTGGACTCCTTCGACAGCCTCCTCTTCGCGGCGCCCCTCTTCTACGGCCTGTCCCTCCTCATGGGGCTCTTCCGCTAGCGCATGCCCAAGCGCGTCATACTGATCGGGGCCACGGGCTCCATCGGCCGCCAGACCCTCGACGTCATCCGTTCCAAGCCGGGAGAATTCGAGGTCGCGGGCCTCTCGGCGAACCGTGACGAGGGGGCCCTCCTCGCCGCGGCCCGGGACTGGCCGGGGGCCCGCCTCGCCCTGAGCGGCACCGAGCCCGCGAGCCCCGCCATCGGCCTGAGCGGCCGCGAGGGCCTCGAGGAACTCGTGCGCGGCACCGAGGCCGACATCGTCGTGAACGGCGCCGCGGGATCGGGCGGCCTGGCCCCCTCGCTCGCAGCCCTCGAGAGCGGCAAGGATCTCGCCCTCGCGAACAAGGAGAGCGTGGTCATGGCCTGGGGCCTCCTCGAGGCGGCCGCCCGCCGCGCGGGGAAGCGCGTGCTTCCCGTGGACTCCGAGCACGCCGCCTTGTTCAGGCTCCTCTCCCTCCTCGGGGACGAGGGGGCCGAGGAGCTTGTCATCACCGCCTCGGGCGGGGCCTTCCGCGACCTCCCCCTCTCCGCCCTCGACTCGGTCGCGCCGGACGCCGCCGCCGCCCACCCGAACTGGAGCATGGGCCGCAAGATCACCATCGACTCGGCCACCATGGCCAACAAGGGCCTCGAGGTGATCGAGGCCTCGCGGCTCTTCGGCATGCCCCCCGAACGGATCCGCGTCCTCGTCCACCCCCAGAGCCTCGTCCACGCCCTCGTCCGCGCCCGCGACGGGAGCCTCTACGCGCAGGTCTCCGAGCCTGACATGCGAATGCCCATCCAGGCCGCGCTCTCGTGGCCCGAAGTCGGGCCCTGCGACTTCGGGCGGCTCGAGCTCGCTGGTAGGTCCCTGGAGTTCCGCGAGCCCGATCCCGCCCGCTACCCCCTGCTCGGCCTCGCCTACGAGGCGCTGGCCGCGGGAGAGGGCGCGACGATAGCGTACAACGCGGCCGACGAGGTCGCGGTGGCGGCCTTCGAGGCCGGCCTCATACCCTTCACCGGCGTCGCGCGGGTGGTGGAGCGCGCGCTGGCTCGCGGATGGCCTTCCCGCGCGGCCTCCCTGGACGCTATATTGGAACTCGACGCGGCGGCCCGCGTCGCGGCCGAGGCCGCGATCCGGGGCTAGCGCGCGGGGAGCTCGCCATCGGTACCATCCTTCTCGGCCTCATCGGACTCGGACTCGTCGTGCTCGTGCACGAGCTCGGCCATCTCGTCGCCGCTCGCGCGGTCGGCGTGGAGGTCGAGGCCTTCTCCATCGGCTGGGGGCCGAAGGTGGCGGGCTTCACCCGCGGCGGCACGAACTGGCGCGTCTCGGCCCTGCCCATCGGCGGCTACTGCAAGATGAAGGGCGAGGACGCCTTCCGCAGGGCCCTCGAGCAGAAGGCCGCGGAGATCCCGAAGGAGCCCGGCAGCTTCTACGGCGCGAGCCCCTGGAGGCGCATCGTCATCGCGCTCTCGGGCCCCCTCGCGAACGTCCTCTTCGCCTTCGTCGTCTTCACCGCGGTCTCGGCGGTCGGCTACACGGTCCCGACCTCGTCGAACCGCGTCGTGCTCGCCAGCGAGTTCAACCTCGACGGGAAGCCCTCCGCCGCGAGCTATCCCGCGGACGCCGCGGGCCTCAAGAGCGGCGACCGCATCGTCTCCGCGGACGGGAAGCCCGTGGCCGACTACAGCGACATCCAGGAGACGATAGCGCTCAACGCGGAGAAGAACCTGCGCCTCGAGGTCGAGCGGGAGGGCAGGAGGCTCGCGCTGACGGTGAGGCCGGCCCTGGACCGCGAAACCGGCGCCGGCCGCATCGGCGTGTACTCGTGGATCGAAGCGGTCGTGGACAGCGTCGCCGAGGGCAGCGCGGCCGCCATCGCGGGCGTCGAGCCGGGAGACCGGATTGTCGCGGTCGACGGCCGGCGGGTCGACCACGCCATAGCCCTCCTCGCCGCGCTCGGGAGCAAGCCCGAGCGAGCGACCTTCCTCATCGAACGCGGCGGCACGAGCCTGGAGACCAAGCTCGTCCTGAGCTGGGACGACTCAGGCGCCTCCAACCTGGGCATCGGCTTCGCCAGCCAGAGGAAGACCGTCAAGTCCGCCGGGATCGGCCCCACCATCTCCGCGGGCCTCGCCGAGACCTGGAAGACCTTCGCCGTCTCGATCAAGGGCCTCGCCACCCTCTTCAAGGGCGTCGACCTCTTCAAGGCCGTCTCGGGACCGGCGCGCATAACGTACATGGTGGGCAAGTCGGCCTCCGAGGGCATCCAGGCCAAATCCCCGGGCGGCATCGCCCTCCCCTTCAACTTCCTCGCCTTCCTCTCCATAGGCCTCTTCATCATGAATCTCCTGCCCATCCCCGCCCTCGACGGCGGGCTCATCGCCATTTCCGCCATCGAGGCCCTGAGGCGGCGGCCCCTTAAGCCACTCACCGTCTATCGATACCAATTCGTCGGCTCGGCGATGATCCTCGCCATCTTCGTCTTCGCCACGATAGGCGACGTACTCTTCTTCGCCGCCAAATAGGGCGGGCGCCGACGCGGGAGCGGACGCGACAAGACCGGAACCAGGAGGCTGCCATGAGGAAAGTGACCTGCAGGTGCGAGAGCGTCTTCGACGCCGACCTCCCCGAGACGATCGACCTGGACGCCGGGTCGGTGAAGCGCGAGGCGCTCATCGACGACATCCTCGGCGGCACCTTCTTCCAAGTCTCCTGCCCGGCCTGCGGGGCCATACTCAAGCCGGAGCTCCGCGTCCGGATCGTCTCCAAGTCCGAGGGGCTCGACCTGACCCTCATCCCGGAGCTCGATCGCATGGCCCTCTACCGGGGCGTGGTCGAGTTGCCCAAGGGAGGGCAGGTCCTCGTGGGCTTCGGCGAGCTCTTCGAGCGGGCGCGGATCATGGCCGACGGCCTCGATCCCGAAGTCGTGGAGATCCTGAAGTACTGGCTCCTCGCCAAGGCCGAGGAGTCCGCCCCCGAGGCGCTGGTATCCGTCTCCTTCGCGGGCATCGAGGGCGGAAAGCTCCGCTTCCACCTCGCGGGCCTCAAGGAAGGAGAGGTGGCGGTCCTCCAAGTCGGCCGCGATCTCTATGACAAGACCCTCGCCGAGAAGACACGCAGCCTTCGTGCCGCCCCCTTTGACCGTATCTTCGGAGGTCCGTACCGTTCCATCAGGATCCTCGAGTCCGAGGACGAGTAAAGCCTTCTCTCGCCGCTCGTACCACCAAGGCGGAGTGCTCCGTCCTTGGTGGTACGAAGATTATTGCAATACTAAATACATAAACCATAAAACGTTAACCCCACGTTCAAGGACCGGGAACCTCGGCCAAATATCCTCATAAGCTTCGTAACACCAGCCTCCGGAGTTGTCGCGGGAAGGATTATATTCATTTGACTTTATACTACAATACTACAATAATACGTAAATCTTCTTCCCCTGCCCATCGTCCGGCAGGGCGACTACAGGAGGCGACATGAGCGCAAAGCATTCGGCGATGGCTTTCGTCCTGCTCCTCGCGGCGGCCGGGCTGGCCGCCGAGGCGAAGTACCACATCGGCATCGCCACCGGCACGGTCACGCAGTCCGAGGATGACCTGCGCGGCGCCGAGGCGATGATCAAGGAGTACGGCGAGGTCAAGTCCGGCGGCATGATCCAGCACATCACCTATCCGCCGAACTTCATGGCCGAGCAGGAGACGACGATCTCCCAGATCGTCTCCCTCTCGAACGATCCCCTCATGAAGGCGATCGTCATGAACCAGGGCATTCCCGGCGCGACCGAGGGCTTCCGCCGCGTCCGCGAGGCCAGGCCGGACATCCTCCTCCTCGTCGGCGTGCCGCAGGAGGATCCCCTCGTCATCTCGAAGGTGGCGGACCTCTGCATGAGGAGCGACTTCGTCTCGGCCGGCTATCGCATCCCCTGGAACGCGAGACAGCTCGGTGCCAGGACCTTCGTCCATATCTCATTTCCCCGCCACATGAGCAACGAGACCACGACGCGTCGGAGGATGATCATGGAGGAGGCCTGCAAGGACCTCGGCCTCAAGTTCGTCTTCGAGACCGCGCCGGACCCGACGAGCGAGGTCGGCGTGGTGGGCGCCCAGCAGTTCATGCTCGAGAACGTGCCGATCTGGGTGAAGAAATACGGCAAGGAAGACCGCCTTCTTCGCGACGAACGACGCACACACGGAGCCCCTCATCAAGCAGCTCGTGCAGTACGGCGGCATCTTCGTCGAGGCCTCCCTGCCCTCGCCCCTCCTCGGCTACCCCGGCGCCCTCGGCATCGACCTCAAGGCCGAGAAGGGCAACTTCCCGGCGATCATGAGGAAGGTCGAGGAGGTCGTCGTCGCCAAGGGCGGCACGGGCCGCTTCGGCGCCTGGACTTACTCCTTCGGGTTCAGCGCCACCTGCGGGCTTACCCAGCACGCGATCAACGTGATCGAGGGCCGCTCGAAGATGACCAGCATCGCCGACATCTTCACCGCCTTCGGCAAGTACACGCCCGGCTCGAAGTGGGGCGGCTCCTGGTACGTCGACGCGCAGTCCGGCGTGAAGCTCAAGAACTACGTGCTCCTTCTCCAGGACACCTACATCTTCGGGAAGGGCTACACCAAGTCGGCTGAGATCGAGGTGCCGGAGAAGTACCTGAAGATATCCTCGGGGCTCACGAAGAAAAACTGAGGCTTCGGCCTCGTCGGGCGCTGCGCCGCGCGGCCTCCCGCGCGGCGGTTTTTATGGAGTGAAGGAGAGCGCGTAGGCCCCGTCGCGCATGAGGGGCGTCACGGAGCCGTCGGGGCCGACGAGGTCGGCGGCGGCGACGCGCACGCGGTCCTGCATCGCGGGGACGTAGACACGGTCGAGGTGGGTCGCGGCCTCTCTCGAGCTGAAGGCGGAGGGCCCCACGGAGCCTCCGAGATGGTCCGAGCGTCCGAAGCCGATGTGGAGGCCGAGCTTCTCGTCGAGGAGGGTCTTGCCGACGGGGCCTATGCCGAGATCGGCGAGGACGCCGAGGCCGAGCTCGGCGATGTTGCCGTAGGCGGGCTCGCGCCGGAGCTTCCCGGCTTCGGCCGCGGCGGCGGCGCCGGGGCCCGAGGCCTCGACGGCGCGGTTGGCCTCGATTCGATAGACCACGACCTCGTCGCCGAGCTGCACGGGCAAATCGCCGGCGCTGCGGCTCGCGTCGCCGGAGAGCTCGCCCTCGTAGGGCGCGATGTAGGCCTCGCCCGAGGGGAGGTTGCCGGTCGTGCCGGGCTCGGGCACGAGACCGCCCGAGGCATGGGCGGAACGGTGGCGGAGGTCGAGGGCGAGCCGCCGCGGCTCGGAGCCGTCGACGAGGAAATCGATCCTGGCCTCGACGCTCCTCTCGAGGAGCTCCTTCAGGAAGACGCAGCGCCGCATGACCACGCCGTAGTCGAGGCGGAGGGCGGGTATCATCGATTCGTCGAAGCCCGGCATCGTGACCGCGCGGAAACCGTATCGCCTCGCGAGGATCTTCAGGGGCGCCGTCGCCGAGAACTGCGTAGGCGCGACGAGGATCGAGCAGGCGGTGAAAGCCTCGGCGAAGGGCAGGGATCGGGAGGGATCGAGCTCGTCGGCCGAGGCGGGAAGCGCCCCGCCGCGATGCTCCCAGGCCCGTTCGGGCAGCTCTGCGTTGCCCGCTCCGGTGTTGCGGTAGACGAAGAGCCTGGCCTCGAGCCCGAGCTCGGCCTCGAAGGCCTCGAGCGCGTCGCGCCACTCCCCGACCATGGCTCGGCGGGCTGCCCACTCGGGCCGGTCGGGCGCCCTGCCGTCGGGCAGGTCGACGAGGAAGGCCATCGCGCGGTCGCGGGGGCCGGGTGAGAACACTTTGCGGATCAGGTCAGCCCACTCGAGCCCGCCGACTCTCTCCATCCATCAGCCCCTCAATCATGCGAGGGATTGGCGTGGACTTTGGAGATGGCGGCGTCGACCGCCCTGCGGACCTCTTCGGCGTAGGCGCCCTGGTCGAGGGCGTGCGCGTACATCGTGCCGAGGAGGGAGACGCGGTAGATGGGCTTGAGCGAGTTGAGGGCGAAGGCGGCCATGTCGAGGACGCAGTCCTCGCAGGTGCAGATGCCCGGGTCGTTCAGCTCGGCGAGCCGCCGGTCGAGCTCGTCCGTCACCATCCGCTCGGCCTCGTTGACGAGGACTCCGAAGTCGTAGCGTTCCCTGATTCCCATCGGACAGCCTCCGCTATCGGTTCTACACCGCCATTATAAGGCTAGGATCCCCGCTTATCAATCGACTCGAAGCGCGTGTAGGCCGGCAGGAAGGCGATGTTGACCTTGCCGACGGGCCCGTTGCGCTGCTTGGCGACGATGAGCTCGGTCTCGACGACGGGCGAGCGCTCGTCCCTGGTCTTGTTGGTCTCGCGGTCGCGGTGGAGGAAGAGGATGAGGTCCGCGTCCTGCTCGATCGAGCC
This sequence comes from uncultured Treponemataceae bacterium, assembly GCA_964399065.1. Taxonomy (GTDB): domain Bacteria; phylum Spirochaetota; class Spirochaetia; order Treponematales; family Rectinemataceae; genus JAKLFE01. The sequence continues at coordinate 66 of CAYNPQ010000124.1, read as the reverse complement.
GGACTCGCGGAGGTCGGCGAGGGTCGGCTGCTTGCCCTCGGCCTCGCGCTTGAGCTGGGAGAGGGC
>CAYNPQ010000123.1:0-10127 GCA_964399065.1 uncultured Treponemataceae bacterium | reverse complement strand
TCGTCGACAACATCGAGCGCTTCACCGGCATCCTCATCGAGGAGGTGAACATCGTGATCGACCGCTTCGCCCCCCGCCGCTAGCCCCCGAATCCGCGCAACGCGACCGCATTTGACAATTGGCGCGGACCGGGTTAGGATTTATTGAACGTAAGCAGGGGGAACCATGAAAAAGGCGTTCATGCTGCTAGTCGCCGCCCTCGCGGCCGTCTCCTTCGCCGCCGCCCAGGCCGCCGGCTCCGTGGGCGAGACCTCGTCCGCCCACTACAGCGTCCTCTCGGAGCTCGGGCAGGACCGCTCCGATCTCCTCTCGCGCCAGCTCGAGGCCTGTTACGGCCTCTACAACGGCCTCTTCCGCTTCGATCCGGCAGGCCTCAAGGCCAAGCTCAACGTGCGGGAGTTCAAGGACAAGGCGGGCTTCGACGCCTACCTCGGCCAGGTGGTCGGGCAGACCAAGGACGATTTCGTCTACCTCCACTACCCGAACCCGGAGCGTTCGGAGCTCCTCCTCTTCTCGAAGGACGAGCCCGACTTCTCCGCGAGCCTCGCCCACCAGGCTTTCGTCCAGTACCTGAAGGCCTACGTGCCCAATCCCCCCCTCTGGATGCGGGAGGGCCTCGCGGTGGTCTTCGAGTCCGCCCGCTGGGACGACGCGAAGGGCGAGCTCGCCTTCCCCGAGAACCTCGCGTGGCTCGAGACCGCGAAGTCCCTCAAGGAACGGAGCCTCCTCATGAGCCTCGAGTCCCTCCTCACCATCGGCCAGGACCAGGCCCGCGCGGAGCTCGACGTCTTCTATCCCCAGTCCTGGGCCTTCGCCTCCTTCCTCCTGAACAGCAAGGAAAAGGCTTACAACCGCCTCCTCTGGGACGCGATGTCCGCCCTCCGCAAGGACGCCGGCCTCGAGGACAACCAGGCCGCCCTGCTCAAGATGGTCGATTCCTGGTACGGACTCGCAGAGGCCGAGGGCGCCTTCGTCGCCTACCTCGACGAGCGCAAGACCTTCCCCGAGCTCGTGGCCGCCGGCGTCCGCAAGTACGCAGACAAGGCTTGGGACGAGGCCTCCGCGGCCTTCGACGCCGCCCTCGCCCTCAACAGCGAGAGCTACGTGCCGCAGTACTACCTCGGCCTCATCGCGTACGCGAAGAACGACTTCTCCGCCGCGGAGTACCGCTACAAGGCCGCGCTCGAGCTGGGCTGCGATCCCGCGATCACCAATTACGCCCTCGGCGTCAACGCGTACGCCCAGAACCGCTTGGACGACGCCAAAGCCTTCCTCGCCGTCGCCAAGGAGACGGCGCCCGACCGCTACGGCACGAAGGTGGACGAGCTGGTCGCGAAATTCCCGCCGAAATAGCCCAACCGGGCTTCGCTGACGAAAGGGGCCACCCGCGACGACCGCGCGGGTGGCCCCGCCTTTTTTGCCGCGCCGACTCAGGACAGCTCGATCCGCCGCGGCTTGGCGGCTTCCTTCACCCGGAGCGTCAGGGTGAGTACGCCGTTGGCCAGGCTCGCCTCGACCTTGTCGCGGGCGATGGTCTCGTCGATGGTGAACAGCTTCCGGTAGGGATAGTCCCGGCGCTCCTTGAGGAGGTAGGCGCCTTCCGGCCGGGAAACGGCCGGACTGCCCCTGACGGCGAGCTCGTTCCCCTCGATCCGCACCTCAAGCCCTTCCCGGGGCACGCCGGGCATCTCGAGCCGGATGCTGACGACCCCGGCGTTCTCGGCTATTGAGCAGGCCGGCACGCGGAAATTCCGGTCGATCGCTGCGTTCTTCGCGTCCATGATCCACCTCCCTCACTTCACCGCTATGCTGATGAGCTTCGCCTTCGCCTCCTCGCGCTTCGCCACGCGAACAGCGAGGACACCGTCTTTGAGCTCGGCCGAGACCTTCTCCGGGTCGATCTCGGCAGGGAGGTCGATGGTCCTCTCGAAGGAACCCACCCACGTCTCCTTGCGGAAGAAGCGGCGCTTTTCCGAGCCCTCCTCCGCCTTCTTGTCGCCCTTGACGCGAAGAAGGGTTCCCAGCACGCTCAGTTCGATATCCGGCTTTTCCACGCCCGGGAGATCGACCAGGACGAGGAATTCCTCCGCCGTCTCGAGTACGTCGACGGCGGGCGCCGAGCTGCCATCGAACAGGCCGGCGGCGTCGGGAACCCTGAACAGGTCCAGGGCTCGATCCATCTCCCCACGGAAGGTAGCGAAGGCCTCCCAGAGGTCCTTCGGCGCGGGGTTTTCCCACTTCACGATGTCCATGCGTTACCCCCTTCATTGAGGTTATGAACCGGAAGGTTCACAAATGGATAATCAAGAAATGTGCCAGATGAGGACTACGAGGAATGCTTGTAAGTGATTGTAGGAGAAACACTTTTATAGGCGTGATGTTGCTGGGGAGAATCCTTGGTGCCGGTAAATGTCACGAAAAAACAAATCCGCCGGGCTGAGCCGGCGGATGTTGTTTCCAGTCTGCGCAGTCGGTTTCCCTGGCTGCCTGCTTCCTGTGTAAAAAGGGAACAATCCCCTAGCGCTTCAGGACCGAGATGATGCGCTCGAGGACCTTCTTCCGGTCGAGGGGCTTCACGATGTAGCTCTTGGCGCCGAGGAGGAGGGACTTCTTGACGACGTCCTCCTTGCCGAGGGCGCTGACCATGACTATGCAAGCGTTCTTGTCGAATTCGAGGATCTTCTCGAGTGCCGTCACCCCGTCCATCTTGGGCATGGTGATGTCCATGGTGACGAGGTCGATGTTCGGGCAGAGCTCCTTGTACTTCTCGAGGCCGGCCAAGCCGTCGCCGGCCGTGCCCACGACGTCGAAGCCTTCGGAGGTCAGGATCTGGCCGAGCTGCTTGGCGATGAACATGGAGTCGTCGACTATGAGCACGCGATAGGGCGAGCCGTCGGGCTTGACGCCTTCGGGGCGCTTCTCGTTGATGTTGGGCATGTCGGACTTGGCGATCATACGCTTCAACGCTCCTTTTCCCGAACCGGAGAGGCCGCGGAGGGCCTTCTATACTGTTGATTCGGTTATAATGTAAGCCGTCTGCCTTTGCAAGCTGGCGGGCGAGGCTATTGACGAGCGAGGTCGCGGCGTGTATTGTGATGCGGCTATCCCGGGGGCGGGCCCTTTCGTCCGCCTCCGGTCCAGTCGCCACGCGAAGGAGAGCTAAAGTGCCCTGCGGAAGGAAGAGAAAGCTCAAGAAGATAGCGACGCACAAGCGCAAGAAGAAGAAGAGAAAGAATCGGCACAAGACCCGATAACCGCGTCGCGATCCTCGACCCGAAAATGGCCGCTTCCCCTGAAGCGGCCGTTTCTTATATTTAGTGCTACCAAGATTGTTGGCAAGGGCATAAAGAGACTGAGTAGTAATATCTCGAGCAAGTTTCTTGCGGCAATGAGGTCAGTCCAGCCAAGAACGGTTGTTCTCCACTTCCAACAATGCTCTCTGAGCGGCAAAGGCCGTCTCCGAGACGACAGCTCTTCTTGATGCCCACGCCATGAAGCCTTCGTCTCATGGCACCAAGTGCTTCGGCAGATACTCCCTCCCCACCTTGAGCGGCGTGACTCGCAGCCTGAGCCAGGTTTCCCTCCCGCACTCCGTCAGCGCCGTCCTTGTCAACCAAGCCCGTTCCTCCCACAGCCTTCCCAGCCCTGCCGCGACCTCGGCGACAGGGTAGCCCGCCTCTCCGACGTGCGTCGTGCCGGGCAGCCGGGTGCGGTGCCGCTTGCGGTGATTGTGGTAATGCAGGTACAGGGTGAGCCGCTCCATCTGCGCGTTGACGTTCCGCCCGAAGCAGGTCGTCTCACGCACGTGCTCGTGCAGGTCCTTGCGGAGCTCCCGATCGAGGTAGTTGACGGGGAAGAGGGGGTTCTCGATCGTCCTGGCGTCCCGCGACGGGACCGTCCTGTGGCGGAGCCGGCCTGCCCCGGCCAGCGCCCGGACGCAGGGCGAGGCGTCGAGGGCCTGGGCGTACTCGCCCTTCTCGTCGGTCCACAGCCCGAGGGAGGGGCGGCCCCCGTCCGAGAGGACCGACAGGCAGGCCGTCGCGATGCGGCCGAATGAGACGACGAGGGCGCCCGGCGGCGGCCGGAACAGGCGCTCGAGCCGCTCCCGCCTCGCACGCTGGCGCTCCGTCATCCTCCCCTTGCGCCGGAGGGTGACATGGTCCGCCTCGTAGACGAACTGGGAGCGCGAGCCGACGAGGAGGTGGATGTTGTTGGGGAAGTACTGGGAGACGCAGAAGCTCTCGAAGCCGTCGGCGGCGAGGTCCTCGTCCGGGTGCCTGAGCGAGGCCAGGCGGGAGTCGAGGGCGAGGGCCTGGCGGGCGCCGCGGCCGATGCGGTTCTGGACGGCCTTGCCGGCGACGCCCCAGGCCCGGCCGATGGCCCGGATGCTCGAGCAGGAGGACAGCCGCTCGGTGAGGTCATCGTAGTCGAGGACCCGCTTGAGCCAGTAGTCGACACGGAAGGTCTGGCGCGAGAAGGTCTTGCCGCAGGAGGAGCAGCGGAAGCGGGGGACGGAGCCGAAGGCTTTGGTGTTGTAGCTGCCCCAGGCGACATAGGCCGTGTAGGGCTCCGAGGGGCCACAGCGGTGGTGGACGCATGCGGGATTGGCGCAGAAGGGCGGCTCGAACTCGCTCACGCCCCCAGACGCGTGCGGCGAGCCTCCCCGCTTGAATCAGCAACAATCTTGGTCGCACTAATAATCACTTGCCCGGACTAGCCCCGCTCGGCTACGATAGGCCCGATGGCACGGGATATCGACGCCTACCAGCTCCTCCGCTCCTTCGCCCACCGCAACTCGCTGAGCGAGTTCGAGTACCGCGCCTTCGCGCAGGCCGTGCAACGCCAGGCCCGGCTCTCGGACCAGTCCGAGCCCGTCTTCCGCGATCTCTCCCTCAACCCGGACACCGTCCTCGTGCCGCGGCTCTTCCTCCTCGCCAAGGAGCGCAAGATCTCGCTGGAGATGGCGGGGAACGAGATCCGCGCGGTCGTCCTGCCCGAGCACTATGCTGAGGTCTTCTTCCAGGAATACCGCCGCATGGACGAGAACCCGGACGTCCCCTTCCCGGACGAGGACTCTCTCAAGGTGATCGTGCCGGGGGAATGGATACAGTCCCTGGCCTTGGACACCGACCTCGCCTCGACCTCCGACGCATCCGGCGAGCGGGCCGTGCCCCTGTTCCGCGTCGTCTTCTCGGACAACGTGCGTGCCCTCGTCGTGCCCTCGGCCTACGTGCCCGACAAGCTCCTCGAGTACGCCGTCCTCAAGATCCGCCAGTACCTTCGCAAGGGCACGAACAAGGAGTACATGCAGAGCAAGCTCCTCGCGGCCTTCTCGGGCAAGGAGGGGCAGCTCAAGGACGCGCTCTCGGCCGTCATGACAAAGCCCACGGAGGCGGTCGCCGCGATCAAGGACTCGGGCTCCGACTTCACCTTCTCGTTCTGGGCCTACCTCCTCACCGCGATCAAGAAGGACCTCGAGAAGAGGAACGACAAGACGCCGGAGGACGTGGCCGTGGACCAGGCCGCCCTCCTCTGCGAGTTCTACGCGAACCACTACAAGGGCAAGGCCCAGAGGCTCGCCGACATAGAGGCGGCGCTCAAGGCCCTCGACGCGGGAATGCGGAAGCCGCCGTACTACTATTCGCTCGACGACGTCCTCGGCTTCAAGGACCAGAAGGGAATGCCCCTCCTGGGGCTCCTGTCGAGGGACGAGCTCGAGGCGAGGCTCCGCGAGAAGTGCGTCAAGGCCGACCAGGGCAGGCTGCCCGAGTTCCTCCTCGTGTCCTGCGCCGGGTCGGCCGGGGGATCCCGCCGCCTCTTCGTGGCCAAGGACCGCGTCCTCCTCCTCGCCATGCGGCAGGTCGCCGAGGCCCGGGCCGAGATCCGCTCGCGCATCATCGAGTCTTGGCGCGTCCTCCTCGAGGACTACCGCTCCTGCGAGGCCATGGAGGATGACGAGGCCTTCCGCGGCGAGCTCCTGGACCAGGTGGAGACGCGCTTCCCCATACTGGCGGCCTTGATCCACGACCGGCTCCTCCCCCTCGTCCACGAGGAGGCGGCGAGCAAGGCGGAGGCTCCGCCGGAGCTCGACCGGCTCTTCTACAAGGGCGACCTCGCGCCGATCGACGAGCTCCTCGACCTCCAGCGGAAGGCGCTGATCGTCGATGCGCGGATGCTCCTCCCCTTCTGGTACTCGGTGCCCATCCTCGCCGGCTTGGCGCGCCTCTTCAGGCGCCTTTCGCAACGGGCCGCCGACGGTCCGAAACGGTCGAAGCGCCGAGGGAAGGCCGAGCCGCCGGTCGCAAAGATCGCCCAGGCGCCGGAGGCCCCGGGGAAGGGCGGGGACCGCAGGGCGGAGTTCGCGGTCGCCGCGGCGAAGGTCGCGAAGAGCCTGACACCCTCGGGCTACAGCGTCGAGGAATACCTCGTCGACCTCGAGGCGCGCTGGAACACCCAGATCAACCCCGAGTCGAAGAAGAACCTCACCGAGGACGTCAACAGCCTCGTCCGGGACTACCTCCGCGGCCTCCTCAGGACCATGCGGGGCTCGACTTTCACGGTCGAGCGGGTCAAGAGCCTCGCCGCCACCTTGGCCGATTCGCCCTCGCTCATGCGCATCAAGAACCACCAGGCCCTCGAACAGTACATCCAGCTCTACATGGCCAAGGTCCTCTGCGCGGCGAAACCGCGCTCCCGCTGAAGCCGCCGGCGCCTCAGGCCGCGCGGCGACAGGCTCCGGCCCCCGGCCTGCTAAACCTCGATCCTCCCCGGAAACAGTGAACTCAGTGGTTGATCAATCCGCCGGCGGCTGGCGGATTGGCTTGCTACGGAAATGCTCATGACTACCTCTCGTTTTATATATCGAAACGCCCTTTCGAAAATTGACGATTTTGTCTTGCGCATCGAGCCTAGCATGGTATACTTTTCTCGAGGCCCGCTCGCGCGGCAAGGAGCTCGCATGCCCTATACCATACTCGCCGTCAACCCAGGCTCGACCTCGACGAAGATCGGCGTCTTCGAAGGCGACACTCGGCTTTTTTCCGAGGGCATCGAGCACTCGGCCGAGGAGATCGCCCGTTTCCCGACCATCGCCTCCCAGTACGAGTTCCGCGAGGAGAAGGTGCGGAGCCTGCTCGCGGCCAAGGGCTTCGACCTGAAGCGACTCTCCGCGGTCGTCGGCCGTGGCGGCCTGCTCAAGCCGATCCCCGGCGGGGTCTACCGCGTGGACCCGGCCATGAAGGATGACCTCGCCTCGGCCCGCTACGGCGAGCACGCCTCCAACCTCGGCGCCCTCATCGCCGACCGCCTCGGCACCGAGCTCGGCATCCCCGCCTTCATCGCCGATCCCGTGGTCGTGGACGAGCTCTGCGATGTGGCGCGGATCTCCGGTCACAAGCTCTTCAAGCGGGTGTCGATCTTCCACGCCCTCAACCAGAAAGCCGTGGCGCGCCGCTGGTGCCGCGAGAACGGCAAGGCCTACGAGGAAGCGAACGTCATCGTGGCCCACATGGGCGGCGGCGTCTCGGTCGGTCTCCACGAGAAGGGGCGGGTCGTCGACGTCAACAACGCGCTCAACGGCGAGGGGCCTTTCAGCCCCGAGCGCTCCGGCACCCTGCCCACCCTCCAGCTCGCCAAGCTCTGCTTCTCCGGCGAATACAGCGAAAAGGAAGTCGCCAAGATGATCGCGGGCAAAGGCGGCCTCGTGAGCTTCATGGGCTCGAACGACATGCGCACCGCCGAGAAGGCCTTCCGCGAGGGCGATCCCGAAGGCTCGCTCTACTACCGCGCCTTCATCTACCAGGTGGGCAAGGCGATAGGCGCCCTCGCGGCGGCCGCCAAGGGCAGGGTCGACGCCATCGTCCTTACCGGCGGCATCGCCTACGGCGCCGAGGTCGTGCGCGGCCTGACCGAGATGTGCGGCTTCATCGCGCCCGTCGTCGCCTACCCGGGCGAGGGCGAGCTCGAGGCCCTGGCCCAGGCGGGCGTCCGCGTCCTCTCGGGCGAGGCCGTCGCCCAGGAGTACTGAGATGAAGACGATAGCCGAAATCATGGAGGCCGCGCGCTCGGGCGGGCGCAAGCGGATCGCCGTCGCGGCGGCCCAGGAGCACTCGGCCCTCGAGGCGGCGGTCGACGCCTGGAAGCACGGCCTCGCCGACCCCATCCTCGTCGGCGACCTCGCCGCGATGGACGCCATCGCCGCCGAGCTCGGCCTCGACCTCGGCCCCTTCCAGCGCATCGAGGAGCGCGACGTGGCCCGCGCCGCGGCCAAGGCCGTGTCCCTCGTGCGTTCGGGCGAGGCCGACGCCCTCATGAAGGGCATCATGGACACCTCGGTGATCCTCCGCGCCGTGCTCAACAAGGAGAGCGGCATCAACGCGGGACGGCTCGCGAGCCACGTGGCCGTGATGGAGATGCCGACCTACCACAAGCTCTTCATCGTGACCGACGCGGCGATCAACATCGCCCCCGACATCCCCGCCAAGCTCGACATCATCGCGAACGCGGTCCAGGCCTCGAGGGCCCTCGGCGTCGAGCGCCCGAAGGTCGCCCTCCTCGCCGCCGTCGAGAAGGTGAACTGGGAGAAGATGCCCTGCACGGCCGAGGCCGCGATCATCGCGCAGATGGCGAGGCGCGGCCAGGTCAAGGACTGCCTCGTCGACGGGCCCCTCGCCCTGGACAACGCGATCAGCGAGGAGAGCGTCCGGATCAAGAAGATCGTGTCCGAGGTCGCCGGAGACGCCGACGTCCTCGTCGCGCCCGACATCGAGGCGGGCAACATCCTGTACAAGAGCCTCGTCGACCTCGGGCGCGCCCGCTGCGCCGCGGTCGTCATGGGGGCCCAGGCGCCCGTCGTGCTGACGAGCCGCGCCGACACGGCCGAGACGAAACTCGCGTCCATAGCGCTTGCCGCCCTGGCGAGCTGAGAAAAGGAGAGTGCCACGATGGCCAACAAAGGCAAGCCGGAGATCGACCGGGAGCGCTGCAAGGGCTGCCTGCTCTGCGCGCGCGCCTGCCCGACGAAGGTCCTCGCCGCCTCGGGCGAGCCGAATTCCTGGGGCTACTACCCGAGCGAGGCGGTCGCCCCCGACAAGTGCATCGCCTGCGGCAACTGCTTCGCGGTCTGCCCCGACGTGGCGATCACCGTCTACAAGCTGTAGGGAGGGAAGGACGATGCCCGAAGAGAAGCGCCTCATGAAAGGCAACGAGGCGATCGGCGAAGCCGCGATCCGCGCGGGCTGCCGCGCCTATTTCGGCTACCCGATAACGCCCCAGAACGAGCTCACCGCCTACATGGCGCGGCACATGATCGACCGCAAGCGCACCTTCATCCAGGCCGAGTCCGAGATCGGCGCGATCAACATGGTCTACGGCGCGGCGGCGACCGGCGCCCGCGCCATGACGAGCTCCTCGAGCCCCGGCATCTCGCTCAAGCAGGAGGGCATCTCCTACGCCTGCGGGGCGGACCTGCCCCTGGTGCTGGTCAACGTCGCGCGCTCCGGCCCCGGCCTCGGCGGCATCTCCCCCTCGCAGGGCGACTACTTCCAGTCGACCCGCGGCGGCGGCCACGGCGACTACTACCACCTCGTCCTCGCGCCCAAGAGCGTCCAGGAGGCGGCCGACCTCACCTACCTCGCCTTCGACCTCGCCGACACGTGGCGGATGCCCGTGATGGTCCTCGCCGACGGCCTCATCGGCCAGATGATGGAGGGCGTCGTCCTCCCCGCCGACCGCGACCTCGGCTCGCTTCCGAGGAAACCCTGGGCCGCGGGCCACCAGGCCGACTCGCACCGGCCGAACAACCACGTCACCTCGATCAACCTCGTGCCCGCCGAGCTCGAGGCCTTGAACCGCAAGCGCTTCGAGCGCTACGCGCAGATCAAGGCCGCCGAGGTCCGCTACGAGGAGGTCAACGTCGAGAAGGCCGACCTCGTCTTCGTGGCCTACGGCAGCTCGGCCCGGGTCTGCCTGGGCGCCATCGAGATGGCGAAGAAGGCGGGGATCGAGCTCGGCCTCTTCCGGCCCGTCAGCCTCTGGCCCTTCCCCGAGGCCAGGATCGGCGAGCTCGCCGCGAAGGGCAAGCGCTTCCTCGCGGTCGAGATGAGCATGGGCCAGATGGTCGAGGACGT
>CAYNPQ010000122.1:0-10282 GCA_964399065.1 uncultured Treponemataceae bacterium | reverse complement strand
CGGGACCGGCCCGCACGATGCGGCCGTAGAGCGCGAAGGCCAGGAAGAAGCGGGCCGCCGAGATCAGCAGGGGCGTGCCCATGCAGAGGTAGAAGGTCGAGAGGGCGACGGGATCGATGAGGCGGAGCTCCCTGAGGAGTATGCCCCCGCTGATCATGATGCCCATCATGACGTAGCCCTTGAGGTCGAAGAACGAGAAGACGCAGGGGCGGGCGATGTCGATGGAGTGTATGCGCTTTATGTGCTTCAGCGATATGCGCGAGAAGGCGAGCGCGAACAGGATGAGGCCCGCGGGAAGCGCGAGGGCGTAGCGCAGGAGGAGATGGTCGCCGGACGAGGCGAGGAAGGCGGCGCCTTTCCGGAACAGCATGCCGCCCGCGAAGGTCCAGACGAGCCCGGCGACGAAGAGGAGGGCCCGCTTGGGCACGCCCGGCTTGAGTCTCGCCGCGTGACGGCGCAGTTTTTCACCCATGGATCCCATGCTACCGGCCATGACCGGAAGGGACAAGTCCGGCGCTTTGTACTACACAGAATTTAAGTCAAACCCCTTGCCTCGGCGTCGCGTCGGCGCTATCCTTGGCTCGCGTCGGCCGGACCGGGGGGCGTGGGGCGCCCTCCGCGGACCGGGCGGCGCGCATGCCGGAAAGCAGGGGCGCGACGCGCGCCCGCAGGGGCCAGGTCGTGGACAAGTCGACAATCGAGGGCGCGTCGCGCGCCCTCCGGAGATAATCGCATGGACAAGCTGATAATCAAGGGCGCGCGCGAGCACAATCTCAAGAACATCGATCTCGAGCTCCCCCGCGACAAGCTCATCGTCATCTCGGGGCTCTCCGGCTCGGGCAAGAGCTCCCTCGCCTTCGACACCATCTTCGCCGAGGGCCAGCGCCGCTACGTCGAGTCGCTCTCGGCCTACGCGAGGCAGTTCCTCGGGCGCATGGACAAGCCCGACGTCGACTACATCGAGGGGCTCTCGCCGGCCATCTCGATCGAGCAGAAGACGACGCACCGCAACCCGAGGTCGACGGTCGGCACCGTCACGGAGATCTACGACTACTACCGCCTCCTCTACGCCCGCGTCGGCGTGCCGCACTGCCCGAAGTGCGGCCGGGAGATCCGCGAGCAGGGGATCGACCAGATCCTCGACACCATCCTCTCCTGGCCCGCCGGCACGAAGATCCAGGTCCTCGCGCCGGTGATCAGGGCCCAGAAGGGCGAGCACAAGAAGATCCTCGAGGACGCCTCCAGGCAGGGCTTCGTGCGCGCGCGGATCGACGGCGAGCTGCGCGAGCTGCCGGCCGGCGGCGAGTGGGACTTCAAGCTCGAGAAGCAGCGCAAGCACACGATCGAGGTGGTCGTGGACCGGCTCAAGCTCTCCGACGACTCCCGCAAGCGGCTCTCGGAGTCCGTCGAGACCGCCCTGCAGATCGCCGAGGGCACGGTGGTCGTGACGCGAGAAGGAGGAGGCGGCCCCGCCTCCGAGGAGTTCTTCAGCCAGAAGGGCGCCTGCCCCGAGTGCGGCATCTCCCTCCCCGAGATGGAGCCCCGGCTCTTCTCGTTCAACGCGCCGCAGGGGGCCTGCCCCGAGTGCTCCGGCCTCGGCGTCAAGCTCGAGTTCGACCCCGACCTCGTCATCCCGGACAAGAGCCTCTCCTTCGAGGAGGGGGGCTGCATCCCCTACAACCCCGACGCGGCCTGGAACCGCAGCCGCTTCGAGGCCCTCGCCAAGCACTACAAGTTCAGGCTCGACACGCCCTTCGGCGAGCTCCCGAAGAAGGTGATGGACGCGATCCTGCGCGGCTCGGACGACGCGGTCCGCGTCCGCTACGAGAACCGCGAGGGCACCGGCCACTTCGAGTACGAGTCCCGCTTCCCCGGGATCCTCGCGGACCTGAAGCGCCGCTACATGGAGACCCAGAGCGAGGGCATCAAGCAGTGGCTCGAGCGCTTCATGCTCGAGAAGCCCTGCGAGGCCTGCGGTGGAAAGCGCCTCAGGCCCGAGGCCCTCGCCGTCACGGTGGGCGGCACCTCGATCCACGAGCTCTCCGCGATGTCGGTCGAGGGGACCCTGGACTTCTTCGAGGGCGTCGAGCTCGGGGCGACCGAGCGCCAGATAGCGAAGCAGATCCTCAAGGAGATCACGGCCCGCCTCAGCTTCATGAAGAACGTCGGGCTCGAGTACCTGACCCTCGAGCGGAAGGCCGCGACCCTCTCGGGCGGCGAGGCCCAGCGCATCAGGCTCGCGACGCAGATCGGCTCCTCCCTCGTCGGCGTCCTGTACATCCTCGACGAGCCCTCCATCGGTCTGCACCAGCGCGACAACCAGCGCCTCATCGACACCCTCACCTACCTCCGCGACATCGGGAACACCCTCGTGGTCGTGGAGCACGACGAGCAGACCCTGCGCACCGCGGACTGGATCGTCGACCTCGGGCCGGGCGCCGGCGTCCACGGCGGCCACGTCGTCGCCCAGGGCAGCCCCGAGGAGGTGATGCGCTGCAGGAAGAGCCTCACGGGCCAGTACCTCGCCGGCGCGATCTCGATACCCGTGCCCGCCGAGCGGCGGCGGGGCAACGGCAAGAGCATAGCCATCCGCGGCTGCCGCGAGCACAACCTCAAGGGCATCGACGTCGAGCTGCCCCTCGGCGTCTTCACCGTCATCACGGGCGTGTCGGGCTCGGGCAAGTCCACCCTCCTCACGGACCTCCTCTACCCGGTGATTTCGAACAACGTGATGGGCACGAGCTGGCCCGAGGGCGACTACGACGGGATCGAGGGCCTCGAGAACATAGACAAGATCATCAACATCGACCAGAGCCCCATAGGCCGCACGCCGCGCTCCAATCCGGCCACCTACGTCGGCGTCTTCACCGCCATCCGGGACCTCTTCGCCTCCCTCCCCGAGTCGAAGGCCCGCGGCTGGAAGCCCGGCCGCTTCTCCTTCAACGTCAAGGGCGGGCGCTGCGAGAATTGCCAGGGCGACGGCACCATAAAGATCGAGATGAACTTCCTGCCCGACGTCTACGTGACCTGCGACGTCTGCCACGGCAAGCGCTTCAACTCGGACACGCTCGACGTGCGCTACAAGGGAAGGAACATCGCCGAGGTCCTCGACATGACGATCGAGGAGGCGGCGACCTTCTTCGAGCACGTGCCCCAGGTCGCGCATCGCATGAACACGCTGCTCTCGGTGGGACTCGGCTACATCAAGCTCGGCCAGTCCGCCCTGACCCTCTCGGGCGGCGAGGCCCAGCGCGTGAAGCTCGCCTTCGAGCTCTCGAAGCGCAGCACGGGCAAGACCCTCTATTTCATGGACGAGCCGACGACGGGGCTCCATTTCGTGGACGTGAAGCAGCTCATGGAGGTGATCCAGCGCCTCGTCGACACGGGCAACTCGGTCGTCATGATCGAGCACAACCTCGACGTCATCAAGCAGGCCGACTGGATCATCGACCTCGGGCCCGAGGGAGGGCTCCGGGGCGGCCAGGTCGTCGCGCAGGGCACTCCGGAGCGCATCGCGAAGGCCAAGGGCTCCTACACGGCGACCTACCTGAAGGAAGCACTCAAGTAACCCGCCCGCGGGCGGCGGATCGACCCCGGCCTTTACGAATGGCCGCGCCCCGGGTAGTATGGTTGCCCATGCGAGCTCGCGCGGCGAAGGCCTCGACGGCACTCCTCCTGGCGGCCTTCCTCGGCGGCGCACCCGCCCTCGCCCAGGAGGCGGCGGGCGGGGCGCAGGCCGGCTCCCCGGCCCGCGGCGACGCGCCCGCGACCGCGGCTCCGCCAGGCGGCGCGCCGCCCTCCGTTCCGTCCGCCGAAGGCCCGTCTCCCGCCGACGACAGCGTCTTCCGCGCGACCCTTCCCCTCGACATCGCGACCGCCTCCTTCTACGAGCTCGTCGCCTGGGCCAGGTCGCTCGGACTCGCCGAATCGGGCTCGGCCTCCGAGATCCGCGAGCGCCTGTACGGGCACTACGGCGTCTCCGCGCCGCCGGCCGCCAAGGCGGGCGGCATGACCGTGACCATCGAGCGGGCCGCGCGGGCCTCCTACTTCAAGGTCGAGGAGGGAGAGGGCGGCGTGGTCCGCGCCTCCGGCGGCGTCGTGCTCGCGATCTCGGAGGAAGGCGGTTCCGCGCATCGCGTCGAGGCCGACGAGATAGCCTACGACCGGGAGCGCGGGGCGGTGACGGCGAGGGGCTCGGTGCGCTACGAGCGGAAGTCGGGCACCGGTTCCGAGATCTTCTCGGGCGAGGCCCTGAGCGCGAGCCTCGACGACTGGTCGGGGGTCTTCATCGACGGCAAGGTGCGCCGCGCCGGGGACGGGGCGACGGCGGGGGACCGCGGCCTCGCCATGGCGGCCGAGACCATGCTCAAGCGCTCCGGCGACGTGCTCATCCTCGAGAACGGGGTCATAAGCTCCTGCGACGCCGAGGATCCGCACTACGCGATACGAGCCGGAAAAGTCTGGCTCCTCGGCGACAAGGAGTGGGCCATCTCCGACGCCCTCTTCTCGGTGGGCAACGTGCCCCTGCTCTGGCTTCCCTTCTTCTATTTCCCGGGCGACGAGCTCGTCTTCCATCCCGTCTACGGCTTCCGCTCGCGCGAGGGGCGGTTCGTCCAGACGACCACCTACCTGATCGGCCAGAAGCCCAAGAAGACGGAGACGACGAGCATCATGAAGCTCATGGACCAGGGTTCGGGGGCGACGGGACCCCTGGTGCTCAAGGGGCTCTTCCTCCGCCGCGTGAGCGGGCCGGCGCCGAAGGACTCGGGGACCCTGAAGGCGATGCTCGACCTCTACTCGGGGCTCGGCGCCTACGCCGGCATCCAGGGCTCGCTCCCGAGGCTCGGGCCCTTCGACAAGCTCGACTTCGGGCTCGGCCTGGGCCTGAGCCGCTCCCTCTTCAACGTCGGCACCGCCAACTACTCGCCCTACGCGAGCGCGGGGAGCTGGAAGAGCGTCTGGAACGGCTCCGATTTCCTCGGCCTCGACCTGCCGCTGCGCTTCGCCCTGGACCTCTCCGGCTCCCTTCGCGCGGGCTCCCTCAGCTCCAGCTTTTCGCTGCCCCTCATGTCCGATCCCTTCTTCAACCAGGATTTCAAGAACCGCTCCGAGGACATGGACTGGCTCGGCTTCCTCAAACCCGAGGAGACGACCACCACCATCGCGAAGACGAGCTCGCTCTCGCAGACCGCCAACCTCTCCTTCAACCTCTCGCCCAAGCTCCTGTCGCCCTGGATCAAGTCGATCGACGTGACGCGGCTCGGCGCCTCGATGAGCTGGCTGTCCACGACCCTGCCCCTCGCGTCGTACACGGGCGGATCCTCGGCCCTCTACGCCGTCGATCCGTCGAGGGAGTTCTTCTACCCCAGCCTCCTCCGGCCGATCGACGCGGCGCTGTCTCTGAGGGGCAGCTTGTTCTCCTACCCCGTCGCCCGTCCCGGAGCCGCGGCGGCCGCGCCGGGATCGGGCGCCGAGAAGCCGGCGGAGACCGCCGAGCTGCGGAGCCCCTGGGCGGAGGAGGCCGAAGGGGCGACGGGCGGGCCCTCCGGAGGCGAGTCCTCGAAGGCGGTTCCCGCGGAGGCCGGAGACGCGAAGGCCGCGACCGGCGGCCCGTTCCGCCTCCCCCAGCGGGCGCCGAGCGTCCCCGCGCCGACCAAACCCGAGGAGTGGAGCGCGGGCGCGGACTGGAGTCTCACGCCCTCGGCCTACCTCGAGGACAGCTACCGCACGAAGGAGTGGACCGATCCCTCGGCGATCGACATGGCCCTCCTGTACGCGCTCTTCTCGTACCGGATCGCGGCGACGCTCGACTCCCGGGCCTCGTACCGGAGCGGGCTCCTCACCGGATCGCTCGGGCTCGCCTACGCCGACCAGGACCAGTCCAGGCCCTACCTCTACGACCTGTCCTCCTACGCGGACAAGGCCGCCGCCCTGAAGCTGGCCGACTACCAGTACAAGTCCCGCAAGCTCACGGGGAGCCTCCGGCTGAGCTCGAAGCCCCTCGCCTCGTCCTGGCTCTGGTCGGCGAGCTCGCTCAACTACTCGCTCGACGCCAACCTCTACTCGAGCAAGTACGCCTCCATGTCGGCCGGAAGCCCGGTCTACAGCACGAGCAGCTTCGCCTGGGACTCGACGAACGTCACCTCGCACAGCGCGGGCGTCACGCTCGCGGTCCGGCCCTGGAACCTGTCCCAGAGCCTCGGGCTCACGATGAGCCTGCCTCCCACCACCGAGTCCTACTCGGCCAGGCTCGCCCTCGACGGCGGCCCCGTCGACCTCAGCCTCTCCGACCGCATGTACCGGGCCTCCTCCTCGGCTGACTACTCCTTCGACCCCCTCACCGCGAGCCTCTCCTTCGCGCAGGATCCATGGCCGGGACTCTCCGACACCTTCATCTACGACGTCAAGGCGGGGGAGCCGGTCTCGAACGTCACGACCCTCACCTGGGGGCCGCTCTCGACCTCGCTGACCGCGAAGAAGGCGATAGCCTACGAGCCGGTGATCGGCTCGGGCTGGAAGGCCGTCGGCAGCGAGTCCTTCCGCGCCAGCAACGTTTCGATGGCGCTCAAAGGCACCTTCAAGTCCCCGGAGGGGAGCGCCGCGGACTGGTCGGTGACGGGCAACGCCTCGCTCGCGCAGAGCCTCCTCCGCTTCTCCGAGTCATCCCTCTCGCTCGGGGTCACGGCCAGCCTCAAGGTCGCGAAGGCCCTCGAGCTCTCCCTCTCCAGCCAGTCGCAGAGCTCCTCCGCATGGCGCTACTATCCCGAGCTGTTCAGCGCCCCCTCGACCCTGTCGGGCTGGCCCGAGGCCTACCGCAAGCCCTTCCTGGCCGACCTCTGGGAATCGGTCTCCATCTGGGACGCCGACGCGCTCCGGCGCAGCCTCTTCAAGCTCAAGAGCCTCTCGCTCAAGGTGAGCCACGATCTCCACGACTGGGACCTCTCGGCGGAGCTCAGCGCCAAGCCCCTGCTCAAGACGGCCGAGAGGAAGTACGTCCTCGATCCCTCCTTCACGATACTCCTCGTCTGGAGGGACCTCGCCGAGATCAAGACCAAGGCCCTGTACGACACGACGTCGGGCTTCCGGTATTGAGCCATGTTGCTTTTTTCGCCTCCGGCGGGTAGAGTAAGCCCCAGGAGATCCCTTGGACGCCACCGTAGGCATCGTCTTGGATGACACAAGCGCGCTCGCGGAACTCTGCGGCGCGAACGACTACAACCTGCGCGTCATGGAGCGCCTCGTCGGCTCGAGGATCTTCTGCCGCGGCAACGAGCTCTTCCTGGAATCCGAGGCGGGCCCGGCCCGCGAGCTCTTCCGCTCCCTCGTGGAGCGCCTCGTCGAGTCGATGGCCGACGGCCTCCCTCCCACGCCCGACCTCATCATAGCGATCTACGCGGACCTGACCCCCGAGGGCGACCGGGCCGCCGGCACGGGCGCCGACTTCCTGGACTCCTGCGTGCAGATCCCGGGAGGCTTCGGCAAGGTCTTCCCCCGGAGCCGCAGCCAGGCCCTCTACCTCAAGGGCCTCGCCTCCCACGACCTCACCTTCGCGGTCGGCCCGGCGGGCACCGGCAAGACCTACCTGGCCGTGGCCTGGGCCCTCCGCGAGCTCCTCTCCAAGTCCAAGCGCAAGCTCGTGCTCACGAGGCCCGTGGTCGAGGCGGGGGAGAGCCTCGGCTTCCTCCCGGGAGACCTCGCCCAGAAGATCAGCCCCTACCTCCGGCCGCTCTACGACTCGATGGAGGCCCTCGTCCCCTTCGAGGTCGTGAGGCGGCTCGAGGAATCGAGGGCCATCGAGATCGCGCCCCTCGCCTACATGCGAGGCAGGAGCCTCGCGAACTGCGTGGTCATCCTCGACGAGGCGCAGAACACCACCAAGGAGCAGATGAAGATGTTCCTCACGCGCCTCGGCGAGAATACGAGGGCGGTCGTGACTGGCGACGTGACGCAGATCGACCTGCCCCGCAAGGGCGAGTCCGGACTCGTCCACGCCCTCCAGCTGCTCTCCCGCGTCGAGGAGATCTTCGTGTGCAGGCTCGACTCGCGGGACGTCGTCCGCTCGGCCCTCGTGCGGAGGATCATCGAAGCCTATGAGTCGGAATAAGAGCTCCCGCGGCTCGGCGCCCGTCCCGGGCGCCCCGGCCGCCTTCCGGGCCCTCGGGCTCGCGCTCACCTCCCGCGCCTCCGAACGCTGGCGCCGCCTCGACCGCCCCGCGGCCGCGGCCCTCGCGGCCGTCGTCGTCGCCTCGTCCTTCCTTCTCGTCCTGCTCGGCCCCGGCGCCGCGGTCTCCCGCGAGGGCCTGCCCGAGCTCGAGGCGGGTCGCGTCGCCGAGCGCGACATCGTCGCCGACCGCGAGCTCTCCTTCGTCGACGAGACCGCCACACGCCTGCGGATCGAGGCCGAGGAGCGGCTCGTCCTCCCGATCTTCGTCGTCGACGAGAAGCCGGCCGCGCAGGCCGTCGAGCGCTTCCGCGCCTTCCGCGAGCTCGTCGGCGCGCTCGTCGCGAGGAAGACCGCGGAGGATACCCTCTACCTCTCGGTCCAGAGCCAGTTCCCCGGCCTCTTCTCGAAGCAGGACATCCTCGCGATCGCCCGCTCGCCCTACCGCGCCCAGGCCCTCGCCCAGGCGGACGCCATCCTGCGCCGCCTCCTCGAGCGCGGCGTCGCGGCCATGCCCGCCTCGGGCCTCGAGCGCTACAACGGCGACTACGTCGAGCTCCGGCGCTACGCGGACGGCAGGCCCCAGTCCGAGGAGATACCCGCCGGCCGCCTCGTCACCCTGCGAAACATCGGCGCGGCCATCGACGAGGAGGCGGCGGCCCGCCGCGTCGCGCGGCCGGTCTCGACGATCGCCGCCTCGCTCGTGCGGGCCTTCGCCGTCGAGGACGCCTTCTTCGACGCGGAGCAGAGCGGCAGGCGGCTCGCCGCCGTGCGCGACGAGGTCGAGCCGGTGATGCGCAGCATCGCCAAGGGCGAGCGCATCCTGCGGAAGGGCGCGGTGGTCACCGAGGCCGACGCCGCCAGGCTGGGCGCGGCCAGGGCCGCCCTCTCGCGCGTCGACTGGGGCTCGGGCCTCGGCAGCCTGGGCCTCCTCGTCGCGACGGTCGCCCTGGGGCTCTTCTTCCTCGGCAAGGGCATCTCGGGGACGAGGCTCCGCCGCTCCGAGGCCTTCCTCCTCTCGGCCTGCGCCTTCGCCTACTTCCTCGGCGCCCTGCTCGGCGCGCGGCTCCTCAAGCCCGAGCCCCTCGTCGTCGGGCTCTTCCTTCCGACGGCCCTCCTCGCCATGCTCACCGCGATCATGGCGGGCCCGCGCTTCTCCGTCCTCTACGGCTTCCTCCTCGCCCTCCTCGCGCAGTCGGCCGCCGGCCTCGACGCCCGGCTCCTGGTGTTCTGCGCCCTCTCCTCGGCCGCGGGCACCTACGCGGTGCGCTCGGCCTCCTCGCGCATCGAGCTCGTGCGCGCGGGCGCCGTCCTCGCCCTCCTCGAGGGCGGCGCGGCGGCCGTGCTCTCCGCGCCGGGCGCGGCCGGCACCGCCAGCGTGCTCGCGGCCGCGGCCTGGGGGGCCTGCAACGGCTTCGCCTGCGCCCTCCTCGCCCTGGCCTTCCTCCCCGTGATCGAGCAGGCCCTCAACGCCCCGACCCGCTTCCGCCTCATGGAGCTCTCCGACCTCAACGCCCCGATACTGAAGCGCCTCCTCACCGTCGCGCCGGGCACCTACAGCCACTCGGTCACCGTGGCCCACCTCGCCGAGTCCGCCTGCCGGGAGATCGGCGCCGATCCACTCCTAGCCCGCGTCGGCGCCTACTACCACGACATAGGCAAGATCGAGCAGCCCGAGTACTTCGTCGAGAACCAGTCGGGCTACAACAAGCACGACGAGCTCTCGCCCCGCCTCTCCGCCACGGTGATTCGCAGTCACGTCAAGATCGGCGCGGAGAAGGCGAGGGCGCTCGGCCTGCCCGACGGGGTCGTGGACATCGTCGCCCAGCACCACGGGAACGCCGTCATCGCCTGGTTCCTCGCCGAGGCGCGGAAGGCCGAGGCCGACGTCGACCCCGACGACTTCTCCTATCCCGGGCAGCCGCCGGCCTCGCGGGAGGCCGCGGTCGTCATGCTCGCCGACTCGGTCGAGGCCGCGACGCGCTCGCTGAAGCGCCCCACCATGTCGCGGCTCGAGGAGTTCATCCGCGAGATCATCATGGACAAGGTGAGGCAGGGGCAGCTCGACCGCTGCGACCTGACCTTCAAGGACCTCGACGCGATACGCGACAGCTTCACGCG
>CAYNPQ010000121.1:0-10307 GCA_964399065.1 uncultured Treponemataceae bacterium | reverse complement strand
TCGACTGCGGCTCCTGCGGCGCGCCGACCTGCCGCGCCCTCGCCGAGGACATCGTGCGGGGCGGGGCCGTGGCCTCGGACTGCATCTTCAAGCTGCGGGAGAACGTCAGGAAGCTGGCGAGGGAGCTCATCGCCCTGGAGGAGCGGCAGCCGCCGGGCCTCGACCGGGAGGACCGGGGCGCGAAAGCCTAGCCTATTCGGGCCTCTGCGCGGAGGCCCGCGTCCTCGGGCCCGCGCTCGGACCCGGCCGAGCGGTTGAAGGAGTAGAGGAGGCGGTAGCCGTCCTTGAGCCGGCGGGCCATCAGGCTCCGGATCATCCTGTCCCGGTCGGCGAGGCTCTCGAAGCGGTGCAGGCGCTCCCGTTCGCGTCCCATGCCGACCCGGAAGGCCGCGCAGAGGGCGAAGGGCGCGTCGAGGACCTGCTGCCGATCGTGGATGGTGTAGTACAAGGTCCGGCCGTCGGCGCCGGTCTTGTAGAGCGTGATGATCATGTTCACTATTCCTATCGGCCTGGGTTCGGGAGGCCCCGACATAAAAAACGGGGGCCGCCGAGAATAACTCGGATCGGCCCCCGGATCAAGCGGTGTCGCCCAACGGGCTATATCAACGCCCCTGCGACCTCGTCGCGGGCGACACGCAATGCTTTGAAGAAAAGCATTCTCGAGCGTGGTATGCTCGACCCATCCCTGACAACGCTGGGCGTTGCGCGATGCGACAGGCGGTGACGGATCTCTTTCCGTACGCCTTGCCCGCATCCCATTCGGTTTGCGCGGCGGCCTTACTGGACCGTCGCCTCGAAAGCACGGAATCGCGGCCGGCCACTCGGGCTGAAAAGCTAATCCACCTGCCCCGAGGCCGGTCCGGAACCCTCAGGCGGAGTCTCCATGGATGGACCTCCTCTCCGAAATGTTCCGGTTCCCGGTCCCACTGATGGGTTGCCGGAATGACTTCTCGTATGCTCTCCTTGATCTAAACGTACTACCGAACAGCGGATTTGCAAGGGGAAATAGTACATTTTTGTTAGGTTTTTTTCGCAACTTGGAGATTGTGGAGGCATGGGGATTGCAGTCTGGAACCCCTCCTCCGTCGCCAATCAATTTGACAAAGCGCGTAAAGGACACTATATTGATTATCTAACCTAAAAGTGTCATTTCTCTGAAAAGTCTTGAAAAGCCTACGGTTTTGTGCGGCGGCGAGGGGATGCGCTACTTCGATCAAGGGGACTGTCGTTGAATAAACGGGATTTTCCGCGCGTACACTTTTATGACCAGGACTTCGTCGAGGTCTACGACAGGACCTGGGCATGGGCCGCCGACTGCTGGTCATCCGGCGGGCCGGGGAGCGGCCTCGAAAAGGCCAAATTCTTCCTCTATCCCCCCGAGCCTGCCCTCGACCTCATGGACCAGGTCTTCGCCTCCTTCTTCCTCGTCTATTCGAACAGGATCTACGCCGCCTCGAGCGGCCTCGACGCCCTGTATGCCCTGCAGGAGCCCAACGGGGCCATCCGCAGCCGCTATGACGCGGCCACGGGCAAGCCGATCTTCCCCGCGGACAATCCCGAGGGCCTCGGCCTCCCTCTCTTCGCCTGGGCCGAGTACAACCTCTACCACAAGACCGCCAACAAGAAGCGCGTCAAGGAAGTCATGCCCGTCCTCCAGCGCCACTGGGCCTGGATCGAGGCCACCTTCAAGCGCGACAACGGCCTCTTCGGCGTGCCCGTCTCCGCCACCGGCATGGAGAACTCCCCCCGAGGCGGTGCCCTCTACCTCTCCGACTTCAACGCCGCCATGGCGATGAACGCCCTCTATCTCTCGGCCCTGGGCGACATACTGAACGACAAGGAAGCCTCCTTCCAGTTCAAGCGGAGCTACTTCTCCCTCAAGACCCGCATCAACTCCCTCATGTGGAACGCCGAGGACGGCTTCTACTACGACCTCGACCCCGCGGGCGCCCAGGTCAAGACCAAGACCGTGGGCGGCTACTGGCCCCTCCTCGCCGAGATCCCCAACGAGGACCGGGCCGAGCGCCTCATCGCCCACCTCAAGGATCCGGGCGTCTTCGGCACGGAGCACCCCTTCCCGACCCTCGCCGCCGACCATCCCGACTATGACAAGCGGGGCGGCGGCTACCGCGGCTCGGTCGTGCCCCCCTTCACGTACATGGTCATCAAGGGCCTCGAGAAGTACAACCAGTACGAGCTCGCCCGGGACTGCGCCATCCGCCACCTCTACTTCGT
The DNA here is from genome assembly GCA_964399065.1 of uncultured Treponemataceae bacterium. Lineage (GTDB taxonomy): Bacteria > Spirochaetota > Spirochaetia > Treponematales > Rectinemataceae > JAKLFE01. Next base: position 8,072 of record CAYNPQ010000121.1, on the reverse strand, counting down.
CCTCGACTCGATGCACCAGAACGGCTCCGAGGACGAGGACCCGGTCGACCGCGAGGAGCAGAAGAAGGACCTGCGCCCCACGGTCTGGGAGGCCTACCAGCCCCAGGGCGAGGGCGTGGCCGTCTGGCCCGGCAAGCCCGGCTGGCCGAGGCCCCAGTACCTCGCCTACACGGGCCTCTCCACCGTCGCCCTCATGATCGAGAACATTGTCGGCCTCTACATCTCGCTGCCGCGCAAGACGGTCGACTGGATCATCCCCAACCTCGAGATCATGGGCATCGAGAACCTCTCGCTCAAGCGGAACCTCGTCACGATCCTGTCCAACAAGTCGGGTCGCGGCTGGGAGATCCACATGGAGAGCGAGAAGCTCTACTACTTCACCATCAACGTGCTCGGGAAGAAGAAGAAGACGCTGCCGATCCCTTCGGGCAAGTGCTCGATGCTGATCGACAAGATCTAGCCGCGAAGGGCGGGGCGATAGCGTTGTCGCTCGCGATGCTCGCATGCGGAATGCGGGCTCCGCTCGCGTGATCTTCAGCCTTTGAGCAGTATCAGGGTCGCTTCGCCGTTCGAGGGCGAGAACTGGAGCATGCCGCCGGAGACCGAGACCGAGCCGGTCTCGGTCTCGCCGGAGGCGGTCCAGGTCATCGCCAGGGTCGTGCCGTCGAAGGTCCAGGTCCCGGCGACGCTCGGCCTGCTCCGATAGCTCCAGACGACCGTCCCGTCGCCCACCGGGGCCGCGCTCGTCCAGGCCGGCTCGGCGGCGCCGCTCGTGCCCGCCTGCGTGCAGGCGAAGCAGAGGAGCCTTTGGGGCGAGCCTGAGTCCGCCGGATCGGCGGGGGCGATGTAATCGCCGAGGGCGTAGGCCTTCGCGTCGGTCCAGTCGAGGATGGGGATGAAGGGATTGGCGCTCTCGGTCGGCAGCGACAGGGATACGCTCCCGTCCTGGGCGAAGGTGTAGATCCTGAGGTCCTGGTTCGAGTGCCAGCTGCCGTAGAGCGCGGCCGCCGGGTCGACGCTCTCTTTCGAGCAGGCGACGAGAAGGGCGAGGAGGAGGCCGACGGCCGCTGCCCGGATCGTTTTCACGGCATGCTCCCTTGCGATTCCACAATTCTAGCCGAGTGCAGGGCCCCGTCAAGGAGACGGGGCCTTTTCGCGCGCCGCCTTCGGCTCGAGCTGCGAGACGATCGCGCCCGCGAGCATGAGGAGGCCGCCGACGACGAGCCGCGCGCTGAGACGCTCGCCGAGGATGAGGACCCCGCCGATGCCGGCGAAGAGGGCCTCCATCGAGAGGATGATCGAGGCGTGCGCCGGGTGGGCGGTGCGCTGGGCGAGGACCTGGAGGGTGAAGGCGACGCCGCAGGACATGACGCCGCCGTAGAGGATCGGGATCGCCGCGGGCAGGACGCCGGCGAAGGGGGAGGGCTCGAAGATGAGGGCGCTCGCGAGGCTGTAGGCCGAGCAGACGGCGAACTGGCCCGCCGAGAGCTCGATGGGGTCGAGGCGCGCGACGAGGCGGGAGACCACGAGGATGTGGAAGGCCCAGAAGAGTGAGCCCGCGAGGACGAGGAGGTCGCCCTTCGACATCGACAAGGAGGCCCCAACGGACAGGATGTAGAGGCCGGCGACGGCGACGATCGCGCCGGCCCAGATGTGGAGGCTCGAGCGCTTGCCGAAGGCCAGGCCGACCAGGGGCACGAGGACGACGTAGAGGCTCGTGATGAAGCCCGCGTTGCCCGCCGTCGTCCAGACCAGGCCGAGTTGCTGGAGGATCGAGCCCGAGAAGAGTATGGTCCCCGCGAGCGCGATGCCGCCGGCCTTGCGCCAGCCGCGGAGCATCGCGGGGCCCCGGTCCGCCGATGCGGCCACCGCCCCCCCGGCGAGGGATGCCCTGGCCGCCGCCCTGCGGCGCGCGAGGACGAAGGGCAGGAGGACGAGGGCCCCGAGGGCGTAGCGTACGCCGTTGTAGGCGGAGGGGCCGATGTATTCCATGCCGCTCCGCTGGGCGGAGAAGGCGAAGCCCCAGATGACGGCGGCCGTCAGGAGGAGGGCATCGGCGCCGAGCGCGCCCTTGTTAAGCTTCACGGGGACCTCCGGGGCCGCGGCGGGCCGCGGCGTCCCGAGGAGCCTACCCGCGGCCGGCGGCGCGGCGCAAGTGGTGGCGAGGGCCGCCGCGACGCCGGCGCCCTTGCGCCCGGCGGAGTCGGGCGCTAGTCTTGGCCCATGCGCGCCGAGCTCGCCGAGCGACTCTCCTCCACGGTCCCCTTCCGCTATCTCACCCGCGCGGAGCTCGCCTCCCTCGCGGCCGGCTCGGAGCTCCGGAGCTACGCGGCCGGCGAATCCCTCATGCGGCAGGGCGACGCCGAGTCGGACGAGGTCCTCGTCCTCCTCGCGGGCTCGGTCGAGTCGGTGGACCTCTCGCGCTCGCCCCCCTTCCGCACGGGCGTGATCGAGGCGGGCTCCTACTTCGGCGAGGCCTCCAGCCTCTTCGGCACGCCCCGCTCCCTGGAGATGAGGGCCCTTGCGGACTCGCGGGCCCTCGCCATACCCGGCCGCCTCTTCCTCGACCTCGTGGCTGACTCGCGCTCCTTCGCCCAGGCCCTCGGCACCAAGCTCCGCGAGGGCCTCGGCCTCTTCGACGCCTTCGACCGCTTCAACGCGGAGCTGCAGGCCGGCATCGTCGCCGGCCACATCGAGATCCGCCGCCTCGTCGAGCTCTACAAGGCCCTCGAGCCCGCCCTCCACCCCCATGCCTCGGACGACGGGCGCATCGACTGGGAGGCCCTGGCCTACGCGGTCCGGAGACTCCCCGAGAACCTTACGAGGACCTTCGTCTTCCTCCTCACGGACAACCTGCCGACGGTCTACGCCAAGGTCGAGCGCCTCTTCCCCTTCGTCCCCACCGACGCGCGGCACCGCAATGTCTTCGAGATGATGAGGGGGAAGGACATAGTCCTCATCCGCGACGGCATCTCGGACCTCATGGACTTCGTGACCTGCCTCTGCCTCTTCGCGGTCGAGGCCCGCAAGATCCGCTACCGCCTCAACCACCCCGACCTCCTCCTCGCGCTGACGCGCCCCTGCCCGCCCGGGGGCGACGACCTCGAGGGCCTCCCCTTCGACGAGGCCGAGCGCGAGGCGCTCCGCGGCCTCTGGCCGGGCGGGACGGGCGAGCGGGTGCGCGAGATCGTCTTCCACCGCCAGGCCTTCTCGGTGGACGTGCGCAAGCAGGTCGGCAACTACAACTCTCGGCTCTCCGAGCAGTGGGCGACCGAGGTGGGCGAGGCGGCCGAATCCCTCGTCGGGGCGCGGCCGAGCGACCTGCCCGAGGACTTCGAGGTCCACCTCGTCTCCTCGAACACGCACTCGGTCTCGAACTGCCTCTCCGCCTGGCTGCCCTCGATGCGGGGAGAGATCCTGGCCTGGGCCGAGTCCCGCGGCCTCCGCGTCCCGGGCTGGGCCGAGCCGGACGACGAGCTCTACCACCTCTCCAGGCCCTGGCTCGAGGCCTTCCCCGGGCGCAAGGCCGAGCTCGCGCGGCACGAGGCCGCCTCCGGCGTCGTCCGCCTGCCCGAAACGGTCACCACGGGCATCCAGGTCCAGCTCGCCGACCTCGCGCGCCTCGGCCGGAGCCCCCGCCCCTCCCTCCTCGTCAACATCGACTTCGCCTTCGGAGAGCAGGCCGAGGAGATCATGAGGAGCCTCCTCCTCCTCTTCGGGCGGAACGTCCGCTCCATCGACGTCATCGGCAAGGCGGGGGCCCTCATCGGCAAGCGGGGCGACGTGCTCCTCCCCACGGCCTTCATCGAGCAGGCCGACGACGCCTTCCGGCCCCTCTCGGGCCCGGCCGAGGGCCTCGAGGGCACCGCGGCGAGGCTCGGCGCCGCCCTCCTCGGCCGCGGCGTCCACGAGGGGCCCCTCCTCACGGTGGGGGGCACCCTCCTCCAGAACCGCGCGATGCTCCAGTTCTACAAGCGGATATGGGGCTGCGTCGGCATCGAGATGGAGGGCATCTGGTACCTCAGGGCCATCCTCGAGGCCGAGGAGCTCGGCGTCCTCCGGCCCGGGGCCCCGCGTCGCTTCCTCTACTACGTGAGCGACCTCCCCCTGGAGGCCGGCCAGCGGCTCTCCGAGCGCCTCGGCCCCCTCGAGGGCATCCCGCCCCTCTACGCGATCACCCGCGAGGTCCTCCGGGGCATGGCCCCGGCGCCCGCCGGGCATTGAGCCCGGGCCCCCGCAGGCCGATACTTATAACCTGGCGCGGCCCTCGCCGCGCGGGAGTGCCATGCTCGAGCGAATCGGCCGCGCCACGCTCCGCGGCCTCGGGGAAATTTCCTACGCGTTGGGCTTCTTCGCCCAGGTCCTGCGGGAGTCCCTCCTCTTCTTCCGCCGGAAACAGGTGGGCTTCAAGGTCCTCGTCATGCAGATCCTCTTCACGGGCTACGAGGCCCTGCGCATCTCCGCCGTCCTCGCCATGGCCATAGGCGCGGCCATCATCCTCATCGGCTCCTCCCTCCTCGCCGAATTCGGCCAGTCGAAGCTGATGTACGACCTCCTCATCATCGTGATAACGAGGGAGCTCGGCCCCCTCCTGACGGCCTTCATCGTCATCGCCCGCTCGGGCACGGCGATCGCGACGGAGCTCGGCGGCATGGTCGTGGCCCACGAGATCGAGGCCTACGTGGCCGTCGGCGTGAACCCCATCTCCTTCCTCGCGGCGCCGCGGCTCCTCGGCGTGGTCGCGTCCATGATGCTCCTCGACGTCTACTTCAACCTCTTCGGCCTGGCGGGCTCCTTCGCCGTGGTCCAGCTCATCAAGCCGATCGCCTTCGACGAGTACTTCCGCAACCTCCTCGGGGCCCTCGCGGTGGGCGACCTCCTCATGGGCCTCCTCAAGAGCCTCGTCTTCGGAGTGATCATCGCCGTCGTCTCGCTCTACCGCGGCTTCGGGGTGGAGCGGGCGAGCACCGAGGTCCCGGTCGCGGGCATCCGCGCGGTCGGGTCGAGCTTCATGCTCTGCATCGTCGCGGACGTCGTCCTGACCGCGGCGAAGTACCTGGGCTAGGCCGTGGCCGGCGATCCGATCCTCGAGCTCCGCTCGGTCGACGCGGAGCGCGGCGGCTACCTCGTCCTGGGCGAGGTCTCCTTCGCCCTTGCCGAGGGCGAGACCGTCTACTTCATGGGCGCCGCGGGCTCGGGCAAGTCGGCCCTCCTCAAGACGGCGGCCGGGATCCAGGTGGCGACGGCCGGCGAGGTCCTGTATCGCGGCCGCGACCTCGCGCGCATGTCGCGCCGCGAGGAGGCCGAGTTCCGGGCCCGCACGGGCTTCGTCTTCCAGGACGCCGCGCTCTGGGCCAACCAGAGCCTCTACGACAACCTCGCCCTGCCGCTCCGCATCCACCGGCGCGGCGCGAGCCCCGCCGAGGTGGACCGCGCCGTGCGGCGCGCCGCGGAGCTCGTCGGCTACGACGAGGACCTCAAGGCTCGGCCGGCCGACCTCTCCCAGGGCGAGCGCCGCCTCGTCGGCCTCGCGCGCGCCCTCGTCCTCGACCCCGAGCTCCTCTTCATGGACGAGCCGGCGGAGAACCTCGACGAGGAGGCGGTCGAGCGGGTGCGCGAGATCGAGGCCGCGCTCAAGTCGAGGGGCCGCACCCTCCTCGTCGCGAGCTCGAGCTCCGAGGCCGCGTCCCGCTACGCCGACCGGGTCGGCGTCCTCAAAGGAGGCCGCCTCCTCGCCCTCGGCGGCCTCGCCGAGGCCGCGGCCTGGACGGACCCCGCCCTGCGGTCGGTCACGGGCAGGCTCCGGCCCCGGGCCGCGGCGCCCGCGCCGGACTGGGCCTCGGGCCTCGCGGGGGCCTGGGCCGAGGCCATGGCCGCCGACGGGGCGCGCCCGGCCGCCCCGGCGCCCGGCGCCTCGGAGGAGCCCGGAGGCGGCGGGCCCGCGTTGGGCGACATCATCAACGACGTCGAAGGACCGAAGGAAGGCGACACATGAAATTCAGGGTTCGGCACGCCGAGCGGATCGTCGGCCTCTTCGTGCTGGTCGCCGCGCTCGCGCTCTGCGCGGGCGTCGTGCTCATCGGGGCGAACCAGCGCTGGTTCTCGCGGAGCCACCGCTTCGCGACCCGCTTCCCCTCGGCCTCCGGCGTGGCTCCCGGCACGGCCCTCCTCATGAAGGGCTTCGAGGTCGGCAAGATCCAGCGTATTTCGCTCAACGCGGACAACGAGGTGGACGCGGCCTTCGTCATCTACGACGACTACTATTCCAAGGCCCGGGAGAACTCGCTCCTCGAGCTCGTCACCTCGCCGATAGGCCTCGGGACCCAGCTCCTCTTCCACCCGGGCAAGTCCGAGGGGCTCCTGAAGGACGGCAGCTTCGTGCCCCTCGCCTCCTCCGAGGAGGGACAGTCCCTCATCGAGCAGGGCTACGTGGAGATCCCGCCAAAGGACGACACGATCACCCGCCTCCTCGCGAACGTGAATCCCCTCCTCGAGAGCCTCGCCAAGACCGTGGTGACGGTGAACCGCACCCTCACCGAGGTGAACCGCGCCCTCGCCGGGCAGAGCTCCGGGCCCGCGGGCCAGGTCGTCGCCGAGGCGGCGAGCGCGATGGCCCGAGTCGACGACCTGGTCGCCGACCTCCAGCGGCAGGTCGGCGGCATCGCCGAGAAGGCCAATGCCCTGGTGGGCGATCTGCAGGCCCAGGCGGGGGGCCTCATCGACAAGGCGGGCGGCCTCGTGGACACCGTGGGCAAGGTGGCCTCGAACGTCGAGGCTACGACGGCCGCGATCCGCGACCCGACCGGCCTCGTGCCGAAGCTCCTCGACGCGAAGGGCTCGATAGCGACCCTCCTCGACGACAAGAACGCGATCTTCGACAAGCTGACCTCGAGCCTCGTCGAGACCGAGAAGACGCTCAAGAACGTGCAGGGCATCACGCAGGACCTCCGCGCCCAGATGCCCTCGATCGGCGTGGCGATCGACGAGGGCAGGACCGCGATCAAGCAGGCGCAGGACGTGCTCGAGGGCCTCAAGAACAATCCCCTGCTCAAGGGCGGGGTGCCCGAGAGGCGCGACCAGCAGCCCCTCTACCAGGGACTCCGCGAGGGAGGCTTCTGATGGGCGGGCAAGGCGGAAAACCGTATCGCACGACGCGCGCTCGCCGGATCCCGGCGCCCGCCGCGGCCCTTCTCCCGGCCCTCGCCCTCCTGGCATCCTGCTCCACGGCCCCGAAGGGCGGCGGGATCGTCTACGACGTCAAGAACAAGGCGGCCGAATTCGCGAAGCTCGGGGACGGCTTCATGGCGACGGGGCAGTACGAGTCGGCCCTCGGCTACTACGACCAGGCGCTGCGCGCCTGCAAGTCCGTGGACGACCTCGCGGGCGCGTCGGCCGTGCAGGCCTCGATCGGCCGCGCCTACGCCTCCGCCGGCATGGCCGCGGAGGCCCGCGCCGCCTTCGAGGACTCGCTCGAGCGGGCGGTCGCGGCCCGCTCGGCCGCCGCCGAGGCCGTGGCCCTCTCCGGCATGGGCGAGCTCAGCTACGCCGACGGCGACGCGACGCGGGCGCTTGAGCTCTTCGCGCGGGCGATCGAGAAGGTCGCGCCCGGCGGGAAGGAGCCGAAGGAGGCCGCCGCCGGCAAGGCCCTCGCGGTGGCCCTCCACGACGCGGCCGTGGCCAAGGCCGCCCTCGGCCGGAAGGCCGAGGCCCTCGCCGACCTCGAGCGCGCCCAGTCGCTCAACCTGAAGGCCCTGCGCTGGGTCGAGCTCGCCGCGAACCGCTACGTGCTCGCCTCGATCCGCGCCTCGGAGGACCGGCTCGAGGAGGCCCTCGCGGCCGCCCTCGCCGCGCTCGAGGCCGACAAGAGCGCGGAGAACGGGCGCGGCGTCGCGGGCGACCTCGCCGCCGCCGGGCGCCTGGCAGCGCGGCTCGGGCGCCCCGAGGAGGCCTACGGCTACTGGCGGCGCTCCCTCGACGCGGCGATCGCCGTGGACGAGGCCAAGGCCGCGCGCGCCGCCCTCGAGGCCCTCGTCCCCCTCGCCGACTCCCTCGGCAGGAAGGCCGACTCGGAG
>CAYNPQ010000120.1:0-10395 GCA_964399065.1 uncultured Treponemataceae bacterium | reverse complement strand
CCGGCGGCGTCGCCGTCATCAACGTCGGCGCGGCCACCGAGGTCGAGATGAAGGAGAAGAAGCACCGGGTCGAGGACGCCCTCAGCGCCACCCGCGCCGCGATCGAGGAAGGCATCGTCCCTGGCGGCGGCCTCGCCCTCATCCAGGCGGCCCAGGCCCTCGAGAAGTCCGACACCGCCAAGATGACCGACGACGAGAAGGTCGGCTACAAGATCGTCAAGCGCGCCCTCGAGGAGCCCATCCGCCAGATCGCCGAGAACGCCGGCGTCGACGGCTCCATCATCGCCGACAAGGCGAAGAACGAGAAGAAGGGCGTCGGCTTCGACGCGCAGAAGATGGAGTGGGTGGACATGGTCAAGACCGGCATCATCGACCCGGCCAAGGTCACGCGCTCCGCGCTCCAGAACGCGGCCTCCGTCGCGTCCCTCCTCCTCACCACCGAGTGCGCCATCACCGACCTCCCCGAGCCCAAGGCGGCCCCCGCCGGCGGCGGCATGGGCGGCGGCATGGGCGGTATGGGCGGCATGGGCGGGATGGACTACTAAGCCTCCGGCTGCAACCGCAATCTTCGAGGAGCGCCCGCGAGGGCGCTCCTCTTGTATCAGCCGAAGCGGGCGTGCCCATCCCGCCCATGCTCCTGGGCCGCGCCGAGCGCATCCCTTGGCGCGAGGCGGGGCGGCAAGCCGCGTTGGCAGACATATGTATCTTGCGAAGGAAGGAGGGCGGCTCCCCGAGCGCGAAGCGCGAGGGATGGGCGGGATGGACTACTAAGTCCGGTTTCAGCCAACGCTTCCGTCGAAGGGCGCCTCCGCGAGGGGGCGCCCTTCTTGTATCCGCGCGAAGCGGCCAGGCCCAAGCCGCCCATGCTCCTGGGACGCGCCGGGCGCATCCCTTGGCGCGAGGCGGGGCGGCAAGCCGCGTTATGCGCTCGTTGTCTCTCGTGAAGCATGGCAGGCGGCTCCACGAGCGCGAAGCGCGAGGGATGGGTGGGATGGATTACTGAGCCTTCCAAGGCTACCGCATCCATCCAAGGGCGCTCCCGCGAGGGGGCGCCCCTCGGCATCTTCTCCCGCTGCTCCGGCGCAGGTGTATGGACCAGGTCCGCCGCGAACGCGAGGTTCGAGCCCGAGGCCCTCAAGGCGACGCCGGGTGATCAGGATCGGGGCTTCCCCGCATTCCTCCCTTGCCTTGACTTTCGGTCCCGGCGGCAGGAGCTTTGAGAGGAGAGGAGAAATGACATGCTCGATCTCCGTCTTTCCTGGCTTCCCTTCGTCGTCGTCGCGGTCGCGAATTTCATCGTGAGCTGGCTGTACTATTCCCCCGCCGTACCCTGGTTCAAGGCCTGGCAGAAGGGCATAGGCATGGATCCCGGCAAGCGGGAGATGACCGAGGAGGACAGGCGCGCCATGCCACGCCTCATGGGAGGCGCGGCGATCGCGACCCTCCTTTTCTCCTACGGACTCCAAGTCCTCGTGCACAGCGTCAAGGCGGAGAGCTTCCTCCAGGGCGCCTTGGCCGGACTGCTCGCCTGGGTCGCCTTCTCCGTCACGCACAGCCTGAACACCCAGTTCGAGGGCCGCAAACCTATCGTCCTCATCATCAACAACGCCCTCTATCTCCTCACCTACGCCTGTTTCGGCGGCCTGGTCGCCATCCTCGGCTGAGGGAGCCGGGGCGCGATGGCGGCGAGGGTCGAGGCGAGCGCGGATGCCCCTGTCGTAGCGAGCGGCCCCAAGGGAGGTAGTGCATGATCCATCCCATCAAGACCTGCCTGTGGTTCGACGGCCAGGCCCAGGCGGTCGCCGACTTCTACGTCTCCACCTTCCCCGGCGCCAGGAAGACCGGCGACTCGGGCCTGGTCGCGACCGTGGAGGTCGGCGGCCTCGAGCTCATGCTCCTCAATGGGGGCCCGGAATTCAAGCCCAACCCCTCGGTCTCGTTTTTCTACCATTGTGACAACGAAGCCGGCCTGGACGCGCTCTGGAACGTCCTTTCCGCGGAGGGGAACGTCCTCATGCCCCTGGACCGCTATCCCTTCGCCGAAAAATACGGCTGGGTGGCGGACCGGTTCGGCGTGAACTGGCAGCTCTCGCTTCCCGGCTCCCCTCCGAGGGCCCGGGCCTTCCCATCGCTCATGTTCACGGGCGCAAACGCGGGCAGGGCCGAGGAGGCCATCTCGCTCTACACCTCCCTCCTCCCGGGATCGGGGACGGGGACCCTGAGCCGCTATGGCCCGGACCAGGCGCCCGACCGCGAGGGAAGCATCAACTATGGCGAGTTCTCCCTTCAGGGGCAGTGGTTCTCGGCCATGGACAGCGCCTGGCCCCACGGCTTCACGTTCACGGAGGGAGCCTCGCTCGTCCTCACCTGCGACAGCCAGGAGGAGATCGACCGGCTCTGGTCCACCTTGGCCGAGGGTGGGGAAGAGGGCCGCTGCGGCTGGCTCAAGGACAGGTTCGGTCTCTCCTGGCAGATAGTGCCCTCCCTGCTCGAGACCCTCATGTCTGACCCTGAGCGCAGCCAGCGCGTGGTGGCCGCCTTCATGAAGATGGGGAAGTTCGACATCGAGGCCTTGAGGCGCGCCTAGCGGGGTCAGGCGCGAAGATTGCCCGCTCCTGTGTCCTCACGGATCCGCGGCGCTTGCGGGAGCGATGGGCCTCCATGCCTGACCACTCCCGCTTGGGCCATGCGGCAACTCTCTGGCAACCGAGGCCCCGCCGCGAGGCGGGGGGCTCGCTCGCCAGTTCCACCATGCCGGGAACTCCTTCAGGAACAGCGCTGGGTTTTACGGCTGTTCTCCCACAGTTGGGCGAACCCGTCCGGATCCTCCAAGGGCGACACGTGGCCTCCCTCGACCTCGATCCTTTGGGCCCCGGAAATTCCTTCGGCCAGAAGGCGGCTGGCCCGGCGGTTCTCGCTCCAGTCCCTAAGGCCGTCGATCACCAGCGTGGGCGCCTTCACTTCGGTGAATCGAGACAGTGCCGGAGGGTCCAGGGGCAGATCATCGGCGATGAAGAAGGTGCCTCGCTCGACGAAAATGCGGTTCATGACCGAAGCCAGTCGGCGCGCTTCCTGGATCGCCGGAGAGAAGCGGGTCTTGTCCCTCTCGGGGCCGTCGAACCAGATCCGGAGCTGGAGTTCGGAGGCGGCAGCCTGGTCACCCGCCTGGACCGCGGCCATCATCTCCACAAGGAGTGGAGGCATATCGCCCTGGGGTTGCCAGCCCGACGGCGAGGCATTGACCAAGGTGAGGGAGCGCACCCGGGTCGGATGCTCGAGCGTGAAGTCGAGGGCCTGCTGTCCTCCATTGGAACAGCCCACGAGATGGAAGGTCTCAAGGCCGAGGGCGTCGACGACGGCGGCCAGTTCTTTGCGCCGAACCACGGGGCCCGTGGCGGAGTCGGAGCGGCCGTAGCCCAGCTTGTCGTAGGCCACCGTCTTGTAGCGGGCCGCCAACCGGGCCCGGACGCTGTCCCACATTCGCCCGTCAACGAAGTCGGCATGGACGAACACGATGGCGGGGCCGGTCCCTTCGGATTCGGCGTGGATCCGGCCGTGGCCGGAAAGATCGAGTGAATGGATCATGGTAACTCCTTGGTGATATAGTGAACCAGGGTGGGTGACATCTTCTGTCACTCATTTTTCTTTTTCTTGAAAAGGAGGGACAGTCTGCGAGCCGATCGACTCATCTCCCTGATCCTGGCCTTGCAGGACAAGGGCAAGACCACCGCGTCGCAGCTGGCCGACGCCTTGGGGGTCAGCCGCCGGACCATCCTTCGCGACGTCGAAGCTCTGTCCCTTTCGGGGGTACCCATCCTGGCCGAAGGCGGCCCCGGCGGCGGCATCTGGCTCGACCCGGCGTACCGAACCTCCCTGACGGGCATGAAGGAGAGCGAGCTGCGGACCCTCCTGGTGGCCGGAGACGCCCGGCTTCTCGACGACTTGGGCTGGGGACAGACCTTTCGCGAGACGCAAGCCAAGCTCCGGGCCTCGGTGCCGCGCCGCTTTGAACCCGGGGTTGATCAGCTCAGGCGACGCCTGGTCATCGACTCGCGGTGGTGGTGGCACGAGGCCGGGGAACCGAACCTCGAGGTCCTCCAGGCCGCAGTGTGGGAGGACCGGGTGGTCGAGGGCGACTATCACAGCCGGGAAGGCGGGACCAAGACCGTCCGGCTCGAGGCCTACGGGCTGGCGGCCAAGGCGGGCCTCTGGTATTTCGTGGGGCGCCGGGAAGGGGAGTGGCGCACGTACCGGGTGTCGCGCTTCGGAGCCCTCCGGAGCTTGGGGCTGTTCGCCCGGGACCCTCAGTTCGATCTCTCTACCTGGTGGCCCGCCCATGTCGCCGAGTTCGCGGGCGAACTGGTGGGGTTCCGGTTCTCCCTGGGCCTCCCCGAAAACCAGCTGCGGTATCTGCGGGGCATCGCGCCGGGCCGCGTCGACGTGGCCGGGCCCTGGGAACGGCCAGGCTGGGTCAGGGCCGAGCTGGGGCTCGACTCGTCGCTCTACGCCGAACTCGTTGTTCTAGGCCTCGGCAGCCAGTGCGTGATCCTCGACAACCCGGAGCTGGCCCTCGCGGTGGTCCGGCGATGCCGGGAGGCACTGGCCGCCCACGAGGGATTGCCTTGACGGAGGATGGGGGACACCCTGGTGCGTCAGCCGAACGTGGATTCCGCCAGGGATGCGTCGAGAAACCCTCGTTGCAGGAATAACCCGATCACCCAGCAGGGTTTTCATGTTCGATTCGATCTCAAAGGCGGCTCCGCCATGCACGGCCCCCGGGATGACCACGAGTTGCACCTTGTCGGCCCCGAGCGCGGCGGCCAGCTTGTTGGCGAAGCCGACGGACTGCTGGGTGGGGATGTTCTGATCAGCCGTGCCGTGGGCGATCAGGAAGGGCGGATCCTTCGCGTCGATCCAGGTCTCGGGATTGGTCTCCTTGATCTTGTCAGGAATGGAGGTGATGACGGCGCCCATGTACCTCGATTCGAAGGACTCGGCGCTGTTGTGCGTCTGGCCCTTGAGGGCGATCGCCAGTTCGCCGCCGCGGGAGTCGCCGAAGGCGAAACCACCGCCATGGACGCAGAACAGCACCGGGAACGGACCACTTCCATTGTTCGGTAGGTAGAAGTCGAGGGTTTGGGTCTTGGAAACACCTGCGTAGGCAAGGTCCAGATACTTGGTCATGACGAACGAGGTGTCGGCGCTTATTGGGGCGGCATGGTCCGCCTTGTGCGGTTTCGGCCAACGCATCCGCCGAAGACCGCGCGCGCCTCAGCCCCCCAGGGCCCTCGCGCGCCTCGCCTCGATGGCCCCGACGGACTTGTCGAAGGCGGGGCCGAGCGGCCGGCCTCCCGTCCCGGTCACGAGCCAGTCCTCCTCGTTTCGCGCGCCGCCGACGGCCATGAAGGGCTCGAGCGCGGCGAAGTCCACGAAGGAGGCGAGGGCCGGGTCGGCCTTCCAGCGCTCGACGAGGGCGGGGATGAAGTAGATCCCCGGCTCGATGGTGACCACCATCCCGGGCACGAGGGGCTTGGACATGCGGAGGGACTTGAGACCGAACTGCGAGCTCTTGGCCTGGCCGTCGTAGCCGACCCAGATCTCTCCGTAGCTCTCCATGTCGTGGGGGTCCATGCCGATCTGGTGTCCCGTGCCGCAGGGAAAGAAGAGCGCGTGGGCGCCCGCGGCGAGGGCCTCCTCGACGTCGCCGCGAGCGACGCCGAGGTCCTTCATGCCTTCGAAGATGGTCCTGCAGGCCGCGAAGTGGGCGTCGCGGAAGGGCCTGCCGGGAGAGACGCAGGCCGCGGCGGCGCGATGCGCGGCGCAGGTCAGGAGGTAGACGTCGCGCTGGCGGCCCTCGAAGCGCCCGCCGATCGGGAAGGTCGAGGAGATGTCGCCGTCGTAGCCCTCGGCGGTCTCCGCGCCGGCGTCGACCAGGAAGAGGCCCCCGCGCTCGAGGAGCCTGCGGTCCTCGAGGTTGTGGAGGGTCTCGCCGCGGGTCGTGGCGATGATCGGGAAGGCGGGCTGGCAGCCGGCCGAGTGGGCCGCTTGGGCCATCAGCGCGGCGACCTCGTACTCTCGCATCCCGGGGCGCGCCCCGTCGATGGCCGCCTCGTGCATGCGGACGGAGACGGCGACGGCCCTCTCCATCTCCTCGATCTCCGCGTCCGACTTGACCTGACGCAGCGCGACGCATGCCCGGATGAGGGGGAGGGACGCGCGTTGCGCGATCTCGGAGGCGGGGCGGCCGTCCAGTTCGGCGAGCTCGTGGCGGGTCTCGGCGCGGTAGGGCGGCAGGTAGAGGAGCTTCGAGGCGGCCCGCGCCTCGGCGGCGAGGCGGCCGCGGCCCTGGGCGCGCGCGACGCCGGCCGCGGCCGCCAACTCGTCAGCGCCGGGCCTCGGACCCGTCCACACGACGTCGTCGGCGGCGGGCGGATCGATGAAGAGCGTCGCTCGGCCCGAGGCGAGGTCCATGGTCGCGGCGAGGTCGGGCAGGGCGATCCCGAAGAAATAGAGGAAGCTCGAGTCCTGCCGGAAGCGGTGGCAGTTGTCCTCGTAGTTCATCGGGCTCGGCCGGTTGCCGAGGAAGAGGGCGAGGCCCTCGGAGGAGCCCGAGGCGGCGAGGAGGGAGCGGAGCCGCTCCCTGCGACCCGCGTAGACCGAAGCGTCGAACACGATGCGTCATCCTTCCGGGTCCGCGCCGCCCGAGGCGCCCTCCCTCGACCGCGCCATGATGCCATCAAACCGCGGGGGCGGCAAGCTCGAACGGCGGGACCCGAGAGGGAGACGCAGGGATCGCGCGGAAGGGGAGTCCGCGTCGCGCCCGGGCGATCGACGCAAAATGTATCGTGTAATGTTTTTATAACTTCTGGAAGACTGTCCTTCCGCGAGCGAGAATTCCACCCATGCGGATGGCGGCGCCCGCGTGCCGGCGCGCGTCCGGAGGAGGAGCCATGGGTATCAGGCGTCCCGTCATCGCAGCGATCGCGGCGCTCCTGGCCCTGCAGGCGGCGAACGTCGCGGGGGCGGAGGAGCTCATCTTCCTGGACAAGCGGCAGGTCGGCTACTTCGAGAAGGACTACCAGCGCGTCCTCCCCTACTTCGACAAGATCGACACGTCGAAGCGCACCGAGTACGAAGGCTACATCAGCCGCCTCGAGAACACGCTGAAGCCCGTCTCCGAGGCCGGACGCAAGCATCCCGACGTGATCGCCTGCCATAAGAAGATCGAGGGGCTCCGCGCCAAGCTCGAGGCGGCGATGTCCGCCGCCCCCGCCCCTCCCCCGCCGCAGGCCGCGGCCAAGCCCGCGCCCGCAGCGCAGGCGGCCCCGGGCGCGCCCCCGCTCTCGGCAGACGACAAGAAGCGGATCGCCGATTTCCGCATGGAGTTCAACCGCCTGAGCTACGCCGTGAAGACCGACCTCGACCCGATCTCCCTCCAGGACCCGGCCGTGCTCGCGCGCGCGACCGCGAACCTGGACAAGCTGCGCGGGCCCCTCGACGGCGTGGTGGCGCGGACGGACAAGGCCTTCCTCGCCGAGTACGCCCGCTACGAGGAGATCCAGCAGCAGTACGACGCCGCGGTCGCCGAGTCCAAGTCCCGCGCCGGGAAGGCCGGGGACGTCGACGCCGAGCTCGCCCTCATCCAAAAGCATTTCCCGCGGGATAGCTTCGACCCCTCGCTGCCGAAGGAGGCCACACCCGACCAGGTGGAGGAGTGGGCGCGCAAGCTCACGGGCTGGTTGGCAGCGGTCGAGCAGGCGAGCGCCTTCTTCAAGCGGGCGGAGGGACTCTCGATCAAGGCCCGCAGTCCCGAATTCCAGCAATACTCCTACTGGTTCACGAGCAACGTGAAGGGCAAGATCACCTACGCCTTGAAGTGGGCCAGGGAGGAGTTCGAGGCGCCCATCGATCCGGGCCTCCATCCGCCCACGGGGGGTTACTACTCGACGGACCCCGCCTACGTCGCCGCCTCGGTGAAGACCGTGGAGAAGGGCATCGCGGGGGCGCTGCGGCTCCTCGCCCTGCAGCGCGGCAGCCTCGGCAAGGAGGATCCCGCGACGCGCAAGCAGCTCGAGGGCCTCTACGCCGCGATGGAGAAAGTGGCCGGCGGCGCGGAGGCCGCCCTCAAGGCCAACCGCCTGCCCGAGCCGGCCTCGAAGGACCCCAAGCTCCTCGCCATCGCCGAGAAGGCCCTGGCCGCGGGCAAGGAGGAGTGGGGCATCCTGAACTGGTCCCACCTCGTCATCAACTACGACCGGCACGTCCAGGAGGACGTCCTCCACCGGGGCGACTGGCTCTACTACTACAAGTGGGAGGAGTTCCAGGTCACCTTCGTCGAGAAGGTCGGCGCCGAGTATTGGGTCCGCACCGCCCTGCTCAAGAACTATCTCCTCGGCGCCGATATCGAGCCGGGGAAGTGGGAGATCGCGGCGAGCCAGCGCTGGAACAGGATCCTGCCCGAGAACATACCGAAGTAAGGCCTCGGGGGCGAGGGCTGGGCCGCCGGGCAATCATGTGATATAATTTTAACATTACGGGCATCTCTTCCCGCTTATGGAGGAGATCATGCGCAAACCGTGGTTCTTCCTGTTCCTCGCGCTGGCCGCCGCACCGGCCGCCGGCGCCGAGCCCTCGGCCTTCAGCCTCTCGCTCGAGCCGGCCTTCCATTATCCGCTCGGCCCCGGCGCGGACATGTTCGGCCCCTCGGGGCGCGGGATCCTTGCCCTCGAGTACGAGCCGCCCTTCGCCCCGGACCTCGCGGCCCGCGTCGGCCTGGGCTACGTCTACGATTCCTACGGCCTCGCCGGCTCCGGCTCCCTCTCCACATTTTCTGCGGAGCTCGGCGCTGCCTGGCGCCTCGGTCTCGGCGGTTCCCTGTCCGCGCGGTTCTTCTGCCAGGGCGGCCTCGCCTGGGGCTTCGAAAACGGCGCCGGCGAGGGCCAGGGCATCCCGGGCGGGTCCGCCTTCGGCCTCGCCGAGGCCGGAGCCGGCCTCGAGTGGAGGCTCTCCGATTCCCTCGCCCTCCGCCTCGGCGCTTCGTACCGCCGCGACTTCGGCCTCATGGGCTCGGGCGGCGCCTCCCTCGGCGTCGCCACGCGCCTGCCCAGGCGCGCCGGGACCCCGGCCACGGAGCTCCGCCTCCTTCAGCTCGGCGAACCGAGGCTCCGTTCCGTCTTCCCCGTCTTCCGGTCCTGGTACGACGAGAACCCCGTCGGCGCGATCTCCGTGTCCAACACAAGCCGGACAGCCGTCAGCGAGGTGAGGGTCACGTTCTTCATGAAGCAGTACATGGACGCGCCCAAGCTCTGCGCGACGATCCCGGTCATCGGCCCGAGGCAGAAAATCGAAGTTCCCCTCTTCGCCCTCCTCAACAACTCGGTCCTCGCCGTCACCGAAACCACCAAGGCGGCCGCGGAGATCGTCGCGGAGTACCGCGCGGGCGACCTCGCGGGCTCGGCCGCGACCACGGCGAGCGTGACGGTGCGCGACCGCAACGCGATGACCTGGGACGACGACCGCAAGGCCGCGGCCTTCGTCTCGGGCAAGGATCCCTGGGTCCTGATCCTCTCCAACCAGGCGGCGAACGACATCAAGCCCCTGCGCAACCCGGGGATCGACCCCAACATCCAGCTCGGCGCGGCCTTCCACGAGGCGCTGAGGCTGTACGGGGTCGCCTACGCCTCGAGCCCGACGACGCCCTTCGCCATGGTCAAGGCCAACCCCGAGACCGTGGACTTCCTCAAGTACCCGCGGCAGACGCTCTCGTACAGGGCGGGCGATTGCGCGGACCTGTCGATCCTCTACGCCTCGATGTTCGAGTCGGTGGGAGTGGCGACGGCCTTCATCACGGTGCCGGGGCACGTGTTCATGGCCTTCGCGCTCGCGGCGACGCCTGAGCAGGCGGCGACGATGGCATGCGCGGCGGACCTCGTGACGCGCGCGGGCTCGGCCTGGCTGCCTCTCGAGGTCACGATGCGCGACGCCGACTTCTCGAAGGCATGGTCCGAGGGCGCGCGGCAATGGCGCGAGGGCCTCGCGTCGGGCACGGCGGGATTCTACGCGATACGCTCGGCTTGGGAGACCTACCCGCCGGAGGGACTGCCCGCCGACGCCTCCACGGTCGCGGCGCCCGAGTCGGGCAGGACCGCGGAGGCTTTCAAGGCGGCGCTGGAGCCGATCGTCGACCGGGAACTCGCCTTCCGCCTCAAGGGGATCGAGAAGACCATCGGGCAGTTCGGCGCGACGCCGAAGGCGCTGAACGAGCGGGGCATCGCCTACGCGCGGTTCGGCAGGCTCGAGCGGGCGGCGGAGGACTTCCGCGCGGCCGGCGGGGGCGGACCGGGCGAGGGCAACGCCTACTTGCCGGCGATCGTCAATCTCGGAAACGTCGGCATG
>CAYNPQ010000119.1:0-10402 GCA_964399065.1 uncultured Treponemataceae bacterium | reverse complement strand
GACGACAACCTCTGGCACATCAGCCACGAGGGCCTCGACCTCGAGGACCCCGCCAACGAGCCCAAGCTCGAGGGCATGCTCAAGATGACCACCCCTCCCTCGAAGGCCCCCGACAAGCCCGACTACGTGACCCTCGGCTTCGAGAAGGGCGTCCCCGTGGCCCTCGACGGCGTCGCGATGGACGGCGTCTCCCTCGTGAAGGCGCTCAACGCGCTCGCGGGCAAACACGGCGTCGGCATCCTCGACATGGTCGAGAATCGGGTCGTCGGCATGAAGTCCCGCGGCGTCTACGAGACCCCCGCGGGCTCCGTCATCATGGAGGCCCACGCCAAGCTCGAGCAGCTCTGCCTCGACCGCAAGACACTCTCCTTCAAGCTCCAGGTCGGCCAGAAGTTCGCGGAGACCCTCTACGAGGGCGAGTGGTTCTGCCCCCTCCGGGAGGCCCTGTGCGCCTTCATCGACTCGACGCAGAAGCTGGTGACGGGCACGGTCTCGCTCAAGCTCTGGAAGGGCTCCATCTCCAGCGCCGGCATGAAGTCGCCCTACTCGCTCTACGACGCGAGCCTCGCGAGCTTCACCACCGGACCCCTCTTCTCGCACAAGGACTCGGAGGGCTTCATCAACCTCTTCGGCCTGCCGACCAAGGTCCGCGCGCGGCTCGAGGCCAGGCTCGCCTCGGGCAAGCCGGCGCCCTCGATCTCGGACGCCTCCGGCTACACCGCCCCCGCGGGCGACTGACGCATACCAAGAGAAAGGCAACCACGGAGACACGGAGGAAGAGGGAGATCACGGAGGGAAGAGGGAGAGAATGTGAATTGGGGAAGAGGAGAAAAGGGTTGGGGAATGGGAAATAGGGAGAAAGAATGGAGAGATAGGCGAAGCAAGTTTGCGATGTAAGCGGCGCCGGAAATAGGTCCGCCATCGTGGCGAAATCATGTTTTCCCTTACTTTCTTCTTGCCCTCCTTCCACTCATCATTATCCCTCTCTTCTCTGTGCTCTCAATTCTTCCCTCTGTGCTCTCTGTGGTGAATCCTGTTGATGTTCAGGAGTGACGCAATGGCAAAGTTGTGGGAAACCGCGTCGGACGGCGGCATCGACCCGGGGATCGACGCCTTCCTCTCCTCCACTTCGGTGGACCGCCGCCTCCTCGCCGAGGACCTCGAGGGCTCGATCGCCCACGCGGCCATGCTCGGCGAGCGGGGGATCCTGCCCGCCGAGGCCGCGTCGGCCCTCGGCAAGGCCCTCGCCGGACTCGCGGTCCAGGCGGGGGAGGGCAGCCTCGCCGTCGACCCGACGGCCGAGGACGTGCACTCCTTCGTCGAGGCCGAGCTCACCGCCCGCCTCGGCGACGCGGGGCGGGCCGTCCACGCGGGCCGCAGCCGCAACGACCAGGTCGCCCTCGACCTCAGGCTCTGGCTGCGCGACGCCTCGGCGGAGCTGCGCGGCGCCGTCCTGTCCATCCTCGACGCGTTGGCCGATCTCGCGTCCGAGCACACGGGCACGGTCATGCCGGGCTACACCCACCTCCAGCGGGCCCAGCCCGTGACCTTCGCCTACCACCTCATGGCCTGGTGCGCCGCCCTCGAGCGCGACCACGGCCGGCTCGAGGACGCCGCGGCCCGCGCGGACGAGTGCCCCCTGGGCTCCTGCGCCCTGGCCGGCACCGGCCTCCCGGTCGACCGAGGCTCCGTCGCGGCCGCCCTCGGCTTCGCGCGGCCCTCGCCCAACTGCATGGACGCGGTGGCCGACCGCGACGCCTGCGTGGAGTTCGCCTCGGCCTGCGCGACCTTCCTCATGCACCTCTCGCGCTACTGCGAGGAGATCTGCCTCTGGAGCTCCTACGAGTTCGGCTTCGCGAGGCTCGGCGCCTCCTGCTCCACCGGCTCGAGCGTCATGCCGCAGAAGCGCAATCCCGATCCCGCCGAGCTCATCCGCGGCAAGGCCGGCCGGGCTTTCGGCGACCTCGTCGCCCTCCTCGTCATGCAGAAGGGCCTGCCCCTCGCCTACGACCGCGACCTGCAGGAGGACAAGGCGGCGGTCTTCGACGCGGCCGACACGGCGATCTCCTGCGCGCGCGCCTTCGCGACGATGGTCGCGGCCATCGCGCCCGACCCCGCGCGCATGCGGGCCGCCGCCGAGGAGGGTTGCCTCTGGGCCGCCGACGCGGCGGAGTACCTCGTGATGAAGCGGGGGGTCCCCTTCAGGACCGCCTACGCCGCGGGCCGGGCACTGGTCCTGGCCTGGGAGGCGGCGCGCTCGGGCGGCGCCTTCGGCCGGAGCCCCGCCGTCGCGGGCCTCCTCGCCGCGTTGGGCGACGCCGGGCTCGCCGGTCTCCACCCTGCCTGGGAAGGCTGCGACGCGGGCGACCTCGCCCGACACCTCGCCCTGGAAGCCTGCGTCGCCCGGCGCTCGATGACCGGCGGGCCCGCCCCGGCCGCGGTCGAGGCCGCGATCGGCGCGTTGCGCGGCTTCATCGCTTCGCGGAAGGCCCCGCCGGCCGGCGCGCTATAGGGAGGCGTAGCTGACGGCGAGGACGGCGAGGATCTTCTGGAGGCCCGCGCGGGCCGATTCCCTGGCCGCCGCCTCGGCCCCGTCGGGGTCGCGCTCGAGGATGCGCTCGACGATGAGCCTGTGCTCCTCGTAGATCGCCGCGGCCATGCCGCCGTCATAGGTCGAGGGCGACACGAGGGCGTTGTCGCCGAGCAGGGTCGAGGTGATGTAGCTGGTCTTCTCGAGGAGGATCTCGAACTGGGGGATCATCTGCGGGTTGGCCGCCCCCCTCGCGATCGCGCGGTGGAACTCGAAGTCCACCTTGGCCATGGCGTGCTCGTCCTCGCCCTCCTTGACGCGTTCCATGACGCCGAGGAGGTTCTGGAGGAAGTAGACCTGCGAGGGGTTCGAGCGGTGGGTGAAGAGCCGGGTCAGCATGCCGTCGAGGCACTCGCGGTAGACGTAGGTGTCGATGACGTCCTGCTCTGTCAGCCTCTTGGTGCGGTAGCCGGTCTTCTCGCCTCGCTCGATGAAGCCCTCGTACATCAGTTTCATGATGGCTTCCCGGACTGGCATGCGAGATACGTCCAAGCGCTCGGCCATCTGGGCCTCGGTGAAGCGTTCCCCGTAGCGGATGCTGCCGTCGAGGATGCACTGCTTCATGTGGTCGTAGACCGATAACTCGCGTTCAGCCCGCTCCTCGTTCTTCACCTTGACCTCCGCCTATCCATTTACGAATACAAATGAATACAATAGAATACCATGAAAGCCAATACCCGACAAACACATAATTTTTGAAACTTTTTGCATTTACTTGGATGCAAGTTCATGGTAAGATCGGAATGATTCCGACATTCGAGCATTGAAGGAGGAGTACCTTGAAACTTCGGCCATTGATCGCCCTGCTCGTCCTGGTCGCCGCAGGCTCGGCCCTGTTCGCCCAGGCGACGAACGCCAATCCCCTGTCGGACCCCCGCGTCCGGCAGGCCCTGCGCTACGCCATCGACATGGACTCGATCACGAAGTCCTCGCTCTTGCCGATGGCGGTGCCGGCCAACAGCCTCACCCCCAACGGCGAGCGCAAGGCCTCCGGCCTCGAGCCCTACGCCTACAATCCCGACAAGGCCAAGCAGCTCCTCAAGGAGGCCAAGTGGCCGGCCGACTACGTCATGGACGTCGGCTACTACTACACCGACCAGCAGACGGTCGACTTCATGACCGCCGTCCAGCAGTACTGGGAGCAGGTCGGCGTCAAGGCCAAGTTCCGGCTCATCACCGGCGACCTCAACAGCCTCCTCTGGACCCCGCCCAAGGACGCGGTGGCCGGTCCCAGGGCGGTCGAGTGGGACATCCTCTACGGAGCCACCGCGGCCCTCGCCCTCAACGAGTACTACAACAAGTATTTAGGCGGCTCGGCGGGCAACTCCCACACTCCGACCGATCCCCAGCTCGACAAGCTCATCGCCGCCACGAACGCCACGGCCGATCCGGCCAGGCAGAAGGCCGCCTTCTTCGAGCTCCAGAAGTTCGAGAACAAGAACCTGCCGGTCATCCCCCTCTACTACCAGCCCCTCTTCATCTTCTCCTCCGACAAGCTGAAGCGGAGCGGCGACGCCAACGGCAACGCCCAGTACAACTACGACTGGAACATCGTCAACTGGACGATCGCGCCGACCAACGGCAAGCAGATCCTCAGGACCAACTCGGGCCCCGTCCAGTTCTTCGAGCAGCCCTGGTTCAACCCCGGCGTCTACATCGGCTCCAAGGTCCTCTTCGACCGCCTCCTCGTGGCCGACGCCAACCTGACGCCGACCAAGGGCGGGCTCGCCTCGTCCTTCGAGATCGCCCCCGACAGCCTCTCGATCGCCTTCACCCTCCGCAACGGCATCAAGTGGCACGACGGCAAGGCGATCACCGCCGACGACGTCAAGTGGAGCATCGAGTACGCGCTCCGCGTCCCCGCGATCCACGCCGTCTTCGCCTCGACCTTCACCAAGATCGTGGGCGCCGCCGACTTCAAGGCGGGCAAGGTCCAGGATCTCGCGGGCGTCACCGTGTCCGGCAACAAGGTCACGGTCAAGTTCGCGACCCTCGATCCCAACATGACCCTGACCTTCAGCCAGTTCGCGCCCCTGCCCAAGGCCTACTTCGCCGACACCGACCCCGCCAAGTTCCAGCAGAACCCCTACTGGCAGAAGCCCGTCGGCTCCGGTCCCTACATGGTCAAGGACGTGCGGATGAACGATTACTGCGTGTTCGTCCCCTTCAAGGACTACTGGGGCGGCGTGGCCAAGATCGAGGAGATCCAGGCCTATCCCTCCGGCGAGAACGACGCGAATCTCGTGGTCAACGCCACGGCCGGCAAGCTCGACTACGGCTACACCAAGGCCTCCCTCGACGCCATGGCCCTCCAGAAGATCCCCGGCCTGAGCATCAACCCGATCAACGTCTTCTACACCCGCCTGCTCTTCGTCAACAAGTTCCCGAAGAAGTAACTGTCGCCGGGGCGGCCCCTCGGGCCGCCCCGGCCGTCCCGTCCGGGCCTCGCGCCCGGACCGCAGCGCCTGGAGCCGTCACGCCATGACCACCTATATCCTGCGGAGAATACTGATCCTCCTGCCCATGCTGCTGGTGATCAGCTTCCTGGTCTTCCTGGGCCTGGCGCTGACTCCGGGCGACCCGGTCTCCTACATGCTCGGGCCAGAGGCCGTGGCCAACGTCAGCCCCGAGCAGCTCGCCGCCATGAAGGCGGCGCTCGGCCTCGACGATCCCCTCCTGATCCGCTACTTCAAGTGGCTGCTCAACGTCCTCAGGGGCGATTTCGGTTACAGCCTGACGAGCGGGGTGAAGATCGTCGACATCGTCGGGGCCCGCCTCCCCGCGACTCTCGAGATAGCCCTCACGGCCCTGCTCTTCTCGACCTTCTTCGGCAGCCTCCTGGGCTGCCTGGGAGCCTTGCGCAAGGGGACGATCGCCGACAACGTCATGACCGTGGCCGGGATGATCGGGGTGTCCATCCCCGAATTCTTCTTCGGCCTCGTCGCCATCCTGGTCTTCTCGCTCACCCTGAAGTGGCTGCCTCCGGGAGGGCGGATCCTGCCCGGCTACACGCGCTGGGTCGACCACCTTCCCCATCTCGTCATGCCGGGCCTCGTGATGGGGCTCACGATGACGGCGGGCGTCATGCGCTACGCACGGGCGAGCATGCTCGACTCGCTCAACAAGGACTACATCAAGACGGCGAGGAGCAAGGGGCTGCCCGCCTGGCGGGTCAACCTCGTCCACGGCTTCCGGGTCGCCATGACCCCGGTGGTGGTCCTCATCGGCTTCCGGCTCCCCACCCTGATCGGCGGCTCGGTCATCATCGAGCAGGTCTTCCAGTGGCCGGGCATCGGCAAGGAATTCATCGACGCGGTGCGGGGCCAGAACTACCCCCTCGTCATGATGATCGCCCTCCTCCTCGTCTCCGCGGTGCTCGTCGTGAGCTTCCTCGTGGACGTCGCCACCGCGATCCTCGACCCCCGGGTCAAGCTAGGCTAAAGGGGGCGGCGATGAGACGGACTTCCCTCGACCGGCGGATGGACAAGTTGTGCGATCTCGAGGAGCGGGGCCTCCTCGGCGGGCGCCGCGGCAGCCGCTTCCTCCGCAAGCTCCTCGCGAATCCCCTGGCGCTATTCGGCCTCTGGACCTTCGGCGTCATCCTGGTCCTCTGCCTCTTCGCGCCCCTCGTCACGCGCTACAAGCCGAACGCGCTCGACCTCGGCAACCTCCTTAAAGCCCCTTCCCTCGCCCATCCCTTCGGCACCGACAAGGTGGGCCGCGACGTGCTCACGCGGGTCCTCTACGGAGGCCGGATCTCCATACTCGTGGGCCTCGGGAGCGCCCTCGGGGCCGCCCTGATCGGCGTCTCCCTCGGGCTCTGGGGCGGCTACAAGGGCGGGAAGGTCGACGCCCTGATCCTCCGCGTCTCCGAGGTCTTCATGTCCTTCCCCCAGATCATCCTCGTCCTCCTCCTCGTCAGCGTGGTGGGCCAGAGCCTCATGAACCTCATCGTCATCTTCATGGTCACCGGATGGGGCGGCATGTACCGCCAGACCCGCGCCAAGGTACTCTCGCTGCGCGAGGAGGAGTACGTCCAGGCCCTCCGGGCCTTCGGCATCCACGACGCGACTATCGCCTTCAAGCACATCCTGCCGAACGCCCTGAGCCCCATCGTGGTCAACATCACGCTGAGCACGGCCATGTTCATCCTCCAGGAGGCGGGCCTGAGCTTCCTCGGGCTCGGCGTCCCGATGCAGATCGCCACCTGGGGCAACATCCTCAACGTGGCCCAGGACATCGTCATCCTGAAGAACAATTGGTGGATCTGGCTGCCGGTCGGCTGCGTGATCTCGCTGTTCGTCCTGAGCGTCAACTTCATCGGCGACGGGTTGCGCGACAGCACCGACCCGAGCCAGCAGGGATGAGAGGAGCCGCCATGAACGAACGCGCCGCCAAGGCCGCCGCCTCCCCAGAGTCCGGCCCCCGGGTCGGGGAGCCGATCATCACGGTGGACGACCTCAGGGTGAACATCTACGCCAATCGCCGCTGCAACAAGGTGCTCACGGGAGTGTCCTTCGAGATCCGCAAGGGACGGACCTTCTGCGTGGTCGGCGAGTCCGGCTGCGGCAAGAGCGTCACCGCCCAGGCGATCATGCGCCTCCTGCCGCCCCTGGCGCGGATCGAGGGAGGGTCGATCACCTACCACGGCCGCCGCGGCGACGTCAGGATCGATCGGCTCGATCCGCGGGGCCGGGAGATGCGGGCCCTCTACGGCAGGGAGCTCGCCATGATCTTCCAGGACCCCATGACGGCCCTGAACCCCGTCTACAGCATCGGGTTCCAGATCGGCGAGAACCTCAAGTACCACACGGACCTGGACAGGCCGCGGATCAGGGAGCGCTCGGTCGAGATGCTCAAGGCGATGGGCATCCCCTCACCGGAGCAGCGGGTCCGCGAGTATCCCCACCAGTTCTCGGGCGGCATGCGCCAGCGCTCGATGATCGCCATGGCCATGGCCTGCGATCCCGAGGTCCTCATCGCCGACGAGCCGACGACGGCCCTCGACGTGACGATCCAGGCCCAGATCTTCGAGCTCATCGGCGCGCTCAAGGAGAGCAAGCATACCGCCATGATGCTGATCACCCACGACATGGGAGTCGTGGCGGAGCTGGCTGACGACGTCGCCGTCATGTACATGGGCAACATCGTCGAGCGGGGAAGCGTCGCCGAGGTCCTCAAGACCCCGGCCCATCCCTACACAAGGGCCCTGCTCGAGTCGATCCCCATCCTGGGCCGGGGCAGGAACCAGGTCATCGAGCCGATCCGCGGCAGCACCCCGGACCCCTTCGACAGGCCGCCGGGCTGCCAGTTCGCCCCGCGCTGCGACCTGGCCGACGAGCGTTGCGCGAACATGCCCGGGGAGCGCTCCCTGGGCGGCGGCCACGGCGTGCGCTGCTGGCGCGCGGAATAGGCAGGGCGGCATGGCAAGCGATACGCGGGACCGCGAGGTCATCCTCAGCCTGAGGGGAGTCCGTTCCTGGTTCCCAATCCACAAGGGCGTGTTCAGGCGGACGGTAGGCCACGTGAAGGCGGTCGACGGCGTCGACCTCGACATCTACCGCGGCGAGACCCTGGGCCTCGTCGGCGAATCGGGTTGCGGCAAGACCACGCTCGGGAAGGCCCTGCTCCAGCTCGTCCGCGCGACCGAGGGCAGCATCGAATACCGACCGCGCGCGTCGGAGGGCGGAAGCCCCGTGGATCTCCGCGGCCTTTCGGACGATGAGCTCCTGCCCTTCCGCAAGAAGCTCCAGATCGTCTTCCAGGATCCCTACTCCTCCCTCAATCCCGCCTTCACCGTCTTCGGCTCCCTGGAGGAGCCGCTCAAGAAGTACGGCCTCCGGAAGAAGGAGGATCGCCGCAAGGCCATCGCCGGCCTCCTCGAGGCCGTCAACATGAGGCCCGAGACCATGGACCGCTATCCCCACGAATTCTCGGGGGGGCAGCGCCAGCGCATCGGCATAGCCCGCGCCTTGAGCGTCGAGCCCGAGCTCATCGTCTGCGACGAGGCGGTCAGCGCCCTCGACGTGTCGATCCGGGCGCAGGTCCTGAAACTGCTGAAGAAGCTCAAGGACGAGCGGAACCTGACCTACGTCTTCATTACCCACGACCTCTCCGTCGTCGAGTACATCAGCGACCGCATCGCCGTCATGTATCTCGGACGGATCGTCGAGCTCGCCGACGCGGCCGACCTCTACTCGCACACCCTCCATCCCTACACCCGGGCCCTCCTGTCGGCGATCCCCGTCGCCGATCCGGACCGGAAATCGAAGAGGATCGTGTTGCAGGGCGACGTGCCGAGCCCCATCGCGCCGCCACCGGGCTGTCCCTTCCATCCCCGCTGTCCCCAGGCCGTCGACCGTTGCCGCGCGGAGGTCCCGGCCCTGAAGGCATATCTCGTGAACGGCGCGCGCCACCACGCCGCCTGCCATCTCGTCAGCGAACCCGCGATCGAAAAGGAGCATCCATGAGCCGCTTCTCCGTGAAGGATTTCAAGGGAGTGATCCCCGCCCTCGTCACCTGCTTCGACGAGGAGGGCGATCTCGACGAGGCCAGGCAGCGGAACGCCGTGCGCTTCCTCCTGGGCAAGGGCGTCCACGGCCTCTACCTGACCGGCAGCACGGGCGAAGGCTTTCTCATGCCCCCCGAGGAGCGCAACAAGGTGGTCGACGTGGTCATCGACGAGGTCGCCGGCAAGGTTCCCGTCATCGTCCACGTGGGTGCCATCGGCACCAGGATCTCCGCCGACCTGGCGAGGCACGCCGAGGCGGCGGGCGCCGACGCGATCTCCTCGGTTCCGCCCTTCTACTGGAAATTCGACGAGGCCCAGATGTTCAACTACTACCGGGACATCACGGGCGCGGTGAAGATCCCGATGATCGTCTACAACATCGCCCTCGCGGGGGCCGTGGGCTTCAAGTTCATCAAGCACCTGGCCACGATCCCCGGCGTCGCCGGCGTGAAGTACACCCTGACCTCCCAGTTCGAGATCCTCAGGATCAAGGAGGAGATCGGCCGGGACTTCGTGGTGTTCTCGGGTTGCGACGAGCAGGCGGTCGCCGGCCTCTCCCTCGGCGCCGACGGCATCATCGGATCCTTCTACAATATGATACCCGAACCCTTCCTCGAGCTGTACGCGGCGGTCCGCGCCAACGATCTCAGCCGCGCCATGGAGGCCCAGAGGATCGCCAACGCGATCATCCACTTCACCCTCGAGCGCGGCTTCATGGTCGGCATAAAGGCGGGCATGCAGTGGATGGGGGTCGACGCGGGCTGGTGCCGCGAGCCCTTCGGCCGCCACGACGCGGCGACGGACGCCCGCTATCGCGAGGAGTTCCGCGCCATGGCGAGGACCTTGAGGGCTCCCGCGGGCATCCGCTTCCTCGAGAAGCTCTAGCCCCTTGACCGCGGCGCCCCCCTCGGGGAGGATCGGGGCATGACGGTGACTATGCCCGACTGCGTGGTCGCGGCCGCCGGCGCCTCGAGCCGGATGGGCGCCTTCAAGCCCCTCCTTCCCCTGGGCGGCCGCGCGATGGTCGACATCGTCGCGTCGAGGGCCCGCGAGGCAGGCTGCCGCGTCCTCGTCGTCGCGGGCCACCGCGGGGACGAGGTCGCGCGCCTCTTCGAGGGCAGGGAGGGCGTCGTCGTCGTCGGCAATCCCCGCTGGGAGGAGGGCATGCTCGGTTCCATCCAGGCGGCCCTCGGCCTCGTGCGGGGCGAGGCCTTCTTCTGCATGA
The DNA here is from genome assembly GCA_964399065.1 of uncultured Treponemataceae bacterium. GTDB lineage: Bacteria > Spirochaetota > Spirochaetia > Treponematales > Rectinemataceae > JAKLFE01. The sequence goes on along the minus strand of CAYNPQ010000119.1, from coordinate 76 downwards.
ACGCCGACATGCCCCTCGTCACGGCCGCGGCCTACGCGGCCCTCGCCGCGGCGCGCGATGCGCGAAACAAGTCGGC
>CAYNPQ010000118.1:0-10629 GCA_964399065.1 uncultured Treponemataceae bacterium | reverse complement strand
CCGCCCGCGCGGCCGCCGCGCGGCGTCGCGCGTCTCGACATGGGCGGATGATAGCACGCGGGCTTTTCCATTGGCAAGATCGGCCCTATTCGGCTACAATTCGGGCACGCATGAGACAGCGAAGCTCCCGATCGGACGAAGTCCTTTTCATCTCCGGCCTTGCGGCGGTCCTCGTCGGCATCGCCCTCCTCCTCGTCACGACCCGCGCCTTCACCGGCGCCCTCAGGGCCTGGCCACTCCTCGTGATCGCTGTCGGCGGGGCCCTGCTCTACCTCGCCCTCGTGCGGCGCTCCTCCCCCTCATTCCTCTTCGGCGGGATAGCCTTCACGCTGGAGGGCGCGTTCTTCCTCGTCGCCAGCCTCTGCCGCCTCCACATAACGCGGGCCTGGCCCCTCGCCATGGTCGTGGGCGGCGCCGCCGGCATCGCGGCCGGGCTCGTCGCCTGGCGCCGGCCGCGGCCCTCCTTCCTCGTGCCCTCGATCTGCTTCATCTTCCTCGGGTCCGTGTTCTCGCTCTTCTCCTTCGGCGTCGTCCGCGAACCCTTCAGCCACTTCCTCGCGACCTGGTGGCCGAGCCTCCTCATCCTCGGCGGCATCCTCCTCTTCGCCGCCTACGGGCTCCAGGTCAGGAGCGAGGGGCGAGGGGCGAGGGGCCGCGACGCGGGCGAGCGATCCTCCCCGCGCGACCAAGAACGGGAGCCATGAGGCCCGGGGCGGCCCTTCCGGCCCTCCTCGCCCTCTCCGCCGCGATCTCCTGCGCGTCGGGACCGGCCGCCGCCACCGCGGCGGCGCCTGCCGCGAGCCCCGCGCCCGCCGCGGAGCTCCCCGCCGCTTCCGCCCCGGGAGTCCCGGCCGGGGGCGAGGCGCCGCCGGCCCCCGCCGGCACCGCGATCAAGACGGCCGAGCCCGCCGAGCTCTCGAAGGGCAGGGAGGAGCGGGCGGCGATCGAGGCCGCCATCGTCTTCGGCTCGCCCTCCTCCATCTCGCGCGCCCTCGAGCTCGTCGCCGCGTCGGCCTTCCTCAGGCCCGAGGAGGCCGGGGCCTATCGCGGCCTCGCCGAGGGGATCGCGGCGATAGCCTATCCCGAGGCGCCCCGTCCCTCCGGCCCCGCCGCGGGAGGCGGCTCCGGCGGGACCTCGAGTCCCGGCGCCAATGTGAGCCCCGGCGGCGAGCCGGCTCCCGCGGAGCCCGCGCCGGGCGCGAGTCCCGCTCCGGCCCCAGCCCCAAGTCCAGCACCGGCGGCGAGCCCCGAGCCCGCGGCCAAGGTCCCCCCGCCCCTGGCGGCCGCCCTCTCCCTCCTCGCCGAGGCGCGCGCGGGCAGGGCCCCCCAGGTCCCGCCCGAGGCGGCGGGCACCGCCTTGGGCGAGCTCATGCCGGCGCTCGCCCTCTTCTCCTCGGCATCCCGCGAGGTGGCGCGGCGGGCGAACGACGCGCTCGACCGCTTCGCTCGGCTCGGGGCCCCCTCGGTGCTGCCCGACCTCGCCCTCGGGGCGGACGCCGAGCGGCAGCGGAGCCTGCCCGCCGCGCTGGCGCGTTATGCGGCGGCGCTCTCCGCCGCGCCGGACGCCTGGCCCGCCGGTCTTGGCTCCGGCCGCGTCCTCCTCGCCCTCGGCAGGCCCGAGGAGGCGCTCGCCGCCCTCGAGCCCCTGGCCGGGAAGCTCGGCGGCTCCCTCGCCTTCGACCGCCCCTTCGCATCGGCCCTCGTCGAGAACGGCCGCTACGCCGAGGCGGATCCCCTCGTCGCCCGCGTCCTGACCGCCGACCCCCAGGATTCGGCCCTCGTCCTCACCCGCGCGCGGCTCCTCGCGCGGGCCAAGGCCTACCAGCAGGCCCTGCCCCTCCTCGACGCCTACGGCACCGTGGACCCCGCGAGCCGCCTCTACCTCCTCCTCCGCAGCCGGGTGTCCGAGGGCCTCAAGAACCGCGACGACGCCCTCCGCTGGGCGCGCCGCGGGCTCTCCTCCTATCCCGACGACCCCGAGCTCCTCGTCGTCGCGGCCCGTCTCCTCTACGCGGGGGGCGGGGGGGGCAGGGAGGAGGCTCGCTCGCTCGCGGCCCGGGCGGCGACGAGGCCCGCCGAGGAGCCCGGCTCCGGGCCCGCCGAGCGCGCCGACCGCGCCGCGGCCCGCTCCGAGGCGGCGGGGCTCCTCGCCGAGGACGCGGCCTCGCGCGGCGAGTGGTCCGCCGCCGCCGACTACCTCGCCTCGGCCGCCGCGGCCTCGCCCTTCGCGGACCGGGCCCTCGCCGCGAGGATCCTCAGGAAGGCGGGGCGCTACCCCGCGGCCCTCGACTACGCCGCGGACTGGTACCGCGCGGAGCCCTCATCGGAGCCCGCGGCCGAGGCGCTCCTCCGGGCGCTCATCGAGTCGGGCGACGCCAAGGCCGCCCAGGAGCTCATCGCGCGGATACTGCCGGGCACGCACACGAGCGCCTTCCGCTCCTCGCTCTTCTACCTCCAGAGCAGGCTGCAGAAGGGCGACGACGCCGCCCTGCCCCTCCTCCGCTCCGCCCTCATGGAGAACGCCGACAATCCCGAGGCCCTCGCCGCCCTGTCGGACATCCAGCTCAGGCGCAAGGACTACGCCAAGGCGCGGTTCTACCTCAAGCAGGCCCTCGCCCTCTCGCCGGAGGATCCCGAGCTCATCCGCCGCCAGGTCGAGCTGGACAAGGCCAGCCCGTGAGTCCCCGCCGCGGCGCGGCCTCCCCCGTCGCCGCGGGCCGGCCCGACCCGCGCGTGGCCGCCTTCCTCGAGGAGGTGCTCGCCGCCTGCGGGGGCGCGCGGCGGCTCCGCGCCGACCCCCTCGCCGTCGTCGTCGGCTTCCCGGAGCCGGCGGACCGGGAGCTCGCCGCCCTCGTCTGCTCGACCCTGGCCTTCGGCTCGGTGGGCCCGATCGTCCGCGCCTGCCGCGAGGCCCTCGCGCCCCTCGGGCCGCGGCCCGCCGCCGCGCTCGACGCGTTGCGCGACGCCGATATCGCCGGGACGTGGTCGGCGTTCCAATACCGCTACTGCTTCGGCGGTGACATGGCCTCCCTGATGCTCGCGGCGCGCAGGGCGAGGTCCGAGGCGGGCTCCCTCCTCGGCTACTTCCGGCGCGGCGACCCGGGCGGCCCCGACGTCGCGGCCGCGGCATCGGCCTTCGCCCGGGGACTCGCGGAGCTCGGCCGCGACCTGGGCGGCATCCGCCCCGGCCTCCTGGCCGACCCCGCGCGCGGCAGCGCCTGCAAGCGGCTCTTCCTCATGCTGCGCTGGCTCGTGCGGAAGGACGGGGTCGACCCCGGCGGCTGGGAGGAGGTCGGCAGGTCCAGGCTCGTCGTGCCCCTCGACACGCATATGGCGAGGATCTGCGCCGAGCGGCTTCGCTTCATCCCGAGCCCGGCGGCGACGCTGCGGAACGCGTTGGCCGCCACCGCCGCCTTCCGGCTTTACGCCCCCGACGATCCCGTGCGCTACGACTTCGCCCTCACGCGGCCGGGCATCGACCCCGATCCGGGCGACGAGCGCTTCGGCTGCTAATGTCCCCGCCCATGAATGCCTTCGACGAAGGTAGTGCTGTATGTCAAAAAAGTTCAAACCGCAGAGGCGCAGAGACGCGGAGATGATGGAGATGGTCGAGAAAACTCAGTGGAATGGTCGCGTGCTCCCGTGAGGGAGGTAATCTCGGCCTGATCAACAAGATCAAGCGAAGGTTCCTTGTTCCCGGGTTGGGCCATATCGGATACAGCCCCTTGATCCAGTTCTTTACCCTCTGCGCCTCTGCGTCTCTGTGGTAAAAAACCTGTAGTTTTGGAAGAAGGTTTGAAGGACACGCCGCTAGCGGGCGGCGCGGCGGCGGGGGGCGAGGAAGGCGGCGGCGATCGCGGCGGCGAGGCCGACGGCGCCGCTCAGGATCATGCAGAAGGCCGGGCCGGCGGCGTCGGTGACCGTGCCGGCGTAGAGGGCGCCGACCGGCGTGATGCCGCTGAAGATCCAGGCGTGGACGCTCATCACCCGGCCGCGGTGCTCGTCGTCCGAGGCCAGCTGGACCGCCGCGTTGGCCGAGGCCGTGAAGCTGATGGAGCAGAAGCCGACGAGGCCGAGGAGGACGCAGGTCAGGGCGTAGCTCCGCTGGAAGCCGATGGCGCCCATCGCGAGGCAGACGCCGATCGCGCCGCCGTAGATGCGCAGGGGGCTCGGGCCCTGGGAGCTCCGCGCGGCGAGGCCGAGGGCGGCGACGAGGGCGCCGAGCCCGATCATCGTCATGAGGAAGCCGTAGCCCGAGGCGCCGCGGCCGAGCGCGATCTTCGCGAAGGTCGGCACGAAGATGTTGTAATTGATGATGAAGAGCGAGATCACGCCGAGGAGGGCGATGGGCAGGACGATCTCCCGCCGCGCCGCGACGTAGCCGAGGCCCTCGCGCATGCTCTCGAGTGCGGCGCGGATGCCGCCCTCGCGCCCGCTCGTCCGCGTGTCGGGGGTCCTCACCGCGAGGAGGGCCGCGATGACCGCGAGGAAGGAGAGGGCGTTCAGGAAGAAGCAGGGGGCTATGCCGATCGCCTCGATGAGGAGGCCGGCCACAGCGGGACCGAAGATCCGCGCGAGGTTGAAGGCCGCGGAGTTGAGCGAGACCGCGTTCATGAGGACCTCGCGGCCCGTGAGCTCGATGATGTAGGACTGCCGGGCCGGGACGTCGAAGAGGTTCACGGTCCCGAGGAGGAGGGCGAGGACGAGGACCATCCAGAAGCGCGCGATCCCCAGGGCGGTGATCGTCGCGAGGGCGGCGGCGAGGAGCATGAGCGCGGTCTGGGTGGCGACGATGAGCCGGCGCTTCGGCAGGCGGTCGATGAAGGGCCCCGCGAGGGGCGAGAAGAGCATCACGGGCAGGAACTGCACGGCGCTCACGATGCCGAGCTTGGCGGGCGAGCCCGTGAGCTCGAGGACGAGCCAGCTCTGCCCGACGTTCTGCATCCAGGTACCGACCAGGGACACGCACTGCCCCGTCCAGAAGAGCCTGAAGTCGCGCATGTAGAGGGCCGGGAAGCGCTTCCGCGCCATCGCGGACAGCCCGCCACGACGAGTCGCCGCACCCTCGGCGGGCGCGCTTTCGGTGTCCATCTGCCTTCGGTCTCCGGGGCCGCAGTATACGCGGCCCCGGGGCCGGGGATCAATCGCCGGGCCCGGCTTTCGTCCCGTCGCCGAAGAGGCCGCGCCGGTCGTCGGGGTAGGCGAAAAGGAAGACCGCGAAGGCGGCGAGGGCGAAGGCCGCCCCGATCGGCCCCGTCAGCCGCACGCCGAGGGATCGCTCAGGCGACTTGCCGAGGAGGTCGAAGAGGAGGCCCGCGAGGGCGGTCACGACGCCGATCATGAAGTTCTGGATCACGCCCTGCACCCCGTAGTAGATCGCCTCGCCGGGCTTCGTCCCGTCGGGCAGGCGGAAGTCGGAGAGGTCGGCGACCATGGCGTTCGGGATGATGAAGAGCCCCGCGATCGGCGCTCCGGCCAGGCCCATGACGATGAGGCCGAAGAGCCTGCGCGACAATCCGAAGGGGGGCGCGGGGACGAGCCAGACGAGGGCCAGGGAGAGGGCCATGAGGAGGGTGCAGGCCATGACCGAGCGGCGCTTGCCGATCCGCTTCGGCAGCGCGTTCATGAGGGGGAAGGCGAGGATCGCGACCCCGAAGGTCGCGCCGAGGCCCGCGGAGACGAAGCCCACGCCCTCGCCCATGAGGACCGTCACGTAGTAGGGCACGCTCACGTTGATCATCGCGAAGCCCGCCCAGAACACGTTCATGCCGACGACGTAGGCCGTGAAGGGCCTGTTGCGGAACACGCTTTTCGCCGCGGCGAGGAAGCCCAGGCGCGAGGGGCCGGCCCCCTCCGCCCTGGCGCCGAGGAGCCCGCCCGCGCAGGCGTAGAAGCTCAGCGCGGCGAGGGCGGCGACGATCGCGGCCGCCGGGAGGAAGGCGGGGCCCGAGAAAGTCCCCGGCGCCCCGCTCGACACCAGGTCGACGAGCTTGCCGAAGCCGATCATCGCGAAGCCCGTGCCCGCGAGGTTGAAGGCCGCCGCCGAGGTCGAGAGGTCGACCCGCTCGCCCCCGTCGGGGCTCAGGTCGGCGACGAGCGCGTTGTACGGAACCGCCCAGATCGAGAAGAGGAGGTAGAAGAGGCCGAGGCCGAGGGCCAGGGCCGCGGCGCGCAGCCAGGCCGGCCCCGCGTAGAAGCCCTCGGCGAAGAGGAGGGCGGTGCAGGCCGCGAGGGGGAGCCCGGTCCAGAGCAGGAAGGGCAGGCGCCGCCCGAGCCGCGAGCGGTGCCGGTCGGTCCAGGTCGAGATCGGCGGATCGATGACCGCGTCCACGACGCGGCCCGCGAGCCAGACCGCGCCGACCGCCGAGGCGGGCACGAGGACGCGGCCCGTGCCGGGGGCGAGGAAGAAGAGGAGCCAGGTCTGCACGAGGATGTTGACGAGGGCGAGCCCCGCGTTGCCTACGCCGTACGCGAGCTTCCGGGCCATTCGCGGCATGATGTTCCCCTGGTTTCAGGAATGCCACCAGTATAGGCGCCCGCCGCTCCGAATCCAGCCCTTCCGCGCTGGAATCGGCCCCGGCGGCGGCTATACTTAGGGGTAGGTAAACGCTTTCGTTCCTGCCTTCCGGAAACGGCTCCGGGGCCCCCGGGCTCCGGAGGGGCCTCGGGACCGGCCTTCGGGGCCGCGCCCCGGCGACTCGGGCCCGCCTCCGCGCGGGCCGGGGGGACGGTATGAGCGCATCCGACAACCGGGTTGGCGAGCTCGAGCGGCTCGTCGATCGCCACATCGAACTTTCCGAGCTCTTCGAGGGGCGCAAGTCCTTCATGATCCGGCCCTTCGGCAACCGCCCCGGGCCGCGCCACCTGATCACCGCGGCGACCCGCCGGGGCGACGCGGCCAAGAGCGCGGCCGAGTGCCTCTCCGACCTCGTCGACCGCGCCCTCGTCGCCTACGAGGCCGCGGGCTTCGCCCAGGACTCCACGATCCTCGCCCTCAAGCGGGCTCTGCTCGACGCGATCGACGAGGCCATATAGCCAGGTCCCGGGCCGGCCCTCAGAGCGCCGTGCCCGCCGCGTAGCCCGCGCGAGTCGCCTCGAGGACCCGGCCCAGGGCGAAGGAGTCGCCGATGTTGCGGATCTCGGGCGCGGCGCGCGCCTCCACGAGGGCGCGATAGGCGGCATCGTCGGGCCGCGCGCCGGCAGCGAGCACGACCAGGTCCGCCTCGAGCGCGAGTTCCTCCCCGTCCTCGCCGAGGCGGCGCGCGAAGGGATTCTCGATGTTTTCGGGCAGGAGGGGCGACCAGGTCACGTAGGGATCGGGCCTCGTCCGCGAGACGTTGCGCCGGATCCTGGCCTCGCCCGGCCGCACCTCGACGAGCCGCGCGCAATTGAGGAGCTCGACTCCCCGCTCCTCGAGGTGGTGGATGAGCCAGCCCCGGTTCGCGGTGCAGACCCCCTTCATGATCTCGGGGAGCATCTCGACCACGCGCACCTTCTTGCCGAGCTCGTGGGCGAGGAAGTAGGCCGTCTCGCAGCCGACCACCCCGCCGCCGATCACCGCGACGCTCGCGGCCCGCGCCGCCAAGCTGGGATCGCGGAGGAGGTCGATCGCGGGGACGACGCCCGGCCCCTCGATGCCGGGCACCGGAGGCCTGGCCTGCCGCGAGCCCGTGGCGGTCACGATCGCGTCGTAGCCGCCCGCCTTGAGCTCGGCGGCGCCCGGCGAGCTCGAGAGCCTGAGCTCGAGGCCCCGCTCCGCCCGCGCCTCCTCGAGCTCTCTCCGGAGGCTCGCGAGGTAGTTCGCGACGTCGTACTTGATCGCCGGCCGAGAGCCCGGCACCAGCATGCCCCCCACCTCGGCGCGGGCCTCGTAGAGCGTCACCGCGTGCCCGCGGGCCGCGGCCGCGAGGGCCGCCGAGATTCCGGCGGGCCCCGCGCCGAGCACTGCCACGCGCCGCGGCCGCGTGGCGGGCCGGAGCTCGCCCCCGTCGAGGATGTCCTCGAAGCCCGTCCGCGGGTTGACCGCGCACTGCGGGTGCCCGCCCTCGACGAACTCGTTGATGCAGCCCTCCTGGTCGCCGATGCAGGGCGTTATGCGATCGACCCTGCCCGCGAAGGCCTTGTTCGGCCACTCCGGGTCCGCGAGCAGGGGCCGGCCGAGCATGACCATGTCGCAGTCCCCGCGCCGGAGCGCGGCCTCCGCGAGGTCGGGGTAGCCCAACTTGCCGACCGCGACGACCGGCACCTCGAGCCCCGCGTTCGACCTGATGCCCTCCCGCGCGAAGTACTCCTTCGCGATGCGCGCCACCTCGAGGAAGCAGCCCGGCGCCATCGGCCCCGGCGGGTGCGGCAGCCACCAGTTGTCGTAGCAGCCCAAGTCCACGTCGAAGAGGTCGACCCCCTCGCGCACGAGGTCGGCCATGTAGCCCAGGGTCTCGTCGACGCTCCGCTCGTCCCGGAACTTGCGGAGCGAGCGCACGCTCCGCATCCGCTCCCCGTAGGTGTCGCCCAACGCGAGCGAGAGGTCGATGCGGTACATGACCGGGTAGTCCGGCCCTACCCGCCGCCTGATCTCGCGCACGAGCTCGAGCCCGAAGCGTCGCCAGTCGGCGAAGGCCCCCAGCCTGCGCCGGTTGAAGGCGCGGTTCGTCATCTGCTCGAGGAGGTAGCCCTCGTGCCCGTGGAGGTAGACCCCGTCGATCGTCGCGGCCTTCGCGTCCGCCGCGGCCTGCCCGATGTTGCGGACGATGCGCCGGGCCTCGGCGTCGGTGAGCGGCCGGCAGGGCAGGACGGGCATGTAGAAATTCGGGTTCCAGGAGGCGGATACCGGCAGCTTCCGCTTCTTGATGAGGCACTCGGGGCTGCCCACCCGGCCGAGGCCCGGCGTCAGCTGCACGAAAAGGCGGGCGCCGTGGGCGTGGCAGCGCTCCGCCAGGTCGCGCCAGCCCGCGAAGACCGTCCGCGAGCGGTCGATCCGGGGGAAGTAGGAGAGCCCGCCGGGCTCCGTGACCGTCGGATCGAGCCCGTGGCTCACGGGTATGAGCCCCGTCGTGATGAGCCCGACCCCGCCCCTCGCCCTCGCCGCGAAATACTCGACCATCTTCGCGTTGGGCCGGCCCGACTCCTCGGCCATGCTGATGTTGCCCATCGGCCCCATCACGAGGCGGTTCTTGATCGTCAGCCTGTTGACCCTGATCGGCGAGAAGAGCTTGTCGTAGGGGTGGAGCTCCATCGTCATCCGGCCTTTCGCGAGCCACGACGCATCCTCGTACCAGGTCCCGAAGCTCCCGACGAGTTTTTTGACCCTCTCCTGATGCTCGGACACGCCGCCTCCCCCGCCCCGCGTTTGTTGTTGCGGAAGCTTGTGAATGATTGCTCACCGACCGCGGTCGGTCAACCATCCCAGCCTACCACGTATCCAGGGAATCAGCAATAGGTAATTATTTACCGAATGAAGTGCGACCAAGATTGTTGGTCGAGGAAGAGAGCGAGAGGGGCCACCTTCGGGGAAGGTTGCCCCCCATCGCGCTCCCCCCTTCCAAGCATCCTTGCCCGCGGCGGCGAGGCCGGGGATTTCCGGCTTCCCGATCCCGGCATTCTTGGTCGCACTAGGCAGGGGCCGCCTCCCTCGGCCTATACTGGTGAAATGGAATCCGAGGTGAGCGTCCCCGGCCGGCGCCAGCTGCAGGCCCGGGAGACCAAAGGCCGGATCTACGCGGCCGCCCTCCGCCTCATCGAGGCCGAGGGCTTCGACCGCGTCTCCGTCGACCGGATCTGCGAGGAGGCCGGCGTCGCCAAGGGCTCGTTCTACCACCACTTCCGGAGCAAGGCCGACCTCATCGTCGAGGGTTATTCCCTCTGCGACCGCTACTTCGAGGAGGAGGTCCGCGGCAAGCTCCTCGCCCCCGACGCCCCCGGCCGCCTCGTCGAGTTCGTCTGCCGCCAGGCCCGCTACGCCAAGGAGACCGGCCTCGACCTCATCCGGCAGGTCTACAAGAGCCAGCTCGAGAACGGCACCCGCTTCTTCATCTCGGCGGAGCGCTCCCTCCCGGCCATCCTCCGCGAGCTCGTCGTCGAGGGCCAGTCCTCCGGCGAGCTCCGATCCGACCTCGACCCCGGCTACGTCGTCGACTACCTCCTGCGCTTCTCGCGCGGCCTCATCTACGACTGGTGCCTCCGCGAGGGCGCCTACGACCTCGAAGCCGCGGCCCGGGAAGCCTGCGGCCGCCTCGTCCCGATCTTCCGAAGTCCTTGACCCGCTTTCACCGAGCGTGCTAGAGTCTTTCTCGCTTCACGAGAAGCGATCGGGCATTAGCGCAGGTGGTTAGCGTACGAGTCTGGGGGACTCGGGGTCCGCGGTTCGAGTCCGCGATGCCCGAAAGGCAGTCATTCGAAAGAGTGGCTGCTTTTTTTTATTGCCGTAGCGCTTCTTCGGGATGCGCCTTTCGGACATCGCGGACTCGAAGGGAAAGCGCTCCGAGCGACCTCCGATCATTTGAGGAGGTCGCTCGGTCGAGCCGCCAGGATGGCGGCGAGAGCGCTTTCCCCGGCCCGGAGCGAGGTGCCAGGACGGCGCCGAGCGTAGGGCGAGTCCGTTGAATCGAAAGGCAGTCATTCGAAAGAGTGACT
>CAYNPQ010000117.1:0-10663 GCA_964399065.1 uncultured Treponemataceae bacterium | reverse complement strand
GCCACCTCCATCTCCTACGCCTGCATCGGCGTCAAGGGCGAGAAGCTCAATCCCAACGTCTACCAGGTCCGCGCCCTTCCCCGCCGCATCATCCTCCCCTCGGAGCTCGTGACCAAGGCCAACGCCAAGGACTTCTACGTCCCCGAGGCGCCGAATTGATCTAGGCCGCCCGGGGCGGGGGATCCGATCCCGCGCCCCGGTCCGCGGGGCTTAAGGCGCCGCCCCTCAGGGCGCCGCCTGAGCCCCGCGGCTTTCCCAATCCCCCCACAGGAGGCGCGTCGTGAGTATCAAGATCGGGATCGTCGGCGCCGGCGGCATGGCGCGCTACCACGTGCCCGGCTTCCGCTCCGCGGGGGCCGAGGTCGTCGCGTTGGCTGACACCGTTCCCGAGGCGCGGGCCAGGGCCGCCGCGGCCTACGGCATCGCGGAGACCTACGCGGGCCTCGACGAGATGCTCGCCGCGCGCAAGGACCTCGACGCGGTCTCCGTCATCACCCCGAACAAGTTCCACCTGCCCCTCTCGCTGCGGGCCCTCGAGGCGGGGAAGCACGTGTTCTGCGAGAAGCCGCCCGCGCTCTGCGCGGCGGACGCCGCGCGCATGGCGGACGCCGCGAAGTCGGCCGGCCGCGTCCTCGAGTTCAACTTCAACAACCGCGCGCGCCCCGAGGCCTTCGCCCTCATGGAGTACGTCCGCGCGGGCGAGGTAGGCCGCATCAACTCGGCCCAGGCGGTCTGGTGCCGCCGCTACGGCGTGCCCGGCTTCGGCGGCTGGTTCACCGACAAGTCGGTCTCGGGCGGCGGCCCCGTCATCGACCTCCTCCACATGCTCGACCTCGCGATCTACTTCATGGGCTACCCGGAACCCGAGTGGGTCCTCGCCCAGACCTTCCGCGACTTCATCGACGACCGCGACTTCCGCGGGCCTTGGGGCATCCCCGACGTGCCCGGCGGCAAGATCGACGTCGAGGCGGCCTGCCACGGCTTCGTGCGCTTCAAGACCGGGCAGGTCGTCTCGCTGCGCAGCTCCTGGGCCGAGATGACGGAGCGCGAGGTCGTGACCGTGACCTTCCAGGGCACGAAGGCGGGCGGCTGCATAGAGCGCCTCTTCGACCGCGACGGCATCGACGCGACGAGCCACGACCGCTGCGAGCTCTACACCGTCGAGCACGGGCGCCACGTGGACCGGCGCATCCAGGTCCCCCAGGACGAGAGCATGGGTCGCCTCCGCTCGGCGGAGAATTTCGTCCGAGTCCTCGAGGGGAGGGAGGAGCCCCTCAACACGCCCGGGCAGGCGGTCAAGCTCATGAGGATCGTCGACGCCCTCTACGCCTCGGCGGAGCAGGGCAGGCCGATCCAGCTCTCCTGAGCGCCTCCCCCGGCATGCCGGGCCGCCCGGCGCCTCAGCCGAGGAGGCCCCGCGCGAAGGCCGCGAGCCAGGCGCGGTTGTCCGCGCTCGCGTAGCTCATCCTGCCTCCCATGCGGCTGAAGGTCTTGCAGTAGCGGAGGTAGTACGCGGGGTCGTCCTGGGGGGGCTCCCCGTCGCGGGTCCAATCCCAGGACGAGCGCGCGAGGTCGACGACGTGGATCGAGAAATCCTCGATGGCCCGGCCTTCCCGCCTTGCCGCGTTGCGCGACATCGATAGCGCCTTCTCGAAGATCATCGGCGACATGACCGCGGAGCCGACCGAGAGGTAGACGCCGCCCTCGAGGGCCGAGACCGAGTCGGCGAAGGACAGGAAGTCGAGCTCGGCCGTCCGGCCGATCGGCGCGCCCCGGCTCATCGGGTGCGTGTAGATGATGTCGTGGCCGAACATCGGGTGGCAGGTGAAGGGCCTTCCCGCGGACCAGGCCGAGGCCGAAACGCAGTCGGACTTGAAGGGATGGTCGAGGCGGAGAAAGCCCGGTACGAAGCCGCTCCCCGCGAGGAGGGCCCGCAGGTCGGCCGCGGCCGCCGCCTTCCCCATCGTCTCCCGCCCCGCTCCCGCGGCCGCGCCCGCGGCGATCTCGGCCGCGAGCTCCGCGTCCCCGGGGATCGCGAGGCCGCCTTCGGCGACCATGGCCCCGACCGACTCGCCGTAGCCCAGGCCCCGGCGCGCGCCGACCGCGAGGGCAAGGCTGAGGTAGGTTCCCGTCTCGTCCCAGAGACCGAACTGCCCCTCGGCGACGTAGCGCCTGACGTCCTCGCCCGTGCGGCCCTGGTACGCGAATTCCCAATCGTGGATGACGCCGGCGCCGTTCGTGGCGAGGTGCGTGACGCGGCCTTCGACGAGTAGCCGCGCGAGCGCGGGCCCGAGGCCGTTCTTGATCGCGTGCGCCCCGAAGGCGAGGATGACGGGCGCGCCCCGGGCCCGCGCGGCGCGGGCCTCCGCGGCGGCGCGCGCCGCGTCCTCCGCGGCCTCGGGGGCGAGGGCGGCCTCGTAGGTCGCGAGGTCCACGCGGTCGCGGGCGATGTCCAGCTTGTTGCGCCTCTCGGCGAGGGGGAGGGCCCGCAGGGAGCCCCGGTCGAAGATCCTTCTCATCGGTTCTGCTCCATCCATGCATCGAGCGCCGGGAACAGCTCCCCGGGGCTCGCGGTCCCGGTCTCGCCGAGCCGGCGCACGGTCACCGAGGCCACGAGGTTGCCGACCAGCGCCGCCTCGGCGAGCGTGGCGCCGGCGGCGAGCGCGAGCAGGGCGCCTGCCGTGAAGGAGTCGCCGGCGCCCGTCGGGTCGGTCGGGCAGTCGAGCCTGAGGGCGGGGATCCGCGCGGGCGGGCCCCCGCCGACCCAGACGCCGCGCTCGCCGGCCGTGGCGAAGACCGGCGCGCCCGCGAGGGCCTCCGCCTCGGGCAGGAGCTCCGCGATCCTCCGGTCTGGCAGGAGATCGCCGGGGGCGGGATCGGCGATCCCGGCCAGCTCGAACTGGTTCATCTTGAGGACGAGGCCCCGGTAGCTCCTGATCCTGCGCCGCGAGTCGGCCCAGGCGACGCCCGGGAACCGCCTTACGCGTTGTGCGACGGCGTCGATCATCGCGCGCGTCATCACCCCGACGCCCTCTTCCTCCACCTGGTCCATGACGACGAGGGCGTCGACCTCGGGGAGGGCCGCGTCGAGCGACCGGAGCACGAGCGACTCGATGCGCGGCGAAGTCGGCGCGCGGTTCTTCAGGTCGTAGCGGTCGTGCTCGCCCTCGAGGCCGGGGCGGCCGAGGTCGCGCGGCTTCAGGTAGGTCGGCGTGCGCCTTTCCGGGTCGACGTGCAGGGCGGAGGCGTCGACGCCGATGCGCGCGAGGTCGGCGCGGAGCTCGTAGCCCTCGCCGTCGTCCCCCGAGAAGCCGATCGCGCGGAGGCGCCCGGCGCCGAGGGAGGCGAGGTTCGAGGCCACCGTGCCGGCCGCGCCGGGCGCGTGGCGGACCGCGGCCACCCGGTGCGCGGTCCGGCCCGTCTCGAGGGAGCGCTCCGCGAGGGCGGGATCGACCTCGAGGTACTTGTCGAGGAAGAAATCGCCGAGGATCGCCACGCGCAGGCGCGGGAAGGCCCCGACGATCGCGGAGAGGCGCCGCCTGTTAAAGTCGCGCAACGCGTCGATCATCGTCGCCCCCCGGCGGCGCCCGCCGCCGGGCTCCAGAGGTAGTCGACGAGGGCGCGGGCCTCCCGGTAGTCGGGGATCACGAGGTCGGCGCCCGCGCCCACGAGGCGCTCCCGTTTCCAGGCGTCCGGCCGGCCCGAGCGTCCGGCCTCGTCGCTCGCGACGGCGACGGCCGTGCCGCCCGCGGCCCTTGAGTCCGCTATCTCCACGTAGCCGTCGCCGAAGGCGAGGAGGGCCTGGCCCTCGACCCGGTTCTCCCGGAGGATGCGCTCGATGACCATCTCCTTGGAGAAGCTCGCCTTGTCCGCGAGGGCGCCGTAGATGCGGCCCGGCGCGAACCCGTCGATCCCGAGGAGGGCCGCCTCCTCGTGCACGTAGCGCTCGTCCGTGCCCGAGGCCACGTAGATGGCCGCGCCGCGGTCGCGCAGGAGCCCGAGGATGTCGAGGGATCCGGGGACGAGCATGTCCTCGCGGGGGATCGAGCCCGAGGCCAGCCCCTCGCGGCGTGACGCGATGCGCGACATCAGGCGCTCGTGGTACTCGGCCTTGTAGTCGGCCGGGTCCCCCGGCGCCCCGCCCCGCGCGCGGATCTCGTCCGCGAGGCGGATCATCTGGTAGATGGTCTGCTTGCCGGTGAGCGCCGCCACGAAGTCCCGCACGAGCGCCTCGATGGCCGCGCGGTCCTCGCCCTTGCGCGCGTAGGGCCCGAGCTTGTCCGCGAGCATGGGGACCATGATGTCCATCCAGCCCTCGCGGATGAGGCTCAGCGTGCCGTCGAAGTCGAAGAGGACGTGGCGCGGCGGCTCGCGCAGGGATACGGGGCGGACGACCTCGATCGAGGTCCCCGGCAGGTACGAGGGCCGCTCCGGGACGGGGTGGACGCGGGCGTAATCGCGCTCAGCCACGGCCGCCGCCCTCGCTCCGGCCGACGTTCCCCTCCCGGGCCGCGGCGTCGGATGCGGCCGGCAGGACCGCGCCGAGGACGGCGTACGCGAGGTGGTCGAGGACCATGTGGATGTCCTCCGTCACCTGCATGTCCGCGATGGGCACGTGCACGCCGCTCGCCGCCTCGCGGCGGAGCGCGCCCCCGTCGTAGCCCGTGATCGCGACGCTGCGGAGCCCGGCGGAATTGGCGTATCGGATCGCCTTCACCACGTTGGGCGAGTTGCCCGAGCCCGAGATAGCGATCGCCACGTCGCCGGGCCTGGCGAGGTTGCGGAGCTGCTCGACGAAGACCTCCTCGTAGCCGACGTCGTTGGCGTAGGCCGTGAGGGTGGGCACGTTGTCGTTCAGGCAGACGAAGCGGAAGCGGCGTGCCTTGCGGTACGAGAGGCCCTTGTTGAAGTCGACGGCGAAGTGCGAGGCGGTGGCCGCGGAGCCCCCGTTGCCCATGGTGAAGACCGTCGCGCCGCGTTCGAGCGCGTCGAGGAGGAGCTCGAGGAAGGCCTCGAGCTCCTCGCGCGAGACCAGGTCGATGGTCTCCTTGAGGCGGGTGAGGTAGGATTCGATGGCTGGTCGCAGGTCTCGTGCCACTGGGAGGCTCCTTTCTTCAGGGGAAGAGGGCGAGGGCCGCGGCTCCGACAAGGGCCGCGTCGTATCCTATCGCGCTCGGGAGGAGGCGGGGCAGGGGTCCGGGTTCGCCGAGCGACAGAGAGTCGAGCTCGCGCTCGACGACGGGCGCCAACAAGTCGATGGCTCCGGCGACGCCTCCGCCGAGGAATATGGCCTGCGGATCGAGGACGCTCGCTATCGCGGCCACGCCCCGCGCGAGGGCCTTGCCCGCTCGCTCCGCGATACCCAGGCAGGCCCGGTCGCCTCCGCGCGCGAGGGCGGCGACGGTCCTGGCGTCGATGGCTTCGCGCGGCAGCTCGCGGAGCTTCGTCGCCGGCTCCTCGTTCGCGTCGAGGAGGGCGAGCGCCTCGCGCCTCCAGGCCGGTCCGGCGGCTTCGGCTTCCAGGCAGCCGCGATGGCCGCAACCGCAGGCGGCGCCTCGCTCGCGAACCACGAGGTGGCCGACCTCGCCCGCCATCCCGCGCGCCCCGTCCAGTACCCGCCCGCCGACGCAGGCGGCCCCGCCTATTCCGGTGCTCACCTGCAGCCAGAAGAAGCTGTCGAGCCCGCGGCCCGCCCCGAGTCTCGATTCGGCGAAGGCGCAGGCCTTAACGTCGTTGTCGAAGGCGAGGGGCATGCCGAGCGCTTCCGAGAGCAAGGCGGGGAAAGGGACGTCCCTCCAGCCCGAGGAGGGGGAGGATGCAAGGGCGCCGCTCGAGCGGTCGACGATGCCGGGGAGGCTGACGCCGCCGCGGCGCGCCGGGCCGGCCCGCGCGAGCACCGAGGCGGAGAGCCTGGCCGCGAGGGCGACCACGTCGCGGGCCTCGCCGAGCGGCGTCGCCGCGGCCTCGCGCGCCAGCACGCGGCCCTCGGCGTCGACCACGCCGACGGCGAGCTTCGTGCCGCCGAGGTCTATCGCGAGCGCCCTTTCCATGCCTGGATTGTAATCGCGCGTCGCAGCCCGATTCAAGCTCCGGTCGCCGCGCGCGTCGCGCGTCGGCGCATTCCCTCAATCGACCTCGCGCCATCGGCAGAACGCCGCCTCGGCGAGGTCGACCGAAGCGTAGCAGGCGAGGCCGAAGAGGGCGAGGGCGACTATCGCGGCGTACATGTCCGCGTAGTCGACCCTCGTCCAGGCGTCGACGATGTACCAGCCGAGGCCCGACTCCGAGGCGAAGGTCTCCGCGAGGAAGAGCACGGCCACGGCCGTGCCGAGGGCCGTGCGCAGGGCGGAGAGCAAGGCGGGCAGGGCGGCGGGCAGGACGACGTGGCGCGCGATCGCGGCGCGGCCCGCCCCGAGGGAGCGCACCGAGTCGACGAGGTCGGGGGGCACGGCCCGCGCCGCGTCCCTGGCCGAGACGAAGAGCTGCCCGAAGACGATGAGGCCGATGAGGAAGACCTTCGACGCGTCGCCGAGCCCGAGGAAGAGCATGATGATCGGCATGAAGGCGGCCTTCGGTATCGGGTGGAGGAGATAGACGAAGGGGCTCGCGAGACCGTCCGCGCGGCGCGAGCGCCCGGCCGCGAGGCCGAGGAGGGCCGCCGGCGGGGCCGAGAGGAGCAAGGCCAGTCCGACCCGGCCGGCCGAGGCGCCGAGATGGGCGGCGAGACTCCCGTCCGCGATGCGCGAAACCAGGCGCGAGCCGGCCGCCCAGGGGCTCGGCAGGAAGGGCTTGCGGACGAGGGCCGCGGCCCCCGCCCATGCCAGCGCCAGGACCAGGGCGGCGATCGCGGCCCTGCCCGCGACGGCGAGCCGCTCCCGGGCCCGGCGGGCGGAGCCCCCGCCGCGGATATCGATGTCGCTCAACGCGTCACCTCCGCGGCCGCGGCCGCCTGGGCCTCCTCGAGGCTCCGCCGGAGCGCGGAGGCGAGCTCGAGGAAGCGGGGCTCGGAGCGGTAGGACGGCCCGCGCGCGACCCCGCCCGTCCCGGTCCCGAGCCGGGCCGCCACGCGGCCGGGGTTGCGTCCCGCCATCACGTAGGCGAGGTCCGCGAGGTAGACCGCCTCCTCGATCGAGTGGGTCACTATGACGACGGTGGTCCCCCTGCGGCGCTGGGCCTCGAGGAGGAGCTCCTGCATGGACTCGCGGGTGAGGGCGTCGAGGCTCGAGAAGGGCTCGTCCATGAGGAGGAGGTCGGGGCCGGTGACGAGGGCGCGGGCGATGGCGACGCGCTGCCGCATCCCGCCCGAGAGTCGGCCCGGGAAGCTCCGTCCGAAGCCGGCGAGGCCGAGCTCCTCGAGGAGGGGCGCCACGCGCTCGCGGCGCTCGCGCCGCCCGGCCCCGCGGAGGAGCAGCGGCAGCTCGACGTTGGCCTCGACGCTCTTCCAGGGCAGGAGGCCGTAGTCCTGGAAGATCACCGCGGTGCCCGGCCGCGTCCCCGCGAGCTCCCGGCCCTCCACGAGGATCCGGCCCGCGGTCGGCTCGCGCAGGCCCGCCGCGGCCCGGACGAGGCTCGTCTTGCCGCAGCCGGAGGGGCCTACGATGGCGCCTATCGCGCCTGAGGGGAAGTCCGCGTCGATGCCCGCGACCGCGGGCACGCCCGACTTCCCGGAGCCGTAGGTGAGGGCCAGGCCCTCTAGCCGCAGCACTCCCGCCCCTTCCCGCTTCCCTAGCGGAGGGCCGCGACGGCCCGGCCGTCCAGGACCGAGGCGGGCTTCAGTTCCTTCGTGAGCAGTCCCTTGGCCTTCATCCAGGACATCACCGCCGCGACGTCGGCCTCCGCGGGCAGCCTCGGTTTCGCATAACGCACGAATGTGAAGGCATCGCGGGCTTCCTCGGGGAAGCCGGCCTTGTCGACGAGGAAGCGACGGTAGCGGGCCGGGTCGGCGTTGATCGCCGAGGCGGCCCTCCAGTAGGCGCGGTAGAAGGCCGTCACGTCGGCGAGCCGCGAGTCGAGGACGGGGCCGGCGAAGAGGATGACGCCGGCGGAGAGGCCCGCGTCGTCGCTCGCGCCGACCAGGGTCGCCCCCCGCGCGCGGGCCACGGTGAGGAGGGGCTCGGGCAGGCAGGCCGCCTTGAGCTGGCCCGAGAGGAGGAGCTCCATCCTCACCTGGATCTTCGGCACCGCGAGGCCCTTTATCGCCTGCGGGGGCACTCCCGCCTTCGTGAGGAGGTAGTCCGCCGCGTACTGGATCACCGTGTTCGCTGAGATGCCGATCTCGACCCCGGCGAGGTCGACGGGTTTGGCGAGCCCCGAGCCCGGCGCGGAGACGAGGCCGTAGCGGCCGTCGGTGAGGCTGGCGACGCGTTGGTCGAAACCGGCCTGCGCCGCGAGCGCCGCCGCGAGGAGGTCGGACACGGCGCCGTCGACGGCCTCGGCCTGGAAGGCCGCGTCGCGCTCGAGGGCGGTCTTGAAGGGCACGAGCCGCGCCTTGACGCCCTCGGCGGCGAAGAGTCCCTCCGCGTCCGCGACGAGGAGGGGCAGGGAGTCCGCGTCGGGCAGGACGCCGATCCTGAGCTCGGCGGCGCTTCCCTGCGCGGCCGCGGCGCCGGGCGCCTGCGCGGCGAGGGGGGAGGCCGCCGCGCAGGCGGCCAGGGCGAGCGCCGCAAGGGGCGCGTTGTGCGATTTCATCATTCCATTTCCTTTCCGGCGTCGCCCCACCGCCTCGCGCCCTCAGCCGGCGCTCCGAGGCGGTCGAGGACGCGGTATGCGATCTCGTCGACGAGATCGGCCACGCTCCGGGGCTTGCGGTAGAAGCCGGGGCAGGCCGGGAGGATGGTCGCGCCGGCCTCGCGGAGGGCGACCATGTTGCGGAGCGCCACGAGGGAGAGGGGGGTCTCCCTCGGCGCGAGGACGAGGGGCCAACCCTCCTTGAGGGCCACCGCCGCGGCGCGCTGGACGAGGTTGGCGGAGAGGCCCGAGGCGATGGCGCCCAGGGTGCCCATCGAGCAGGGAACCACGGCGGTCCCGTCCAGCCGGAAGGAGCCCGAGGAGACCGGCGCGGCGAGGTCCTCGGGGCCGTAGACCTCGATCCTGCCGCCCGCCTCGGGGCCAAGGGCCTCGACGTGGCGCTCGAGGGAGGTGCCCGTCTCCTCGAGGACGACCCTGCGCCCCCATTCGGTCGCGACGAGGCCCAGCTCGTTCCCCGGCGCGGCCAGGAGGGCCATGACGCGGAGCCCGTAGGCCGCGCCCGAGGCGCCGGTCATGCAGAGGAGGTAGCGTCCCATGGCTCCATTATACCAAATACAGGTCGGCCGCGGCGAATGCCAGGAAGACCAGGGGCAGGATCTCGTTGATCCCGTAGGCGGCGATCCTGATGTGACGCTCGGTCCCCCCCGACGCGACGACATGCTCGGCGGCCAGGAGGACGGCGGCCGCGCCGACGCCGATCCGGTAGGCCGCGCCCAGTGCCGGCCAGAAGAGGGGCAGGGAGGCGAGGAGGAGGATTGTGCCGAGGTGGGAGGCCGCCGCGGCTAGCCGGGCGAGGCGTGGCCCGAAGCGGGCCGGCACCGACTTGAGGCCCTGGGCGCGGTCGACCTCGATGTCCTGGAGGGCGTAGAGGATGTCGAAGCCGGCGACCCAGAGGGCCACGGCCGCCGTCATGGCGAAGTAGCGGAGCTCGAAGCGTCCGGCGAGGCCGAGGAAGGCCCCCATGGTCGCGGCCGAGCAGGTGACGCCGAGCCAGTAGTGGCAGAGCCAGGTGAAGCGCTTGGTGTAGGAGTAGCCGAAGACGAGGACGGCGGCGAGCGGCAGGAGGGCGACGCAGAGCCAGTTGAGCATCGCCGCGGCGAGGACGAGGAGGCCGAGCATCGCGGCCGCGAAGAGCTTCAGGTCCCGCGGCGCGAGCCTGCCCGAGGGCAGGTGTCGGCCGGCGGTGCGGGGGTTCGCCGCGTCGATCTCCCGGTCGACGACCCTGTTGAGGGCATTGGCCGCGTTGCGCGCCGCCGCCGCCGCGACGAGGATCCAGAGCAGCTTCCAGGGCGAAGGCCTGCCCCCGCTCTCGATGAGCACGGCGGCCAGGGCGAAGGGCAGGGAGAAGAGGGTGTGGCGGACCATGATGGCGTCGCCGATCTCGCCGAGCCTGGCCAGGGCCCGGATCGCGGTCGGGCTAGAGGCCATACTCCCTCCAGCGGCCGCTCACGAGCTCGACGATCCGCGGGTCCATGGCGATGCTCTCGGGCCACTCGCGGAAGTGCCCCTCCTCCGGGCCCTTGCGCGTCGCGTCCACGCCGAGCCGCGTGCCGTAGCGCGGCAGGGGCGAGGAGTGGTCGAGGGCGTCCAGGGGGCCGTCCGAGAGCACGAGGTCGCGGCGGGCGTCGATGTTGTTGAAGGCCCGCCAGGCCACGGCCGAGAGGTCCTGCGCGTCGACCTCGGCGTCGACGACGACGATGAGCTTGGCGTACATGAGCTGGCCCATGCCCCAGAGGAAGTTCATCACCTTGCGCGCCTGGCCGGGGTAGCGCTTGCGGATCGAGACTATCACGCAGTTGTGGAAGACACCCTCCAGGGGCATGTTGAGGTCGACGATCTCGGGGCAGAGCTGCCTGAGGAGGGGGAGGAAGAGGCGCTCGGTGGCCTTGGCCATCCAGCAGTCCTCCTTGGGCGG
>CAYNPQ010000116.1:6118-10899 GCA_964399065.1 uncultured Treponemataceae bacterium | reverse complement strand
GCCGAGCGTAGGGCGAGTCCGTTGAATCGAAAGGCAGTCATTCGAAAGAGTGACTGCTTTTTTTTATTGCCGTAGCGCTTCTTCGGGATGCGCCTTTCGGACATCGCGGACTCGAAGGGCGAGTCCGTCGGGAGAAAAGGCAGTCATTCGAAAGAGTGACTGTGCCATTTACCCGCCGCGGTGATCGCGGAGAGATGGCGCTGTGGTGAATCCGCTGGATCCATCGCATTCGCCAGGCTGGATGTTCCCGAATGATGCGTTTGTATCGAGTCTCGTTCATAGCGCCGAGCGGGATTTTTCAAGCCAGGGCATCACCGATCGGGGCTCCCGCTATCAGCATAGATCGCCTTCTCCCCGACAGTGCCGGTTCCGGCCTCTCCCCCGGGAACACGGAAAGGCTTTCGACTGCCGCAAGCCCGGGTGACCGCCTAAGGCGAAGGGCTGTCCGCTTCATCTCCGACTTCGAGAATGGTTTGCTAACCGGCGAGTCGGGAGGCCTTGGACTGTTTGCCTTGACAGGCAGGAATAGTATGATATATTAAAAAAGTGAATGAAAACATAACAAATTCACGAAAACGCGATCGGCGGGAAGCCGAGGTCCTCGAATCCGCCCTCGACCTTTTCGCGGAATACGGCTTCAAGAAGACTTCGGTCGAGGACATCGCGCTCCGGCTCGGCATGTCGGCGGCCGCCCTCTACCGCTACGCGACGGACAAGCGCGATCTGTACCGGAAGGCGGTGGCCCGCGCTTTCAGGCTCTGGCAGGAGGCGGTCGCCCGGGCGATCGCGGACGAGGCGGAGCCCGTGGCCAGGTTCAGGACGGCGTGCCGCCGGGCCTTCTTGTACCTGGCGGAGGAGCCGCGGCTCAGGCGCATCCTCGCGGCGGATCCGGGCCTCTTCCCCCTCTTCGAGGCCGACGATCCTTTCTCCGACATCAATCGAAGCTCGGTCGATCTCCTCGAGTCCCTCATCAAGGAGGGGGTGGAGGCCGGCGTCTTCTCGGGCCGGGGCGAGGAGCGCGCCGCGGCCCGGGTGATCTTCTCGCTCTACGTCCTCTTCATACAGAAAGCATACGTGGCCGGCGAGGAGGGGGAGACCGCCCTCTTCGAGAAGGGCCTCGATCTCGTGCTCGACGGACTCGTCGTCCGCCACTGACAGGAGGCACTCGCGATGGCTGCAACCTTCAAGTACCTGGACGCGGAATGGACGGCCGAGGCGCGCCGGCGCCTCGAGGCCGCCCTCGATCCCGGGAAGATGAACGGGATCACGACCTCGATGGCCGACATCTACGAGGCCTGCCCGGACGGCAAGGCCCGCTGGCTCTTCGTGCGCTGCGAGGAGGGGCGGCTGGCCCGCTTCGACACGGGCGAGGGCGAGGCCCCCGAGGCCGAGTTCCGCATCGTGGGAAGTTATGCGACGCTGGCGGCCATCTCCCGGGGGGAGCTCGGCGCCCAGAAGGCACTCATGACCGGCAAGCTCAGGCTCAAGGGCAACATGGCCAAGGCGCTGAGGCTGGCGCCCCTCGCGGACCGCATCAACAAGGTCCTCGCGACCATCCCGGCCGAGTACTAGGGGGCCCCATGTCCTACGAGAACGATCCCTCGAGCCCCTACTACGTCGACAACCGCGCCCGCGTGCGCGAGCTCCAGGCCGCGATGCGCGATCGCGGCCTCGACGCCTACGTCGGCTCGCGGCCGCGGACCCTGTCCTGGGTCCTCGACGCCTTCTGCCCCTGGAGGTCCTACCTCGTCGTGCCCGCCTCGGGCGACCCCGTCGTCTTCACCTTCATCGTGGACTCGACCCGCCTGGCCGACGAGACCTGGCTCCCCCGGGACAACGTCCGGGCCTACGCCCCGATGGGCGGGCAGGACCAGGTCTCCGTCCTCCAGGCCTTCGTCGTCGAGGAGCTCGGACTCGGGAAGGGCCGCCTCGGCCTCGAGACCGGCCTCTCGGTGTACACGCCCGAAGGCAACCTCACGAAGTACGAGTGGGACGCCCTCGAGGCCGCCCTGCCCGGCTTCGAGCTGGTCAACGCCCACGAGCTCGTCGACGGGCTCCAGCTCATCAAGGAGCCGGGCGTCGTCGAGCGCTTCCGCAAGGCCTCGCTCATGGTGGACGCCGGCCAGAAGGCGGCCCGCGAGGCCCTCGAGAACGGGGGCTGGAAGGGCATGACGGAGACCGAGATCGCGGGCATCGGCGCCCTCGCGATGCGCCGCGCGGGCTCCGTCTCCGAGTGGAACTTCGCGGGCCTGAACGAGATCTCCTCGGGCTACCGCACCGCGCTCGGCGCCTGCACGCCCCCGACCGACCGCGCCTTCCGCGCGGGCGACCCCCTGATGCTCGACTTCCACTCCCTCTTCAAGCTCTGCATGGGCGACTACTCGCACAACTACCTCATCGGGCCGACGACGCCCGTCCTGCGCCGCCACGCGGACAACTTCGTCGACCTGGTCGACACCGTGCTCAGGGCCTACCGCGCCGGGCGCACGCCCTCGGACATGGCTTCGATCATGATGGGCCGCGCCGAGGCCCTCGGCTGCGCCGACTACTGCTACCCGGGCTGCGAGCACGGCATCGGCATGTGGGGCGACGAGTGGCGCATCGGCGCGCGGAACGACGGGCCCTTCCCCTACTGGACGGATCCCGACCACGTCTACGCCGAGGGCGAGATGCTCATCTGCGCCATGCAGTACGCCTCGCCCGACGACGAGGTCGGCTTCCGCTACGAGAATGTCATCCGCATCAACGCGGGGGATTGCGAGTGGATGTCGAAGACGCCCCTCGCCATCGAGGAGATTCGATAGCGCCGGGCGATCCCGCGCCGCGCCCGCGCGCGGGATCGCCCGGGCCCCAGGCGCCCTCGTTCAGGTGTCGAGCCTGAAGTACCAGCAGGCTCGGCCGGTCGCGTCGACGACGCAGAGGACGAGGTTGCACGAGCTCTTGTCGGCGAGGACGAAGGCGTCGATGTCGTGGCGGCCGGGGCCGGAGGCCTGCATGTTCGCGAAGTAGAAGAGGCCGCCCGCGACCGCCGCCTGCGCCGCCTCCGCGGCCAGCGCGTTGCGCGACAGCGATCCCCCGAGGACGCGGCCCGTGCCCGGCTCGGTCCCGCCGAAGAGCTCGCGCGCGAGACCGGGCGGAAGGGGAGAGGGGCGCCAGCCGGGCTTGCGGGACAGTCCCTCGACCCCGCCCTCGATCCTGGCCGCGACCGCCTCGAGCCCGTCGCCGTGGAAGCCGCCGTGGTCGTCGCTCGCCGACGCGATCCGGACCCGCCTGAGGCCGAGCTCCGCGAGCTCCGTCTCGGGCCCCCCGCCGCAGCCGGCCAGGAGCGCGGCCGCGAGCGCGGCGCCGGCGAGCCGCCCCGCCCTCGAGGGGCGCGCGCGTTTCATCCGGACCGCCGCGTCAGCCGATCGAGGCCGCCGCCGGCGCCGCTTCGACGAGGAGTCGCGTGACGCGCTCGGCGTTCGAGGAGAAGACCTTCAGGACCTCCTCCCAGCTCACCGGGGCCTCGTCCTCCTTCCACGAGTCGTAGTCGGTGCTCATCGCGACGGCCGCGTAGGGGACGCGCGCCTCGTTGGCGAGGATGGCCTCGGGGGCGATGGACATGTTGATCACGTCGGCGCCCCAGAGGCGGAACATGCGCGACTCGGCGCGGGTGGAGAAGCGCGGGCCCTCGATGGTCACGACGGTGCCCCGCGGGTGGAAGGGGTAGCCGAGCCGCTCGCAGGCGGCGATGAGGGCCTGCCTGAGGGGTTCGGAGAAGGGGTCGGCCATGGGCGCGTGCTCGGGCCTGCCCGGCTCGAAGCTCTCGTGGTAGGTGACCGGCCGCTTGCGCGTGAAGTCGATGAACTGGTCGAGGACCACGAAGTCGCCGCGCCGGATCTCCTCGCGGAGGGAGCCGGCCGCGGTGGTGGCGAGGATGGCGCCGCAGCCCGCTTCGGCGAGGGCGCGGATGTTCGCGCGGTAGTTCACCTCCGAGGGCGGGATCGTGTGCCGCCTCCCGTGCCGGGCGAGGAGTAGCACCTCGACCCCGCCGATCCTGCCCCGCTTCAGGGGCGAGGAGGGCGGGCCGTAGGCCGTGGCCACGTCCTCGTCGCGCGCGTCCTCGAGGATGCGCGGGTCGTCCAGCCCGCTCCCGCCGATGATCCCGATGGTCTTCATGGCAGGGGATTATAGCACGCAGGCGCGCGCCCCCATCGCCAACGCGTCGCCGGCGCATTATGCTCATCGTGGAGGCTTCGGAATGGGCATATTCGAGTGGTGCGACGACTATTCCATCGGGATCATGGCGATAGACATACAGCACAAGAAAATCATAGAGCTGGTCGACGAGCTCGTGCAGGCCATCCGGGATTCCCGGGAGGACTGCATCATCGACGAGGTGCTGGACGACCTCGTGGATTACGCGAACTACCATTTCTCGCTCGAGGAGAGACTGCTCCACCGCTACGGCTTCGCTGATGAGCACGATCACGAGACGCAGCACCGCGAGTTCATCGAGATGATCCGGAGCTTGAAGGTCAAGGAGAACGTGAGGGCGAACAACGTGCCCCGGGAGACCCTGGATTACCTCGAGAACTGGTTCTGCGCGCACGAGCTCAAGTCCGACGCGAAATACGGCAGCTACCTCAGGGCGAAGGGCCTGGCCGGGGAGGTCGAGGAGCGTATCCGGAAAGGGGAGCTCTAGCCGGCATGGGCGACGAGGTCGAGATCTCCCGCCTGGCCGAGTCCGAGGTTCCCGCGGCCCGGGCCCTGGTCGCGGAGTACGTCCGCTCCCTCGGCGT
>CAYNPQ010000116.1:680-6018 GCA_964399065.1 uncultured Treponemataceae bacterium | reverse complement strand
GGCCTCTACCGCTCCTGCGGTTTCCGCGAGATCGGGAGCTACGTCTACAATCCCCTCGAGGGGGCGGTGTACATGGAGAAGGAGCTGTAGGCCCGGGTAGGGTAAGATTGCCTGGAGCATCCTAGTTCGCTGGCGGTATCCATATTCTTGACATGGTTGGTGTGTGAGATATAGTACATGTTAATAATTACTAGCTACCAGCCTGTGGTGAGCGAGCCGCCTCTTGCCGAATCTCCAAAACTTGGAGTGTCGGTCGATTGGGGGTATTTATGAAGACTAGATGCTGCTTGCGACGCGTCATGGCACGAGCATCCATCCTGCTTGTTTGCCTGTGGACCTCAGTCTCCTGCGAGAATCCCCTCGTCTCGAAGGCGCGAAAGCGGATCGAGGAGTACAAGGCGGGCCAGGCGGAAAAAACAGTAACAGCATTCACCTTTCCAGCGATCGTCGGTCTCGAGGTCCAGATTGACCAAGCCGCGAACCGTATATTAGCAATCCTGCCCGCGGGGGCCGGCACAACAAACCTGATCGCGACATTCTCCGTGGCTGACGGCCTCGCAGTGAGTGTGGGAGGAGTCAGCCAGGTCTCCGGCGTCACAGCGAACGATTTCGCTTCGGGAGACTTGGCATATGAAGTCAGAGCCGCCGACGCCAGTGTGAGGACCTACATCGTGCGTGCCCGTGCCCGACTTCCATCACCGCTTCTTCGTGAGCCGGCGAACGATGGGACGGTGGCCACGCTCGCGCCGACTTTCTCATGGGGGACGGTCGCAGGCGCCATCTCCTACGACCTCGAAGTCAGTCCCGATCCGACCTTCGCGAATGGAGTGATATCGGGGTCCTCGACCTATCCTGAGGAGGCCTTTCCAGGCTCGACCGGCAAGTTACTGGAATCAGGTTCGACGTATTACTGGCGCGTCCGGGCCGTCGACCCGGATGGGATCAAAGGAGCGTATTCTTCCGCCTCACTCTTTGTCGTGAGTATCGATGCGCCAGGAGTCCCGATCGTTTCGGGGGAGTCCCCCACCAACTCTGCGCGCCCCGAATGGCGATGGACCGTGCCCAGCGGCGCGGTCGCCCTGCGATTCCAGATCGACTCCGAGACCGGAATTTGGACCGTGATCGGCACCGACGTGACCGGCTTCTCGCCGGCCGGCGGCCTCGCGGAGGGCGAGCACATACTTTACATCCAGGCGCAAAACGAACTGTCGGACTGGTCGCCGAGCGGTACCCGCGTCATCCGGATCGACCTGAGCCCCCCCGAGCCGCCCATGCTCTCCGCCGCGTCGCCGACGAACGCGATACTACCTTCCTGGTCCATCGCGCTGCCCGCCGACGCGTCAGCGTGGCGATGCCAGGTGGATGCCCAATCGGCCACGGGCTGGCTTGAATCGAGCGGTTCCTCGTCAGCCGTCTGGACGCCTGCGACCGGATTATCCGAAGGTACGCACTTACTGTATGCACAGGCGCGCGATCTCGCGGGGAACTGGTCGATCGTCGCGTCGAAGTCCATCGAGATTGACCTGACCCCTCCCTTGGCGCCCGTCGTCTCCGGGCCGACGCCGACGAATGATACGACGCCCTTATGGCAATGGACCATCCCTTCATCGACCTTCCGGCTGCGCTGCCAGGTGGATGGGGAAGATGGGCCATGGATCGATCTCCGGGGCGATCCTCTGACGACTTCCTACGCGCCGACTTCCTCGCTGACGGCGGGGAGCCATATCCTGTATGTGCAAGCTGGCGACCTCGCTGGCAATTGGTCGGCGAGTGGAAGCTCGACTCTCATAATCGACACGAAGTTGCCGGACGCTCCGACGGTCTCCGGCGATTCTCCGACTAAAGTCCTTCGTCCCTCGTGGAGTTGGGTATCTCCCGCGGGGACTGTGGAGGCGCGGTGCCAGCTCGATGGCGAATTGGGGGCTTGGACAAGTCTCCCTTCGGCCTCAGGAGGAACTTGGGCTCCTTCAGCCGACCTTTCGGAGGGGCTTCACACCTTGTATGTCCAAGCCCGAAACGCCGCGGGATCCTGGTCCCCGAGCGGTGTGAGGCTTGTTGAGATCGACGTGACTCCTCCGTCTGCTCCCTCGGTATCCGGGGCATCCCCATCCTCCTCGCCCATGCCCGCTTGGTCCTGGACCGTCCCGGCGACCGCGGTGGCGATGCAACGTCGTCTGGACGGACAGGCTTGGGTCGCGATCTCCGGATTGGAGAATCCCAGCTGGGCGCCCGAAGCGGTCTTGACCGAGGGGACGCATCTGCTGGAACTGCGCGCGATAGACCTCGCGGGAAACGTCTCGGCTGTCGGCTCGCGGCAGATCGTCGTCGACCTGACCGCGCCTCCACCTCCTTCGCTCTCCGGGACGACTCCGACCAACAACACTACGCCGACTTGGTCCTGGCAAGCCTCGGACGACAGCGTAGCGGTACGCTACAAGCTCGACTCAGGACAGTGGTATTCGGTGCCTTGGCCGGCCTCGAGTTACTTCTGCCCGAGTTTCTCGCTTTCAGAATCCCCTCATACGCTGTATGCCGAGGTTGTGGACTCGGCCGGCAATGTCTCCGCCCCTGCAAGCCTTGCGATAGTCGTGGACTTGACCCCGCCAACGAGCCCGACGGTTTCCGGAGCCAGCCCGACGAACGATACGACCCCGACCTGGTCATGGACAGCGCCTGCGGACGCGACAGGGTTTCAATATCGCTTGAATTCTGGATCCTGGAATGCCGCAAGCCTCTCCACTGTATCCTTTACGCCCGGCTCCGCGTTGCCCGAGGCAACGCATATCCTCGAAGTCCAAGCCCGAGACGCGGCCGGGAACTGGTCCTCGAATAGCGGTGGCCAGGGAAGCAAGGCGATCATTGTCGACGTGACGGCGCCCGGGGCACCGGGCGTGTCGGGCACGAGCCCGACCAACGACACTACACCTACCTGGTCTTGGACGACGTCCGCGGACACTGTCGGGTTCCGCTACAAACTGGATTCCGGAGTCTGGGTCCAGGTCGGCATATCCTCGACTTCGTATACGCCCAGCGCCGCCTTGACCGAAGCCAGTCACACCTTGTATGTCCAGGCCGTCGACGCCGCAGGCAATTGGTCGGTGAACACCGGCGGGTCGGGAACAAAGGCCATCCTGGTGGACGTGACACCCCCGGCCTCCCCGACCGTGACTGCCTCCACGCCTACGAACGACACTACGCCGAGCTGGTCTTGGAGCACTCCCTCCGGTACCGCATCCTTCAGGTACCAGTTGGATTCGGGCGCATGGACGAGTGTGGGTTCATCGACAACCTCGTACACGCCGGCCACGGCCCTCCCGCTCGGAAGTCATTCGCTGGGCGTAGTAGCCGTCGACGCCGCTGGCAACCCGTCTTCGGCAGCATCCTGCGCCGTGCTTATAGTTCGGGCCGGTACTCTCGACGCCGCCTTCGGTTCAGGGGGAATTGCGAAGACGACCCTGAGCGCCGGCACGGACCAAATCAACGGGATCGCCGTCCAATCCTCGGGCCGAATCGTGGCTTGCGGCTTCTACACGAACGGTTCTTACTGGAATGTCGCCTTGATCGGATACCTCTCGTCGGGCGTGTTGGATCCGACCTTCGGCACGGGTGGCGTCGTGAGGACCTCGATCGGCGTCGGCGACTGCGCCGCGAACGCCGTTGCCATCCAGCCCGCGGACGACAAGATCGTCATCGCCGGCCAGTGCATGAACGCGAGCGACGCCGACTTCTTCGTCGCCCGCTACACGACTGCCGGGGCTCTCGACCCGACTTTCGGGACGGGCGGGGTGGCCATCACCACGATCGGCGTTTCGACCGCCGATATCGCCCATGGAGTCGCCATACAGTCGGACGGGAAGATCATCGCCGGAGGCATGTCCAACAACGGCACGAGTCTCGATTTCGCCCTCGTCAGGTATACGAGTGCGGGGGCGCTCGATACCGGCTTCGGGAGCGGGGGCAAGGTCGTCACCCCGATAGGCGGTGGCGAGGACCAGGCGAACGGCGTCGGCATCGGCGGCGACGGAAGCATCGTGCTCGGCGGGTACGCCTCGGACGGGACGGATTTTGACTTCGCCGTAGCCAAGTACACCTCGGCCGGCTCCCTTGCGCTCTTTGGCTCGACCGGCAAGACGACCACCGACTTCAACGCCGGGAAAAACTACAATGACAAGGCCTTATCCGTCTCAGTGCAGGCGAATGGTTACATCGTCCTCGCCGGCTACTCATCCAATGGCACGAACGACGATATCGCCTTGGCCCGCTACACCACCCTTGGAGCCCTCGATACCAATTTCGGCTCGAGCGGTCTTGTGAGAACGCCAATAGCGGAAGGAGAGCAAGCTAAGGCCATCTGCATCCAGTCGAACGGGGCAATCGTGGTCGCTGGGTCTTCCGCCGTTGGCCTTTATCTCGATGTCGCGCTCATCCGGTACACCTCAGGCGGTGTCCTGGATCCCGATTTCCATGATGACGCGCACAGCGACGGGATCTCGGTCGTCGATGTCAACGGGTACATGGATTACGGGACCGCGCTTACAATCCAGCCGAGCGACGGTAAGTATGTGGTAGGTGGCTATTACTACAATGCCACCACAAGCAACTACGATGTCTGCGTGCTCCGATTTTGGCCTTGAAATGGCCCTGCAGACTCAACTTCGACGCGAAGAGGACAGGCCGATGCAGAAGATCGGCCCCATCTCTGGTTAGAGCGCGACGCCGCTCAGGCGGTCGAGCTGTACCTCGAGGCCTTCCCGGAAGGCCGCGTCGCCTCCCGCTCGCGGATCGAGGGCACGCCTTCGGGCGACGTCGAGACCATCGACCACGTCCTTCCCGACCGTGAGAGGATCCTCCTCGAGGCGGGACCCCACGTGAAGTTCAATCCCTCGGTCTCCTTCCTCGTCGCCTGCGGGGAGCGGGAGGAGGTGGACCGCCTCGCGGCCCTTCTCGGCGCCGGGGGGAGCGAGCTCATGCCCTTGGGCGAGTATCCCTTCAGCGGGCGCTACGCCTGGGTCGTCGACCGCTTCGGCTTCTCTTGGCAGATCGCGTCTCCCGTGACATGGCGGAGCTCATGAGCCCGCCGAAAAGGGCGTAGGTCAGGAGGTAGGGGCCGAAGCCGATGAGGATCACGGCCGGCTTGCGCCCCGCGAAGCGCGAATTGAGGCCCTGGGTCACGGCGAAGGCGAGCGATCGGAGCCACGATACGCATAGGTCGAGCATGGGCATTCGATGCTTGGAAACGGGGGGCGCGGGGGGGGGAACCGTACCCCGAGGGTTGTGCCCCCCCACCGACGTGTTGAATTTATTAAATATCGAAATAGAGTAAGCGCCCCAGGGGGGG
>CAYNPQ010000116.1:0-670 GCA_964399065.1 uncultured Treponemataceae bacterium | reverse complement strand
TGGGTTTTTGTTTTGTTTTCGGGGGGGGGGGGGGGGTTTCAATGCCCCCCCTTTTTTTCCCCCCCCCGCACCTCGTATTTCATTTTATAAAATAGCTAATTCGAGTAGCCGCGCATGGCGGGTACTTCTCCAAAGAAACATTTTGCGCTACGATGCCTTCCCGACACCCCCTCGGGGTGCCCACTGGCGAGCTTCCCATGTACATCGTGAGGACGCAGCGAAGGCCGCGACGGCGCGGGGACAGACCCCCTGTAGGCGGGGACAGACCCCGGCCCCCGGGGGACAGACCCCCTTTGGCGACGCGGCGGGAAGGGAGAGGCATATGGAATCGGGCTTGACGAAGAAGTACGGTCTGGCGACCGCCACCGCGATGGTGGTGGGGATCGTGATCGGCTCCGGCGTCTTCTTCAAGGCGGAGAAGATCCTGACGGCCACGGGCGGGAACCTTCCCCTGGGCATCCTGGCCTGGGTGGTCGGCGGCATCATCATGATCGCCTGCGCCTACACCTTCTCGGTGATGGCCACGAAGTACGAGCGGGTCAACGGCATCGTGGACTACGCCGAGGCGGCCATGGGGAGCAAGTACGGCTACTTCGTCGGCTGGTTCATGGCGACGATCTACTACCCGACCCTGACCTCGGTCCTGGCCTGGGTCTCGGCGCGCTACACC
>CAYNPQ010000115.1:0-11222 GCA_964399065.1 uncultured Treponemataceae bacterium | reverse complement strand
TATCCGGAGCTCTTCGACCTCGTGCCCGACCTCGACCTCCTGGTCTACACGCCCGAGGAGTTCGAGAAGCTGACGACCGATCCCTCGGCCGGTTTCTGGAAGAGCGCCGTCGCCTCGTTGCGGCGGATCCTCTGAATCAAGCCCTGAACCGGTAGCCCATGCCCCAGACCGTCTCGACGCGCGTCGGGTTGGCGGGGTCGGCCTCGATCTTCTCGCGGAGGCGGCGGATGTGGACCGTGACGGTCGACACCTCGCCGAAGGCGCCCTCGCCGCGGATGCGCTCGAAGATCTCGTCGCGCGAGAAGACCCTGCCGGGGCTCTGCGCGAGGAGGGCGAGGATCGCGTACTCGGTCGCGGTGAGCTGGATGTGCTCTCCTCCGACCTGCACGGACTTCTTCTCGGTGTCGATGACGAGGTCGCCGGCGATGATGACCCGCGCGGAGCCGCCGCGGAGCCGCTCGTAGCGCTCGAGGTGGGCCCTCGCGCGCGCCACGAGCTCCGCCGGGCTGAAGGGCTTGGTCATGTAGTCGTCGGCGCCGAGGCCGAGGGCCCTCACCTTGTCGATGTCGCCCTCGCGCGCCGAGACCACGATGATCGGCGCCTCGCGCCTGACCCTGATCTCGCGGCAGACCGTGAAGCCGTCCGCGCCGGGGAGCATGAGGTCGACGAGGTAGAGGTCGTGCTCCTCGCCCGCGCGGAGGAGCTCGAGGGCGCGCTCGCCCTGGCTCTCGATCCGCACGAGGAAGCCGGCGGCCTCGAGGTAGTCGCGCTCGAGCTCGGCTATGGCGAGGTCGTCCTCGACGACGAGGGCCCTGGCGGGACCGCCGTGGTTGACTGCGTTCATGCGCTGGCCTCCGAGGGAGCGACGGCGCCGTCCCCGGCCGTCGGCAGCGTGATGAGGATGCGAGCGCCGCCGGAGCCCGAGCGCTCCGCGCGGATGCGTCCGCCCTGGGCCTCGACGATGCGGCGCGCGATGGCGAGGCCGAGGCCGAAGCCGCCGCCCCGCCGCGAGGGATCGCCCCTCCAGAAGCGCTCGAAGGCCCGGTCGAGATCCTCCGGGGCGATGCCCCTCCCGTCGTCCTCCACGAAGATCTCGCTCTCGCCGCGGAGCTCCGCGAGTCCGATGCGTATGCGGACGGGGCGCTTGCCCCCGTGGCGGATCGAGTTGGAGACGAGGTTCTCGACGACGCGCCTGAGCTGGGTGGGATCGGCCGAGGCGAAGCGGGGCGGCCCTTCGAGGCCCTCGACCTCGAAGACGGCGTCCCCGGGGGCCGCCGAGAGCCTCAAGTCCTCGACGGAGTCCGCGAGGAAGGCGCGCAGGTCCACGAGGGCGAGCTCGGGGGGCGTGTCGCGGGCCTCGAGGGTGGAGAGGAGGAAGATCTCGCCGATCATCCGGTCGAGGACCTGGATCTTGTCGCCGAGGACCCGCATGTAGCGGTCGCGCTTCTCGGGCGTGTCCGCGATGCCCTCGCGGAGGCCGTCGACGTAGCCGCGGATGGCCGCAAGCGGCGTGCGGAGGTCGTGCGAGAGGTTGGCGATGAGCTCGCGGCGCTCGGCCTCGCTCCTGCGCTCGCGCTCGAGGAGCTCCTTGATCTCGGAGCGCATCGTCTCGAGGGCCTCGAAGGCGCGCTCGAGCTCGACGAAGCGGTAGCCGCCCTCGACCGGGGTGTCGAGGTCGCCGCGGCTCATCGCGAGGGCCGCGGCCTCGACCCTCCGCAGGGGGCCGGTGACCCGGAGCATGAAGAAGATGCCCGCCGCCGCGTCGGCCGCGAGGAGGACTAGGGCGACGATGAGCGCGAGCTGGCGGCTGAAGGGGTAGGAGCGGCGCCGCGGCGCGTGCTCGTCGAGGAGGAAGAAGCTCGCCGCCTCGCCCGTCCCGGTGCGGAAGTCGAGGTGCAGGTCCAGGTCCTCGGGCCCTACGGCCGGCTTCGCCTCGTCGCCGGCGCCGGGGCGCGGGGAGGGGCGCGGCGGGGAGCGCAGGGGCGCGGGCGCGCCGAAGGCGGGGAGGAGGGCTTTTTGGTCGTCGCTCAGGGGCTTCGAGGAGAAGGCCAGGCCTTCCCCGACGCGGAGCACGATGACGTGGTCGACGGCCACCGTGGCGGCCTCGTCGAGGAAGGGGCCCTTCGTCGGGCCGTCCGGCCCCGAGAGGAGGGCCGCGTTGAAGAGGCGCAGGATCTTGAGGGTGGTGCCCGACGAGCGCTCTGCCGAGGGCGCCGGGTTGAGGATCCGCGTCACGAGGTTGGACTCGCCCCTGTAGTAGCTCGTGATCACCGACTCGTAGCCCGCCAGCATGAGGAAGGCGATGAGGAGGGTGGCCGCGAAGAAGATCGAGACCGTGCGCCGGATCGAGGCGCGGCCGCGCCGCTTGGCTCCGCTCATTCGTAGCTCAGGGCGGCCACGGGATCGAGCCGCGCGGCCCGCGCCGCCGGGTAGAGCCCGAAGAAGATGCCGGTCGCCGCCGAGACGAGCCAGGCCGCCGCGCAGGCCCAGGCCGAGACGGCGAAGGGGTATTCGAGGATCGAGACGACGGCCTTGCTGACGCCGACGCCGAGGGCCACGCCGAGCAGTCCGCCGGTCCCCGTCAGGACCACGGCCTCCATGAGGAATTGCGAGAGGATGGCCGAGGGGGGCGCCCCGACCGCCTTGCGGATGCCGATCTCCCGGGTCCGCTCCGTCACCGACACGAGCATGATGTTCATTATACCGATTCCGCCCACGACGAGGGAGATGGCGGCGATGCCGGTCAGGAAGGCGGCCAGGGTGCCGGTGACCCCCTCCATGGTCTCGGCGATGGTCGAGGGGGACATGACGCGCGCCGCCCCCTCCTTGCCCGTGAGCTTCGAGAAGAAGGCCTCGACGCGCTTGGCGGTGGCCGCCACGTCCTTCGACAGGTCGGCCCTGATCACGAAGCGGTCCACGCGCTCCGGCCGCGCGATGCGCGCGAGGTAGGTCGTGCGCGGCACGAAGGCAGTCGAGTCGAAGCTCATGCCCATGGCCTCGCTGCGGGCGGCGAGGACCCCGACGACGCGGAGCTGCTGGGGGAAGGGGCCGAGGACGCGGACGTAGCTCCCGACCGCGCCTCCCGAGGGGAAGAGGGTCGAGGCGAGCTCGGTCCCGAGGACGACGACCGCCCGGCGGCCGGCCATGTCCGCGTCGTCGATGAAGCGGCCGTCCTCGGCCTTGATCGAGAAGAGGGGCACGAAGCCGGGGGCCGCGGTCACGATGAGGTCGCTCGCGCCGACCTTGCCCGCGCGGAAGGAGACGCCCCGCTGGTTCACCGGCACCGCGTCGAGGACGCCCTCGATCCCGGCGAGGCGCGGCGCGAGATCCTCGGTGAAGAGGCGGAGCGCGTCGGCCCCCGCGTCGCGGCCCATCATGACGGTGATGGTCTCGAGCCCGGCCTTCGCGATCTGGTCCTGGATGTTCTTCGAGGCGCTCTCGCCGAAGGCGGTGATCGCCACGACGCTCGCCACGCCGATCACGATGCCGACCATGGACAGGAGGGTGCGGAGCTTGTTGCCGGCGAGGCTCTGCAGGGCGGTCCGCAGCTGCTCGACCATCGCTACTCCTCCCCCTCGTCGGGCCCGGCGGCCCCCGAGGGGCCCGCCTCCTCGATGAGGCCGTCCTTGAGGCGTATCGTGAGGCGGCAGGAGGCGGCGACCTGGGGGTCGTGGGTGACGACGATGATCGTGGTGCCGCGCTCGTTGATCTCCCGGAACAGGTCGAGTATGGCGCGCCCCGTGGCCTGGTCGAGCGCGCCCGTGGGCTCGTCCGCGAGGACGAGGGAGGGGCGGTTGACGAGGGCGCGGGCGATGGCCGCGCGCTGGCGCTGGCCGCCGGAGAGCTGGGAGGGCCGGTGCCGGAGGCGGTCGCCGAGGCCGACCGCCTCGAGGGCCTCCCTCGCGCGCGCCGTCCTTTCCCGCGCGCCCACGCCCGCGTAACGCAGGGGCAGGGCGACGTTCTCGAGGATCGTCGCGCGCGGCAGGAGGTTGAAGTTCTGGAATACGAAGCCGATGCGCTCGCGCCGGAGGCGCGCGAGCTCGGCCTGGCCCATGCCCTGGGCCTCGACCCCGTCGATGAGGATGCGTCCCGCGGTCGGGCTGTCGAGGCAGCCGAGGAGGTGCATGAGGGTCGACTTGCCCGAGCCCGAGGGGCCCATGATCGCCGTCATCTCGCCGGCCTCGATGGAGAAGCGCAGGCCGCGGAGGGCGCGGATCTCCTCGTCGCCGACGCGGTAGGTCCGCTCGAGGTCCTCGGCGATCACGACGGGGCCCTTCCAGCCCCCGTCGGCGGGCCCGGCGACGCGGCGCCTCACGGCCTGCCCCCGCCGCCCTGGCCCCCGCCCGACGCGGGCGCGGCGGGCGACGCGTTGCGCGACCGAACGGCGCCGGCGCGGTTCCCCTGCTGCTGCCCGCCGGGCGGCGGCCCGCCGATGCCCGGTATGCGGAAGTTGAAGCCTCCCTGGGCGGAGGCTTCGGCCTTCGGGATCGCGACCTTCTCGCCGACCTCGAGGCCCTCCGTCACCTCGGCGTTCCCGTCATCCTTCCGGGTCGCGGCGACCTTGCGCCGCTCCGGCGCCCGGCCCTCGCCCTTCCAGACGACGACGTACATGCTCCCGTTGCGCTCGACGAGGGCGGTGGAGGGGATGAGCACGGCGCTCATGGCCGCCGCCGGCTCGATGGTCGCCACAAAGGAGTAGCCCGGCCTGAGCTCGGTCGGAGGCGCCGGGATCGTCGCCTCGACCCCGAAGACCGCGAGGCCCTGGTTGGTCACGGTGCCTTCCTGCGGTATCAGCGAGACGCGGCCTAAGTACTCGCGCTTCGGGAAGGCGTCGAGGGTGAAGACGACGCGTTGGCCGATCTTGATCTGCGGCAGGTCGATCTCGTCGATGTCGAGGACCGCCTTGAGGCTCGAGCGGTCGAGGAGGCGGATCGCCTTCGTCGAGGCGGCGACCGAGTCGCCGACTTCGATGTCGACCGCGCTGACCACTCCCGCGAAGGGCGCGCGGAGCACGGTGTCCTCCAGGTCGGCGGCCCGCATCCCGCGCTCGAGGGCGATGAGCTCGGCCTGTTTCTGGTTGCCCGAGACCCGGGCCGACTGGAGGCGGAGCTCCGCGTCCGCGAGGCGGTAGCGGGCCTCGCGGTCGTCGAGGGATGCGAGGGGGGCTCCGGCGGCGACCCGCGAGCCGACCTCGACCTCGATCGCGGCGACGATGCCGGCGGAACGGAAGGAGAGGTCGGCGACGCGCGCGGCCTCGAGGTTGCCGGTGGACTCGATCGAGCCCGTCGCGGTCGCGGCTACGGCTTCGACGATGCGCTCCACGCCCGCGCTGAACGCGCCCGCCGCGCCGGCGGCGTTCGCCGTCCCGGCCCTGCCCGCGGCTGCCTCCCCTACGCCCGCGGGCGCCGCGGTCCCCGTCGCGGGAGCGCCTTCCGCCGCGACGGCCGCGCCCGGCCGCGCGCGGAGGCCGAGGGCCGCCCTGAGCGCCGGCAGGCGCAGCGCCGCGAAGCCGAGCGACGCGGCCGCGACGACCGCGGCCGCGACGATCGCCGCCTTCCCGGCCCCTCGCCGGGGCCCGGCCTTTCTTTCGCTCATCGCGCGCCCTCCCTCGGGAACATCGCCGCCACCTTCAGCGAGAGGATGACCCGGTCCCAGATGGCCAGGCCGGCCTCGAAATCCAGCTTCTCGTTCGCCCAACGCGCCGAATCGACCTCCGCGTCGTCGGCGAGGCCCGCCGCCCGGGCGCGCGTCTTCTCGTCGAGGAGGGCGGCCGCGTAGGCCCGCTTCGCCGACTCGAGGGACACCGCCTCCGCGAGCTCGCGGGCCTGCCGGGCGAAGTCCCGGAGCTGGGCCTCGGCCCCCGCGAGCGCCGCCTCGGCGGCGCGGGCCTGGGCCTCGAGCGAGGCTTCCGCCGCCGCCTTCCCGCTCGCCTTCGCGGCGGCGTTGTCCGGCTTCCAGTCCGCGCGGAAGGTCGCGTAGGGGATCCGCGATCCGTCCCCGCGCGTCGTCACCGTGCCTCCCCCGACCGTCAGGGCGAGGTCGCCGCGCTCGAAGCCGAGCCTGCCCGCGTAGTCCCAGGCGCCGGAGCCGTAGTCCGTGGCCGCCGACGAAGCGCTCAGGGAGGCCGTGAGGCTCTTGGCGGGCGGGCCGTAGTCCGCCTGGTAGCCGACGAGGGCGAGGTCGCGGGCCCGCCGCGCGGCCAGGGCGGCGAGGGAGCCTCGGGCCGCCTCGGGGCCCGGCACCGCGACCTCGCCGGGATCCGCGGGCTCGGGCAGGGGCTCGAGGGCCGCGCCGACGAGGCGGGCCAACTCGTCCTTGCGGAAGGCTTCGGTCCGCGTCGCCGAGGCGAGCGTCGACTCCGCCGCCGCCAGGTCGAGCCGCAGCTTGGCCATCGCGGCGGCTGACTCGGCGTAGCCGCCGAGGGCCCGCGCCCGCTCGAGGGCGAGGCGCGCGGCGTCCCGGTCGAAGCGCGCCTGGGCGGTCGCGTACTCGGCGCTCCGCGCGGCGCGGATGTCCGAGCAGAGCTCGAGGAGGAGATCCGACTCGCGGCGCGCGACGGCCTCCACGGCCTCGACGACGGCGTCTTCGAGCTTGGCCCTCGACGCGTCGGGCGCCGGTCCCCAGATGAGGCGCGACAGGGGCTGCGACAGGCTCAGCGAGGGCTTGAAGGTCGAGGCGGCGGGATCGGCGAGGTCGATCGAGCCGTAGACGCCGAGCGAGGCGCTCGTCTCCCAGGGCTCGGAGAGCTCGACGCCGAGGGAAGGCTGGAGGACGAGGGAGGGATCGCCGCGCGCGGGCAGGCTCAGCCTGCCGGCCCCGCTCGTGGCGGAGAGCTTCAGGGGCGAAGGAGATGCGACCGCGGCGAGGCTCGCGGCGGCCTTATGCTCCTCGGCGAGTCGCTGGGCGTAGACGGGGTCGAGGGCGAGGGCCCGCCCGAGGGCCTCCGCGAGAGCGCCGCCGGGCGCGGAGCCGCTCTCCCCGGCGACGCCGGCCGAGGCTTGCGCGCCGGCCTTCGCGAGCGCCGCCGCCAGGAGAAGGCAGGGCAGGAGACGCTTCATACTTCATTAGTAGTCGCTTGCCCCGTCCCGTGCCATGCGAAATGCTTTCTTTTTAATTACGCGCCGGGCCTTGCCCGAAGCGGCCCCGGGCGACCATACTCGAAGGCGGAGGATACCAGGATGCCCTCGACCGCCTCGCTCGCCGACCTCATCCGCCGCGGCGGAGTCTACTACAACATCGGAGGATCGGGGCCGACGGAGGCCCTCAAGGAGGCGGTCCGCGCCATCGCGCTCCCGAAGGAGGTCGACCGCGAGCGCCTCCTCGCGGCCGTGCTCGAGCGCGAGGCCCTCATGCCCACCGCCATCGGCAACGGCGTGGCCATCCCCCACCCGCGCAATCCCATCATCTCCGACCCGGCGCTCCAGCGCGTGGCGGTCTTCTTCCTCAAGACGCCGGTTTCGTACAACGCGCTCGACCGCAAGCCCGTGTCGGCCCTCTTCCTCATCCTCTCGGCCGACGCGCGCAGCCACCTCGGCGTCCTCGCCACCCTCTCCCACCTTTGCCAGTCCGCGGACTTCATCGACTTCCTCGCCTCCCGGCCCTCCACGGAGGAGCTGACATCGCGCATCGCCTCGGCCGAGGCCTCCTGGCGCTCATAGCCCGCGGACGAAGCCTTCGGCAGATGCGCGCACGGAAAGCCCGCGCGCCGCGGCGGGCGGCGGCCCTCGCCGCGGCCCTCCTCCTCGCGGCCGCGGCCTGCGCCGCCCAGTCCCCCTCCGACCCGCGCGGGGCCTGGGGCGACCGCCTCTACGGGGCCGAGGAGGCGGGCCTCCCCGTCGCGCGGGAACTCCTCCTCGAGGGCTTCGACGGCGGGGCGCCCTGGCGCGCCTCGATGGCGGCCGAGGACGGAGCGGCGACCGCGAGGCTCTTCCCCGCCGCCGCGACGGAAGGCGGCCCTCCCTCGGCCCTCGGCCTCCGGGTCGACTTCCTCCGCCGCTCGGCCTCCTCCCTCCTCCTCCTCGCCCCGCGTCCCCTCCCCGTGGAGGGCGACTGCGCCTCGATCTCGCTCCGCGTCCTCGGCCGCTCCTTCCGCCACGAGCTCAGCCTCGTCCTCCTCGACTACTACGGCCGTGAGCGCGAGCTGCGGCTCGGCGAGCTCGACTTCGCGGGCTGGAGGACCATGAGGGCCTACCTGCCTGCCCGCGATCCGGCCGCGGGCTACGGCATCGTCCAGGACGATCCCCATTACCTCGCGCCGCCCGGGCTGCGCGTGGCGGGCCTCAGACTGCGCTTCGACCCCGAGGAGGCCTACGGCAGTCTCTACGTCTACTTCGACGAGCTCAAGGCGGTGTCGCGCATTGCGTCGACGGAGGAGGCCCCGCCGCCTCCCGCCGCGCCGCCTGCCATCCCGAAGGCGCCGGCCCCGGCGGCCGAAGTCCCCGAGGCGCCCGCGCCCGCCGCCGAGCCGCCGCCCTCCGCGCCGCCCGCGGAGTCGGCGCCGGCCCGCGTCCTCGCCCTCATTTCGGAGCGCCTCGCCGCAGCCCTGGTCTATCCGCCGGCGGCCAGGCGCCGCGGCCTCGAGGGCAGCCTCGTCGCGGCCTTCGTCGTCGCGGCGGACGGCTCCCTCGCCTCGGCCTCGGTGGCCGAGTCCTCGGGCTCCGACATCCTCGACAAGGCCGGCCTCGAGCTCCTGCGGAGCGTCTTCCCCGCGCCGAACGATTCCGGCGGCCCCCTCTCCCTCCGGATCCGCATCGCGTACCGGCTGCAGCCGGGCCCCTAGCCTCCGGTTGACAAGGGAGGCGGGGCGGGGTACTACTATCCGCGCCGGGCTTTCGGGCGAGGAACGCGGTGAGATGCCGCGACGGTCCCGCCACTGTAACCGGGGATGAAAGCGATACGAGGCTCCTTCGCGGGCTTCGAAGCCATTGCGGAAGCCGACGCTTCCGCGAGAAGGCATCGCGAGTAAGTCGATCCGGGAGTCAGGATACCGCTCGAAAGCCGAATCATCCTTCGTGGGTTCGAGGAGCGGGCATGTACCATCGTCCCA
Organism: uncultured Treponemataceae bacterium; assembly: GCA_964399065.1. Taxonomy (GTDB): domain Bacteria; phylum Spirochaetota; class Spirochaetia; order Treponematales; family Rectinemataceae; genus JAKLFE01. Next base: position 2,176 of record CAYNPQ010000115.1, on the reverse strand, counting down.
GGCGGCCTTCCGGGCGCGCCGCGCACCAAGCGATACTCCACAGCCGCATCCTCCTCGCCGAAGGGAAATCCGTTTCCCGAGGAGGCAGCAGGTGCCGCATCGACAGGTCGGCCTAGCCCTCGCGCTGGCCCTCGCGCTTCCCGCCCTCGACCTCGCCGCGCAGCCCGCCGCGTCCCCCGAGCCCGGCGATCTCGGCGAGGTCGCCGTGACCGCGACGCGCATCCCCGAGCGCGCGGCCGACGCGCCGGCCTCGGTGTGGACGGTCGGCGCCGACGAGATGGAGGCGCGGGCCGCCCTCAGCGTGGCGGAGGCCCTGCGCACGGCCTCGAGCCTCTCCCTCTCCGACGTCGGGCCCGAGGGCGCGAAGAAATCCCCTTCCCTGCGCGGCTCGACGACGAACCAGGTCCTCGTCCTCGTCGACGGGCAGCGCGTCAACGACGCCTTCTCCGGCCTCGTCGACCTCTCGTCGATCCCGGCCGAGCGGATCGAGCGGATCGAGGTGATGCGCGGCGGCGGCAGCGCGCTCTACGGCGGCGACGCGGTGGGCGGAGTCGTGAACGTGATCACCAAGGCCGGCGCCTCCCCCCTCGTCCTGCGCGTCGAGAACGGGAGCTACCTTCCCGAGGCGCGCGTCCTCGGCTTCGGCGTCGGCAAGGTGCGCGAGGCGGGCGCCGACCCCCTCGACCTCGTCGACTCGCAGCGGCTCTCCCTCTCCGCCTCGCCCGCCTTGGGCGACGCGGTCCTCCGCCTCGGCGGCTCCCTGTCGCGGGCCGCCAACGCCTACACCTACAGCGATTCCAGCGCGGCCCGCCGCGGCCTCGAGAACGCCGGCTTCCTCGGCGGCGAGGCCTCGGCCGGCCTCGAGCTGCCCCTCCTCGCCGGCACTCTCGCCGCCGGCCTCTCCGGCAGCCTCGCGCGGAAGGGCGTGCCCGGCCCCGAGTCGGCGCCCACCCCCGCGGCCTCCGAGGCCGACACGGGCGCCGTCCTCACGGCGCGTTATGCGGCCGAGACCTCGTTCTCCGATCTCGCCTCGATCGACCTCGCGACGCGCCTTTCCTGGACGCGCATCGACTACTCCGACGGCGGCGACGGCTCGGGGGACGGGCTCCACGACCTGGCCTCGGCCTCCCTCGATTTCGCGCAACGCTACCTCGCCTCGGACGCCGCGGCGGTCGCCTACGGCGCCTCGGCCTCGCTCGCGCGGGCCGCGAGCGACGCGGTGGGCGACCGACTGCGCTGGACCGCGGCGGCCTTCGTCGAGCCCGCCTTCGGCTCGGGCGCCCTGTCCTTCAGGCCCTCGCTCCGCTACGACTGGTACTCGGACTTCTCCTCGCGCTCGCCCCTCGGCGGCCTCGCGGGCCAGCTCGGGGCCGCCCTGCGGCTCTCGGAGTCCGACTCGCTGAAGCTCGCCCTCTCGCGCGCCTATCGCGTGCCGACCCTGCAGGATCTCCACTGGCCCGCGGGCGCGGGGACCGAGGGCAACCCCGGCCTCGTGCCCGAGACGGCCTACGAGGCGGGGCTCTCCTTCGAGCGGCGGCGGCCCGGGCTCTCCGGCTCCGCCTCGGCCTACGTCCGCTACTCGAGGGACGTGATCCTCTGGCAGCCCGGCGCCGACTCGGTCTGGAGGCCGAGCAACTACGGGGCGGCCCTGTACCCGGGCCTCGAGCTCGAGCTGCGCGCCGAGCCGGCCCCCGGCTGGTCCGTCGACGCGAACTACGCCTACCTGCGCTCGACGGCCCTCTCGGGCGGCCTCTCCCTCGCGGACGACCGCCGCCTTCCCATGACGCCGCTGCATTCGCTCAACGCGACGCTCGCCCGCTCGGGCGCGCGCCTCTCCTGGTCCGCGACCGCGCGCTACGTCGGCAAGCGCTACCTCAAGCTGGCCAACGCCGCCGCGCTCCCGGCCTACTTCACCCTCGACTGCGTCGCGCGGCTCCGGATTTCGGAGCGTTATGCGACATATGTCGCGCTCGACAACGCCCTCGGCGAGGAGTACGAGGTCGTCGAGGGCTATCCCATGCCCGGGGCCCGCCTCCGCGTCGGTCTCGAGCTCGTCGTCGATTGAGATGAACACATAGATCTCCAAGGAGGATCCGATGATTCGCGACAAATCCCAGGGCTCGAGGCGCCTCGCGCTCGCCGCCGCCGCCCTCGCCTCGCTCGCCCTGCTCGCCGG
>CAYNPQ010000114.1:0-11308 GCA_964399065.1 uncultured Treponemataceae bacterium | reverse complement strand
CCATCTCCTCGGGCTTGATGAGGTCCTCGATGTTGATCTGCTCGACCTCGTCGGCCACGATCTCGGTGCGGCGCTTGTCGCCGTAGCGCTTGGCGATGTCGAGAGTCTCGGACTTAACGACGGCGCGGATCTTGGCCTCGCTCGAGAGGAGGTCCTTGAGGTAGGCGATCCGCGCCTCGGTCTCGGCGAGCTCGGCCTCGATCTTCTCGATCTCGAGGCTGGTGAGCCTCCCCAAGCGGAGGTCGACGATGGCCTGGGCCTGGATGTCGTCGAGGCCGAAGCGTTCGCACAGGCGCTTCTTGGCCAGGTCGGTGTCGCGCGAGGACTTGATGATCTGCACGACCTCGTCGATGTTGGCGAGGGCGATGACGAGGCCGCGGAGGATATGGGCCTTCTCCTCGGCCTTGCGGAGTTCGTAGCGGCAGCGCCGGGTGACGACCTCGACGCGGTGCTTCACAAAGTGCCCGACGAGCTCCTTGAGGCCGAGGAGCTTGGGCCTGCCCTCGACGATGGCCATGTTGATGACGCCGAAACTCGTCTGCAGGGGCGTGTGGGCGAAGAGGCGGTTCAGGACGAGCTTGGGGACGGCGCCCTTCTTGAGCTCGAGGACGATGCGGAGGCCCTCGCGGTCGGACTCGTCGCGGAGGTCGGAGACCCCGTCGAGGACCTTGTCCCGGATGAGGTCCGCGATCCTCGTGATGAGGGTGGTTTTATTTACCGCGTACGGGATTTCCGTGAAGACGATCTGCTCGCGGCCGCCCTTCATGGTCTCGATGGCGAACTTTCCCCGCACGATGAGCTTGCCGCGGCCCGTGACGTAGGCCTCGCGGATGCCGCGCATGCCGAAGATGGTGCCACCCGTCGGGAAGTCGGGGCCGCGCACGTGCCGCATGAGGCCGTCCACCGTGATCTCAGGCTCGTCGATGAAGGCGGCGATGGCCTCGGCGATCTCGGTGAGGTTGTGGGGGGCCATGTTGGTGGCCATGCCGACCGCGATGCCCGAGGAGCCGTTGACGAGGAGGTTCGGCAGGGCCGAGGGGAGGACCGAGGGCTCCTTCAGGGACTCGTCGTAGTTGGGGACGAAGTCCACGGTCTCCTTGTCGAGGTCGGCGAGCATCTCGTCGCCGACGCGGGAGAGCTTGGCCTCGGTGTAGCGGCTGGCGGCCGCCGGGTCGCCGTCGATCGAGCCGAAGTTGCCTTGGCCCTGGACCAGGGGATAGCGGAGGGAAAAGTCCTGGGCCATGCGGACCAGGGCGTCGTAGAGGGAGAGATCGCCGTGGGGATGGTACTTACCCATGGCGTCGCCGGTGATGCGCGCGCTCTTCTTGGTCGCCGAGTTGGGATGGAGGCCCAGCTCGGACATCGCGTAGAGGAGTCGGCGATGCACGGGCTTGAGGCCGTCGCGCACGTCGGGGAGGGCGCGCGCCACGATGACGGACATCGCGTAGTTGAGGTACGCGGTCTTCATCTCCTCCTCGATGGGGACGAGGAGGGTCTTTCCGGTTAGCTCAGCCATCGAGATCTATCCTTTTACACGTCGAGGTTGGAGACGTAGACCGCGTTCTCCTCGATGAACCTGCGGCGAGGCTCGACCTGCTCGCCCATCAGGGTCGTGAAGACGTCCTCGGCCTGGACCGCGTCCTCCATGGTGATCCGCGTGATGTTGCGGCGGGAGGGGTCCATGGTCGTCTCCCAGAGCTGGTCGGGATTCATCTCGCCCAAGCCCTTGTAGCGCTGGATCGCCACCTTCTCGGGATCCTTTCCGGAGGCGGTGAGGATCTTGTCCTTCTCGGCGTCGTCGTAGGCGTAGAAGACCTGCTTGTCGTAGCTGATCTTGTAGAGGGGGGGCATGGCGAGGTAGACGTAGCCCTTTTCGATGAGGGGCGTCATGTAGCGGTAGAAGAAGGTCAAGAGGAGGGTGCGGATGTGCGAGCCGTCGACGTCCGCATCGGCCATGATGATGACTTTGTGGTAGCGGACCTTCTCGGGGTTGAACTCGGGGCCGATGCCCGCGCCGAGGCTCGAGATGACCGGCTGGAGCTTGTCGTTGCCGATGATCTTGTCGATGCGGGTCTTCTCGACGTTGAGCATCTTGCCCCAGAGGGGGAGGATGGCCTGGCAGGAGCGGTCGCGGCCCATCTTGGCCGAGCCGCCGGCCGAGTCGCCCTCCACGATGTAGATCTCGCACTTGGCGGGATCCTTCTCCTGGCAGTCGGCGAGCTTGCCGGGCAGGCCCGCGCTCTCGAGGAAGGATTTGCGCCTGGTCAGGTCGCGGGCCTGGCGGGCCGCGATGCGCGCCTTGGCGGCCAGCGTCGCCTTCTCGAGGATGGCCTCGATGATCTCGGGATTGGACTCGAAGAGGAAGCCGAGTTGCTCGGAGCAGAAGCTCTCGACGATGCCCTTGACCTCGGGATTGCCGAGCTTGGCCTTGGTCTGGCCCTCGAACTGGGGCTCCATGACCTTGACCGAGAGGACGGCCGTGAGGCCCTCGCGGACGTCATCGCCCGAAAGGGACTCCTCGAGCTTCTTGGCGAACTTGGAGTTGGCGAGGAAGGCGTTGATGACCTTGGTGAGGGCGGCCTTGAAGCCGATGAGGTGGGTGCCGCCCTCGCGGGTGTTGATCCCGTTGACGAAGGCGAACATCGTCTCGTTGAAGCCGTCGTTGTACTGGAGCCCGACCTCGATCTCGACCTCGTCGCGGGTGCCGAGGAAGTAGACGGGCGCCTTGTGGACGACGGTCTTGTTCTTGTTGAGGTGCTCGACGAATTCCTTGAGGCCGCCGTCGAACTTGAACTCGGCGCTGCGGGGGGTGGAGAGGCGCTCGTCGGTGAGGACGATGCGGACGCCCTTGTTCAGGAAAGCGAGCTCGCGGAGGCGGTTGGAGAGGACGTCAAAGGAATAAACCGTCGTCTCCTCGAAGATGGTCGCGTCGGCCGAGAAGCGGACCACGGTGCCGCGGCGGTCCGAGGCGCCGATCACCTTGACGGGTTCGACGGGGATGCCCGTCTGGTACTTCTGGTAGTGGAGCTTGCCGTCGAGGTGGACGAAGACCTCCATCCAGGTGGAGAGTGCGTTGACGCAGGAGACGCCGACGCCGTGGAGGCCGCCCGAGACCTTGTAGTTCTGCTTGTCGAACTTGCCGCCGGCGTGGAGCTTGGTCATGACGAGCTCGAGGGCGGAGACGCCTTCCTCGGGGTGGATGCCCACCGGGATGCCGCGGCCGTTGTCCTCGACCCGGACGACGTCGTTCTTCTCGAGGACCACGACGACATCCGTGCAGTAGCCGGCGAGGGCCTCGTCGATGGAGTTGTCGACGACCTCGTAGACCAGGTGATGGAGACCGTCGATGCCCGTCGAGCCGATGTACATGCCCGGCCGCTTCCGGACCGCCTCGAGACCTTTGAGGACCTGAATGCTGTTCGCGGAATACGTTGAGTCCATAACCGATCCGATGGAAGGATTGAGAAGCCGCGGTCGAAAAAAAGGAATTGGACTTGTCGGCCGCAACATTCGGAGTATACTCGGAACGTTCTTTTAAGTAAAGGCGAGGAAGCCTCTAAAGCCTCGTGTCGAGGTATCCTACAAACTTGTGGATAAGTTGTGGCTATAGTTTCAAGCCTTTACTCTGCAATCAATAAGCTGGGCTCGAAAAAAACCTAGCCGAGTCGGGGCGGCGGGTGACTAAAAATTATTGTTTTTGTCGTATAGAGATATCGGCGACTACTACATGAAATTTGAGTGTGACTGGAGAATTTGGGAGGAAAAGTCCTTTTAGCGGCTCCGCTCGAACCTTACGAGGCTCCTTGAACTGTTGTGGATAACTTGTGTATATAGGACGCGTCGCACGAGGTAACGGATGGGTAGCTGGAATTACAGTGTTTTCTGGAACGAGGCCATGAACCAGGCCAAGGAAGAGCTCGGCGAGCACGAGTTCGCCATGTGGTTCAATATCGAATACGATTCCTCGGGCGAGAGCTCGATCCTGATCCGCGTCCCCTCGAACTTCTACCGCGACCAGATCCAGAAGAAGTACCAGAAGTACCTCGAGGACAAGCTCTTCGACCTGACCGGCAAGCGCCTGACGGTCGAGTTCATCGTCGTGAAGCCGAGCCCCGAGGCGGTCAAGCCTGCCGCGCCCAGGCATGACGGCGAGGGGGAGGGCACTGCCGCGACGCCCGCCGCCCCCAAGAAAGAAACGGACAAAAAGACGGTTCATGTCCATACGAAGCATCCCCAGCTCAGGTTGGACTACAGCTTCGAGAATTTCGTCATCGGAGACAACAACGGCTTCGCGGCGAACGCGGCCATCGCCATCTCCAAGAACCCCGGCACCTCCTACAATCCCTTCTTGATCTACGGCGGGGTCGGGCTCGGGAAGACCCACCTCATGCAATCCATCGGCAACCGGGTCTGGGCCGAGAACGCCAAGGCCAGGGTGATCTGCATCACGGCCGAGGAATTCACCAACGAGTTCATACAGTCGATCCACGACAAGACGCCCCAGAATTTCAAGAACAAGTACCGCTTCGTCGACGTCCTCCTCATCGACGACATCCACTTCCTCCAGAACAAGATGGGAAGCCAGGAGGAGCTCTTCCACACCTTCAACGCCCTGTACGACGCGAACAAGCAGATGGTCTTCACCTGCGACCGGCCGGTATCGGAGCTCAAGAACCTCAACGACAGGCTCCGGAGCCGTTTCGAGCGGGGCCTCAACGTGGACCTCCAGCCCCCGAACTTCGAGACCCGTTGCGCGATCCTCAAGAAGAAGGTCGAGGCGGGTCGGGTCGCGGTGCCGGACGAGGTCGTCGAGATCATCGCGAAGAACATCTCCACGAACGTACGCGACCTCGAGGCGGCCCTGACCAAGCTCCTGGCCTATTCCGAGCTCGTGCGCAGGGACATCACCCTCGAGATCGCCCAGAACCAACTCAAGGACATCTTCAGCCAGACGAAGCACGGCAACGTGACGATCGACAACATACTCAGGGTGGTGGCGGACTACTACAAGCTCTCCTATTCCGACATCAAGGGAAAGAAGAGGACGAAGAACATCGCCTTCCCGCGGCAGATCGCCATGTACATAGCCCGGGAGATAACCGAGTATTCGACCACGGAGTTAGGCTTTGAATTCGGCGGCCGGGACCATACGACGGTCATGCACGCCTGCCAGAAGATAGAGGAGAGGCTCAAGCTCGACCCCAATCTGGAATCGACGATACAGGCCTTCGTCAGGACGATAAAAGAGAACAGCGCGAAGCCTTGATGGCGGTGGATAACTGCCCTTTTCTGTGGAGAACTGTGGCGGCGGTGGATATGTGGATAAGGACGCTCGATGGAAAGAGAGTTATCCACAGGCTATAAGTAATATTTGGATAATAACTTACCTGATCTGTTAACATTCAACCTTGCTTATTATTACTGTTACTGTTTTATTTAACTATACAAATAAGAATAAAAAACCAGGGAAGAGCACAGGGGCTTGCGATGGTAGAGGAAAGAAACACGGAGACACACGGATAATTAAGGGAAAATATGAAGGCACACAGAGGCACACGGAGGAAGAGGAAGAATTGGGGATAGGGAGAGGGGCGGCGTTTTTCCTCTCGATGAGAAATGCTTAATCTGGTAGAATAGGGCGGCAGGGGGATAGCATGAAATTCATTTGCGAGAAGAACGCCTTCGCCCGGGAAATTTCCTTCGCCCAGGAAATCATCGCCTCCAAGAACGCGCTCTCCATCATGTCCAACGTCCTCCTCGAGGCCTCGGAGGGTAGCCTCTCCATCAAGGCCACGGACATAAAGGTAAGCTTCGAGACGACGATACCGGTCGACGTCACCGAGCCCGGCTCGGTCACCGTCTTCTGCGACAAGCTCTCCGGCATCCTCTCCTCCATCCCCGAGGGAGATATCGCCGTCGAGCAGGACGAGTCCAAGGTCATCGTGAAGCCCACCTTCAAGAAGGTCCGCTTCCAGCTCAAGACCATCGCGAGCGAGAAATTCCCCGAGCTCCCCGCCGCCGCCGAGGAGGCCTTCTTCGCCATCCCGGCCAAGGAGCTCAAGGAGATGATCGCCCAGACCATCTTCGCGGTCTCCGACGACGAGACCCGCTACTTCATGAACGGCGTGTACATGGAGCGTGTCGAGGGCGGGCTCGCCCTGGTGGCGACCGACGGCCGCCGCCTCTCCTTCGTGCGCAAGGCCTTCGACGCGAACATCCCGGAGTTCAAGGGCGTCATCGTCCCGCCGAAGATCCTCGGCCTCATCGAGAAGCGCGCTCCCGACGAGGGGCTCGTCGAGCTCGCCGTGACCGAGAAGAGCCTCTTCGTCCGCTTCGGCGCCTATCGCGTCTCTTCGGTCCTCATCGAGGGGCAGTTCCCGAACTACCAGAAGGTCATCCCCGATTCGCAGAAGAACGCCCTCGTCATCAAGCGGAGCGACCTCGTGGACGCGCTGAAGCGCGTGTCCATCTTCGTCGAGCAGAAGTCCCGTCGCACCTACTTCGGCCTCTCCTCGGGTTCCCTCGTCCTCTCCTCGGAGGAGAGCGAGATCGGTACCGCCCGCGAGGAGTTGCCCTGCCGCTACGAAGGCCCCGAGGCGACGATCGCCCTCAACTACAAGTACATTGAGGATCCGCTCAAGGTGATAGAGGCTGAGGAGGTGATCCTCGAGTTCACCGAGCCGAACCGGGCAATCACCGTGTCGCCGGAACCCCGCTCCGACTACTTCCACATCGTGATGCCGATGGCCATCGAGTAGGCCTTCCCGGCCTCGAGGGACGCCGTGTCCTTCACTGAAGTAAGGTTATCCTCCTACCGCAACCTCGCCGACGGGGTCCTGCCCGTCGACGCCGAGCGCGTCTTCCTGATCGGGGAGAACGGCCAGGGCAAGACTAATTTCCTCGAAGCGCTCTATTACCTTTCATACGGGGCAAGCTTCCGCGGCCCGGTCGATGCCGAGGCCGCCCGCCGAGGGGAGGAACGCTTTTCGCTCTTCGGCGCCTCGGGCTCGAGCCTTTCCGGGCCGGGTGCCCAGGGCAGCCTCATCCCCGACAACGAGATCAGGATCGACTGGGAGTCCAAGGTCAAGTCCATACGCGTGAACGACAAGCCCCTCCGCGACCGCAAGGAGCTCGTGGAGCTCAATCCGGCGGTGGTCTTCTGCCACGAGGATTTCACCTTCGCCGCGGGCGAGCCCGAGCGGCGCCGCTTCTTCTTCGACCAGACGGCAAGCCTCGTCTCGCCGGGCTACATCGACTCGCTCCGCGACTACCGGCGGATACTCAGGCAACGGAACGCCCTCCTGAAGGCAGGGCAGGGCAGGCAGGACATCCTTGAGCTCATCGACCTCCAGTACGCGGGGGCGGGCATCCGCTTGGTCGAGGCGCGGCAGCGACTGCAGGCCGAGTTCGACGGTCTCTTCGCCCTGCGCTACGAGGCGGTCTCCCTCCTCGGCACCGAGGTCAGGCTCCGCTACCGCCCCTCCTGGCCCGCTGAGGGAGGGCTCGACGCGGTGCTCGAGAAGCTGCGCTCGAAGCGGACCGAGGAGTTCGCCCTCGGGACGAGCCTCTCCGGCCCGCACCGCGACCGCTGGACCTTCGTCGCCGAGGGACGGGACTTCGCCGCGACCGCTTCGACGGGACAGCTCCGCCTCCTCTCCCTGACCCTCCGCATGGTGCAGGCTGAGCACTACACGGTCTCGACCGGGAGGCTCCCGGTCCTCCTCCTCGACGACGTCCTCCTCGAGCTCGACCGGGGCAAGCGCAAGCGTTTCCTCGAGCTCCTTCCCGATTCGGCCCAGGCTTTCTTCACCTTCCTTCCCGGAGAGCCTTGGGAGGAGTACCGGACCGGCTCGACCCTGGCCTATGAGGTGCGCGATGGGCGATTCACGGATTAAGGACGTCTCCTCCCTCCTGGCCGCCTTCTTCGACGAGGAGACGCGGAGACGCGGCGACCGCTTCGCGGGGCTCTTCGGCAGCTGGAAGCGCATCGCGGGGGAGCGCCTTGCCGCGCATTCGAGGGTGCAGGACATCGAGAACGGCATCCTGGTCGTCGAGGCCGAGCATCCGGGCTGGATCCAGCTCCTCCAATTCAAGCAGGCCGAGATGCTCGAGGCCGCGCGGAGTCTCTTTCCCGAGTTGGAGCTCCGGGGCATCTCCTTCAGGCTCGCCCGGGATGACCGGGCGACCGGGCCGGGCCGGGCCTCGTCCGCCGGCGCCCCTCGTCCCGGCCCCTTCGGTCCTGGCGGCAGGCCGCCGGCTGGGGTTTCCGAGGCCGGCGGCGAGGCCTCCCGGGAGGAGGCGGAAGCCGGCGGCCCGGCTGAAGCGGGCGAAATCGGCGGGGAGCTCCCGACGAAGCGCGCCTCACTCGAGGACATCAAGGATGATACTCTCCGGAACCTCCTCGGCGAGCTCAAGAAGACCGTCGAGGGGGGCAAGGACGAGCCGGCACGTTGACGAAGGCCCTCGAACTAAGTATACTCCCCAAGAATTACCTTCGAACCGATCGGCATTCGCGACACGTATCGCGGATACCGTCGCTCATACGACCTAAGGAGTCTGGACAATGAAGCGCACCTACCAGCCCAGCAAGACCCGCCGCACGAGGAAGTTCGGTTTCCGGGCCCGGATGAAGACCAAGGGCGGACGCCTCGTCCTCAAGCGCAGAAGGGCCAAGGGGCGGCTCAAGCTCACCGCCTCCGACGAGAAGAAGCCCTACTGAGGCGCCCCTCGGGGGAAGAGGTTTCGAGATCCCCGGGCACGGCTTTCCGAAGGACGAGCGGATCCGAAGGCGCGCCGAGATCGAAAAGGTTTTCGGCGCCGGGGCCCGGTTCTCCTGCAAGGGTATGCGGCTGCACGTCATGCCGAATTCCCTCGCGGTAAACCGGGCCGTTTTCGTTCCCGTCCGCTCCTATCCGGATTCGGTCTCGCGCAACCGGGCGCGCCGGCTCGCGCGGGAGTGCTGGCGCCTCGGCAAGGACCGGCTGGTCATGGGGCACGACGTCATCATCGTGCTCTATCCCGGCTCGGATGACTTCCCGACGCGCCAAGCCCAGCTCGAACGCCTCCTCCGCCAAGCAGGCATGTATGCCTAGGGCCTCAATGAAGCGGCTCCTCGCGTTGCCCGCGATCCTCATCGTCAAGGCCTACAGGCTCATCATCTCTCCGCTCAAGCCGCCTAGCTGTCGTTTCTATCCCACCTGCTCGACCTACGCCCTGGAGGCGCTGTCCAAGTACGGCCTCTTCAAGGGCTCCTGGCTGAGCATCAAGCGGATTCTCCGCTGCCATCCACTCAATCCGGGAGGCTTTGACCCAGTACCATGAGTAACATCTACGACAACAATCCGAAGGGCGACAAGAAGACCCTCATCGCGGTCGTCCTCTCCGTGGTCGTCATCACGGCCGGTTTCATGATCCAGGGCATCATCTTCCCGCCCGCCCAGCAAAGCGCCCCGGCCGCGGCCCCCGCGGCTCAGGCCCCCTCCGCGGCTCCCGCCGCCGCTCCCTCGGCGACGCCTTCCGCCCCGGCTTCGGCCATCGCGGCCGCGCCCGCGAGCCCCACCCCTGCCGCGGCGGGAGCCCAGGCCCCCGGCGCCCAGGCCGTCGGCGGCCAGGCCGCCGCCCCGATCGAGGTGCCCCTCTCCGAGCGGAGCTACACGATCTCGACGGACGTGGTCGAGGCGGTGTTCACGAACAAGGGCGGCGACCTCGTCTCCCTCAAGCTCAAGAAGCACCGCGACAAGAAGGGCGCCGTCGACCTCATCGTCGGCGGCGGCAAGGGCGCGCAGGGCCTCTCCGTGGCCTTCGGCGGCTACGGCGCCGCGCCGCTGACCGACCTCATGAACGCCCGCCTCTCCGCCGACGGCCGGACCATCGAGTTCTCGAGGACCTACCTCGCGACCGTCCCCGGGAAGGCCCAGGCCCAGCCCTTCACCTACAAGAAGGCCTTCTCCTTCCGCGAGGGCGAGTACCTCTTCGGCCTCGCGATCACCCTCGAGAACTCGGTCAACGAGTCCATCCCCCTCGACCAGGGCGGGACCGCGTACACCCTCACCCTGGGGCCGCAGATCGGGCCCGAGCTGAGCGACCTCTCGAAGAACGCCCGCGCCGACTTCCGGAAGTTCATCACCTTCTCGGGCGGCAAGAAGCGCGAGGAGCGGCCCAAGGCCGGCGTCGCCTTCAACCCGAAGGAGCAGCCCACCTGGGTGGCCATCTCCGGCAAGTACTTCACCTTCGTGGCCGTGCCCGAGTACTCCGGCTTCGTCGCCACCATGCTGAGCGCGCCCGATCCCGCCGTCGTCCAGAAGGACCAGCTCTCGCTCTCCAGGCCCGCCGTCAAGTCGAGCCTCCAGACCGACGCCTACTACTTCTACTTCGGCCCGAAGACCAACGCCGAGCTCTCGAAGTACGACTACGCGGACCGCAACGGCTTCCAGCGCACGGGCTTCAAGCTCGAGGAGGCGATGGACAGCTCAGGCATGCTGACCTGGCTCGAGAACATCCTCAAGTTCTTCCTCAAGGTCTTCTACAAGATCATCCCGAACTACGGCGTCGCGATCATCCTCGTCACCATACTCGTGAAGGCGATCATGTTCCCCCTCACGAAGAAGGGCTCCGTCGCCCAGGCGAGGATGCAGGAGCTCCAGCCGATGATGCAGGAGATCCAGGCCAAGTACAAGAACAACCCCCAGAAGATGAACCAGGAGATGGCGGAGTTCTACAAGCGCGAGGGCTACAACCCGATGTCGGGATGCCTTCCCCTCCTCATCCAGTTCCCCCTGTTCATCGCGATGTACAACCTCTTCAACAACCACTTCGACCTCCGCGGCGCGATGTTCATCCCCGGCTGGATCCCCGACCTCTCCCAGCCCGAGGCGATCTTCAGCTTCCCGACGGTCAACCTCGTCATCTGGAAGATCAGCGCCATCCGCGCCCTCCCGGTCATCTACCTCCTCTCCCAGCTCTTCTACGGAAAGTTCACGCAGACGAGCGCTTCCGGTCCGAGCCAGGCGCAGATGAAGTTCATGATGTACGGCATGCCGATCATGTTCTTCTTCATCCTGTACGACGTCCCCGCCGGCCTCCTGATCTACTGGATATTCTCGAACGTGATCCAGATCGGGCAGCAGGTCGTCATCAACGATATCCTCAAGAAGCGCAAGGCCGGGCTGGCCGCCGCCGGCGGCCCCTCCTCCGGCCCCGCGACCAAGGCCAACAAGGTCGCCCCCAACCGGGGCAAGAAGAAGTAATCGCCGCAATCCCTCTCTCAGGAGAAAAGATATGGTGTACGAGTTCGAAGGGAGGAGCGAGA
>CAYNPQ010000113.1:0-11382 GCA_964399065.1 uncultured Treponemataceae bacterium | reverse complement strand
GCACCCCGCCGCGGCCGCCCTCCCCGAGGCCCTCGCCGCGTCCATCGCCTCGCGCGTCGCCGCCTCCGGCACGGGCCTCGCCCTGGTCGTGGACGACTTCCACCGCGCGGAGCCCGAGGGGGCGGGGAAGGCCGCGGTCCGGCTCGCGGAGCTCCTCCCCGAGGGCTCCTGCCTCGTGCTGGCGAGCCGCTCGGGGCCGCCCTTCCCCGCGGCCCGCATCAGGGCGAGCGGGGAGCTCGAGGAGATCGGCGCCGAGGAGCTCCGCTTCACCTCGGCCGAGGCCCGCGAGTTCCTCTCCCGCGCGGCCCTGCCCAAGCTCTCCGACCAGGACGCCTCGATCCTCGACTCGAGGACCGAGGGCTGGATCGCCGCCCTCCAGCTCGCGGTCCTGGCCCTCCGCGACGGCCGCGACCCGCGGGCCTTCGTCGAGGCCTTCGGCGGCACGACGCGATCGGTCTACGACTTCCTCTCCGAGGAGGCCGTCGAGGCGATGGCGCCCGAGGAGCTCGAGTTCCTCGTCTCGATCTCGGTGGTCGAGAGCTTCTGCCCCCCGCTCTGCGCGGCCCTGCTCGCGGCGGAGTCGGCGGGGGGCGCGGAGGGCGCGGTCCACGAGCGGGTCGTCGCCATGCTCTCCCGCCTCGAGCGCGATTGCCTCTTCCTGGCCCCCCTCGACGACGAGAGGCGCTGGTTCCGCCTCCACACCCTGTTCCGCGAGGCCCTCCTGGGCAGGCTCCGCGCCGGCGGTCCCGGGCGCGAGCGCGAGCTCAGGCGGGCGGCGAGCCTCTGGCTCGAGGCGAACGGCAGGCCGGCCGAGGCCCTGCGGCAGGCCGCGCACGCCGGCGACGCGGTCCGGACCGCCGCCCTCTCGGAGGGCTACGCCCTCGCGGCCCTGGAGCGCGGCGACATCGGCGAGATCCGCGCCGCCCTCGCGGCCCTGCCCTCGGCGCCCGCGGCGGGCCGGGCCGGCGGCGCCTCCCGCGGGCCCTGGATCGAGCTCGCGGCGGCCTGGGCGGCGGCCTACGCCGGCGACCTCGCCGAGGCCGAGGCCCGCGCCTCGGCCGCCCTCGCCGCGGTCGCGCCGGGCGCGGCTGGCGCGACGGGCGACGCCGAGGGGGCGCGGCGCGTCGAGGGCCACGTCGAGGGCGTCCGCGCCTACGCGGCCAGCCAAGAGGCCTGCTCGAAGCGGGCCATCGAGCTCGCGCAACGCGCCCTCGAGCTCCTGCCCGAGAGCGACGCGATGGCCCGCGGCCACGCCGAGATGACGATGGGCGGCGCCTACTACTTCCTCGCGAAGGACGACGAGGCGAGGCGCGCCCTCGGCCGCGCCATGGCCCTCGGCGGCTCGGGCGGCGTGCCCCACGTGCGCCACCTCGCGGCCGCCTGCCTCGCGCAGCAGATGATCTCCCTCGGCGACCTCCTCGGCGCCCGCTCGCTCTGCCTCTCCGTCGCGGCCGAGCCCGGGGCGGCGGGCTCGCCCGCGCTGGGCGGGGTCCTCGCCGCGCTGAGCCGCGCGCACTGGGAGCGGGCCGAGATCGCCGAGGCCCTCGAGGCCGCGCGCCGCGGCCTCGAGCTCTGCCTGCGCTGGGGCCACGCCGACAGCCTCGTCACGGCCTACCTCGCGCTCGCGGACTCGCTCGCAGCGGCCGGCGACTCGGACGCCGCCCTCGCCCTCCTCGGCCGCGCCTGCCGCCTCGAGCGGATCTCCGACTGGCAGCGGCTCAACCTCGACGAGGCCGCGGCCTCGATCTCCATCATCCGCGGGGACTGGCGCGGCGCCGAGGGCTTCTGCTCGCGGCCCCAGAGCGTCGGCACCTTCGAGGGCAACTTCACCCTCGCGGCCTACCTCATCGCCAGGAAGCGGCCTACCGAGGCCCTGCCCCTCCTCGACCACTGCCGCGAGCGCTGCGAGCTGCGCGGCCTCGCCACGCGGCGCGTCGAGACCTACATCCTCTACGCACTCGCGCGGCGCGCGAGGGGGGAGCGCCGCGCGGCGATCGACGCGCTCGCGGCGGCGGTCGCCGAGGCGGCGCCGATGGGCGCGGTCCTCCGCTTCGTCCGCCGCGGCGAGCCGATGCTCGAGCTCCTCGAGGAGCTGCGCGAGGAGCGGCGCGACGAGTTCGTCGAGCGCCTCGTCGGCGCCCTGCGCGACTCGCTCGCCCGGCCCGGCGTCCGCGCCGAGGGAGCACTCTCGCCCCGCGAGATCGAGATCCTGCGGCTCATGGCCGAGGGCCGGACCGCCGAGGAGGCGGCCGACCGGCTCTGCGTGGCCCCGAGCACGGTCCGCTCCCACGTCAAGGCGATCTACGCGAAGCTCGGCTCGCACCGCCGCATCGAGGCGATCCAGCGCGCGAAAGAACTGGGGCTGCTGTAGGGGCGGGGACGCCGGCTCGCGTACGACGACCCTCTCCGGTGTGGGAACGATTCCTCAAAAAAATCTCCAATCCGATCAGGCGGGATTCCCTCGCATAGAATCGCAGGCCCTGTTTACGGGCTCGAAAGGACTTCGCGAAGGATGCCGCGACCCGAAGCCCTCTCCTAAAACGGAAAAAAATTGACGCCATCAACCCCGTACCGTATGATTGCATCTTCCCGCCGACGGGGTCGGCCCGGAGCCGGCGGGATCGATTCTCAAAGAGAGGAAGGTCTGCATGAAAACGAGAGCTCTCCTTTTCTCCGTCCTCCTCGTCTGCGCCGCGATGTCCGCGGTCGCAGCCGCGCCCGAGGGGACCATCGCCGGCATCCTGACCGGCTACGACGCCGGCTCGCTCGTCGTCGCCGTCGACGGCGGCAAGGGCAAGGTCGCCAGCTACGCCTACAAGCTCGCCCCCGACGCCGCGGTCACCCGGCTCGGCCAGGCGGTGCCCTGGCTCGACGCCGCCCGCAAGGGCCTAGCGGTCACGCTCACGGCCAAGGCCGGCGTGGCCTCCGCGGTGGACCTTCCCGCCTACGGCCTCGAGGCCCGCGGCCTCGCGGTCGCCACGGCTGACCCGACGGTCCTCGCGATCACGGACACCCGCGTGAACCTCACGGACTCCGCCCTCGCGGCGCCCGCCGAGGCCAAGGACGCGACCGGCCGCGTGACCTCGAAGACCACGATCAAGGAGGTCGAGGCCGCCGACGACGACGTCTGGGCCCGCGCCGACGCGAAGAAGCTCAACATCGGCAACGTCTTCGTGGTCGAGGGCTCCGCCAAGGTCAAGCTCAACGGCAAGGACCTCAAGGTCGTCTACGCCAAGGACGGCGCCGGCAAGTTCGAGGGCGATCCGGGCAGCTCCTGCATCTTCGACTTCACCAAGAACTTCGCCACCATCCAGTTCGACGTGGAGCTCGGCGCCGACTACGACGCCGTGGCCAAGGTCGTGCAGGCGAGCTGGAAGAAGAAGATGTTCGAGCAGACCGTCGCCGAGACCGTCTACAAGAAGGTCGATCCCAAGGCCGTCGTCGAGTTCCAGGGCAAGCCCGCCTCCCTCGACGTCGCCCTCCGCGACGCGAACTACGTCCTCTTCCGCTGCAACGTCGACGACGCGATCATCCACCTCGACGCCTACCTCGTCGCCCGCGAGGTCCTCGTGACCTCCTCGAGCGCCAAGGAGCTCAAGGTGCAGTTCCCCTCCGCGGCCCCGAAGCCCGCGAAGGGCGCCGTGGCCCTCTCGGCCGGCGCCACGCTCTCCGACGCCAAGGGCGGCCCGATCGACTACAAGGCGCTCAAGGGCAAGAAGGCCCTCGTCACCACCGAGCCCGCCGACGGCTACCGCGCGATCCTCGTCGCGCTCAAAGACTGACCTTGGAGGCACGAAGATGAAAACTGCCAGGATTGCCTTCGCGCTGGTGGCGCTCGTCGCCCTGGCCCTGCTTCCCCTCGGCGCCCAGGCCAAGAAGCAGGGCGGCGACCTCCGCTTCTCGACCTTCTCCGACCCGATCTACTTCACCCCCTTCATGAGCCAGGACTCGGCCTCCTCGGACGTCAACACCCTGATGTTCCGCGGCCTCGTCACCTACGCCAACGACGCCTCGATCGTCCCCGAGGTCGCCGAGGCCATGCCGACGGTCAGCCCCGACGGCCTCACCATCACCTTCAAGCTCCGCAAGGGCGTGAAGTTCCACGACGGCTCCGAGCTCACGAGCGAGGACGTGAAGGTCACCTACGACCTCATCCGCGACCCCGCGGTCAACTCCCCGCGCCGCGAGGACTACTCCTCCGTCTCCGAGATCACGACCCCGGACAAGTACACCGTCGTCTTCAAGCTCTCGCAGATCGACGGCGTCATCATGGACAACTTCGCGTCGGGCCGCTACCTCGTCCCCGCCAAGGAGATCCAGAAGTACGACCGGACCAAGCTCAAGGAGTGCGAGTTCTCCCGCAAGCCGATCGGCTGCGGCCCCTTCAAGTTCGTCGAGTGGCAGACCTCCTCCCTCGTGAAGCTCGAGCGCTTCGACGACTTCTACGCGGGCAAGGTCGGCTTCGACAAGTTCCTCTTCGTCAACGCAGGCAACCAGGCCACCGCGATGATCCAGGCGGAGAAGGGCGAGACGAACCGCGTCATGGTGCCGGAGTCCGACATCGCCCGCATGAGCACGGTGCAGTCGCTCAACGTGCACCGCTACCTCGGCCCCGTCTTCGACTGCATCGTCTGGAACACGAAGAGCCCCTTCTTCGAGGACAAGCGCGTCCGCCAGGCCATGAACTACGGCATCAACAAGCAGGCCATCGTGTCCGGCATCTACAAGGGCAACGGCAAGGTCGGCGTCTCCTCCTACATCCCCGGCACGCCCTTCTACAACGCCAAGGCCAAGCTCTACCCCTACGACCTCGCCAAGGCCAAGGCCCTGCTCGACGAGGCCGGCTGGAAGGTCGGCCCCGACGGCGTCCGCGTCAAGGACGGCAAGCGCTTCAAGATCTTCATGATCACGAACAAGGGCAACATCATGCGCGAGAAGATCCTCCAGTACGTCCAGTCCTCCATGAAGGCGCTGGGCATCGAGGTCAACGCGCAGATCCTCGAGTGGAACACCTTCCTGACGAAGTACGTCGAGGTCTACAAGTTCGACGCCTACGTCGGCGGCTTCTCCACCGGCCTCACCGCGAACCACATGGCCTTCTACCACTCCGAGAAGTCCAAGGGCTTCCTGAACCGCGGCCGCTACGCCAACGCCGAGGTCGACAAGCTCCTCGAGGAGATCAAGGGCACGGTCGACCGCAAGAAGCAGGCAGAGCTCGCGTTCAAGGTCCAGGACATCGTCGGCGAGGAGGTGCCCTACACCTTCATCATCAACCGCGTGCAAGCCTACGCCTACAACAAGAAGATCAAGGACGCGGCCTCCTACGACCTCCTCGGCTGGAACATCCCCGAGCTCGCCTATATCGAGTAGAAAGGCGGGATCAGACGCGGGCAGCGGCCGCCTGGCGGCCGTCCCGCGCCCGCGCCCGGGGCCGCGCGACGCGGCCCCGGGCGCCCCCCCGCGAGGAGCCGAACGGTGCCCCGATACATCGCGCGTCGCCTCCTGCAGGCGATCCCCCTCCTTTTCATCGTCACGGTCATCTCCTTCCTGATCATCAACCTCGCCCCGGGCGGCCCCCTGGGCATGTTCGTCAACCTCGAGACCTCCGCCCCGACCGACATCGAGCGGATACGCGTCCAGCTAGGCCTCGACAAGCCGATCCCGGTGCGCTACGTCATCTGGCTCGGCAACCTCCTCAAGGGCGACCTCGGCCTCTCCTACCTGACGAGGAGGCCCGTCGCGGCGATGCTCCTCGAGGCCCTGCCGAACACCCTCCTCCTCTCGCTCTGCGCCACGATCTTCAGCTTCGCCGTGGCCATCCCCGCCGGAATCGCCTCGGCGGTCAAGCGGAACACCGCGGTCGACTACGCCTTCTCGACCCTGTCCTTCATCGGGGTCTCGCTGCCGAGCTTCTGGTTCGGCCTCATGATGATCCTCGTCTTCTCCCTGAAGCTCGGCTGGCTGCCCTCCTCGCGCATGTACAGCCTCGAGCTCGAGGGCTTCCACCTCGGCGACCGCCTCGTCCACCTCATCCTGCCGACGATCGTGCTCGGCATGGGAACCATGGCGAGCAAGATGCGCTACATGCGCTCGGCCATGCTCGAGGTGATCCGCCAGGACTACGTCCGGACCGCGCGGGCCAAGGGCCTCGCGGGCTCCGTCGTCATATGGAAGCACGCGCTCCGCAACGCCCTCCTCCCCGTCATCACCCTCCTCGGCGTGATCATCCCCAGCCTCGTGGGCGGCGCCGTGCTCGTCGAGACGATCTTCGCCTGGCCCGGCATCGGGCGCATCGCGATCACCGCCTCCTTCAACCGGGACTATCCCCTCATCATGGGCAACCTCCTCCTCTCGTCCGTGATGGTCATCCTGGGGAGCCTCATCGCGGACGTGCTGTACTCGCTCGCCGATCCGCGCATCCGCTTCGACTGAGGGCCGACATGGAACCGACTAACGCGAACGCGAACGGGGCCGCCGAGGCGGCCGCCCGCGCGACGGCCGAGCTGGCCGAGTCCACCGAGTACTCCGACACCTTCGGCAAGCAGGTCGGCATCATCTGGCGGCGCTTCCGCAAGAATCGCTTCGCCGTGATAGGGCTCTTCATCCTCGCGGTCCTCTATTCGGCGTCCTTCCTCTCGCCCGTCGCGGCCCCCTACCCAGAGGCCGGGCAGCCCGAGTTCGACATCTTCCTCATCGATCTGCCCCCGACCTACTCCGCCTACCGCGTCGTCATGGCGCCCGACGGGCTCACCTACGTGATCCCCGAGCGGGGCAGGCCCTTCGCGCGCGGCCTGGACCAGCTCCGCGTCCGGCCGACCAGGGAGCAGGTCGACGCGGCGGTCGCCTCGGAGGCGTGGCTCCTCGACGCGGAGGGCAGGCCCAACCGCTTCCGGCCCAACCTCTTCGGCCGCGACGAGCTCGGGCGCGACGTCTTCTCGCGGATCCTCTTCGCGGGGCGCGTCTCGCTGACCATCGGCTTCATCTCGGTCGGCATCATGGTCCTCATCGGGACGGTCTGGGGCTGCGTGGCGGGCTACTACGGCGGCGTCGTGGACGGCGTCATGATGCGCATCGTCGACGCGATCATGTGCATCCCGACCTTCCTCCTCCTCGTGACCGTCATGTCCGTCTTCAAGCCCAACATCGCCAACGTGATGATCGTCCTCGGCCTCACGGGCTGGACCACGATCGCGCGCCTGGTGCGGGCCGAGTTCCTCTCGCTCACGAAGCGCGACTTCGTGGAGGCCGCCCGCTGCGTCGGCGCCAAGGACGCGCGCATCATCTTCCGCCACATCCTGCCCAACGCGATGGCGCCGATCATCGTCGCCGCCACCATGGGAGTCGCCGGCGCCATACTCTCCGAGTCCGGCCTCTCCTTCTTCGGGCTCGGCGTGCCGCCGCCCCTGGCCAGCTGGGGCAACATGCTGACCAACGCCCAGGAGCTCAACACGATGATCAACGCGCCCTGGAAGGCCTTCTACCCGGGCGCGATGATCTTCGTCACCGTGCTGTCGTTCAACTTCCTCGGGGACGGGCTCCGCGACGCGCTCGACCCGCGCCTCAAGAACACCTAGGAGCCGGCGATGGGCAACGAAACGAGAAGGGACGCGCTCATCGAGGTCGCGGGCCTCCGGACCGTCTTCCGCACGGAGGACGGGATCATCAACGCGGTCGACGGCATAGATTTCCACATAGACAAGGGCGAGTTCCTGGGCCTCGTCGGCGAGTCCGGCTGCGGCAAGTCGGTGACCTCCCTCTCCATCATGGGCCTCCTCCCGAAGCCCATGGGCTTCCTCGGGCCGGGCTCGCGGATCTCCTTCGGCGGCCTCGACCTCGCGACCGCCGACGAGCGGACGATGCGCGACATCAGGGGCAACCGCATCTCCATGATCTTCCAGGAGCCCATGACCTCCCTGAACCCGGTCTTCAAGATCGGCGACCAGCTGGCCGAGGTCTTCACCCTCCACGAGGGCGCGGACCGGAAAGGCGCCTGGGACTCGGCGGTGCGGATGCTCAAGCTCGTCGGCATCTCGCGGCCCGAGAAGGTCGTGCACGAGTACCCGCACGCGCTCTCCGGCGGCATGCGGCAGCGCGTCATGATCGCCATGGCCCTGGCCTGCAAGCCCGAGCTCCTCATAGCGGACGAGCCGACCACGGCCCTCGACGTGACGATCCAGGCCCAGATCCTCGAGCTCATGAAGGACCTGCGCAAGGAGTTCGAGTCGGCGGTCCTCCTCATCACGCACAACCTCGCCGTGGTGGCCGA
The DNA here is from genome assembly GCA_964399065.1 of uncultured Treponemataceae bacterium. Classification (GTDB taxonomy): domain Bacteria; phylum Spirochaetota; class Spirochaetia; order Treponematales; family Rectinemataceae; genus JAKLFE01. The sequence continues at coordinate 3,116 of CAYNPQ010000113.1, read as the reverse complement.
GACCTGCGACCGGGTCATCGTCATGTACGCGGGCCGCATCGTGGAGGAGGCCGACGTGGTCTCCCTCTTCGAGTCGCCCCGCCACCCCTACACGATCGGCCTCCTCCACTCGATCCCCTCGCTCTCCGCGGACCGCGAGCGCCTCCAGTCGATCCCCGGAGTCGTGCCGAACCCCCTCTGCCCGCCGCCCGGCTGCCGCTTCTCGCCGCGCTGCGACCGCGCGATGCCCGTCTGCCGCGAGCGCCAGCCCGAGGCCACCGACCTGGGCGGCGGCCGACGCGTCGCCTGCCACCTCTACGGCGAAGGGAGAGAGCGATGAGCGCCCTGATCGAGGCCGTCGGCCTCAAGAAGCATTTCCCCCTCAAGACCGGCTTCTTCCGCCGCGAGTCCGCGCAGGTGAAGGCCCTCGACGGGGTCGACATCGGCATCGAGGACGGCGAGACCCTCGGCGTGGTCGGCGAGTCCGGCTGCGGCAAGTCCACCTTGGGCCGGGTCCTCCTCCGCCTCCACGAGCCCACCGCGGGCTCCATCCTCTTCGACGGCGAGGACATCACCAGGCTCGAGAAGGAGGCCATGCGGCGGAGGCGCCGCGACATGCAGCTGATCTTCCAGGACCCCTTCTCCTCGCTCAATCCGCGCATGACGGCGGGGACCATCATCGGCGAGCCGATCGAGATCCACGAGCGCGTCTCGGCCGCGGAGAAGCGGGCCCGCGTCGAGGAGCTCCTGAAGCTCGTCGGCCTCTCGCCCTTCCACCTCCGCCGCTATCCCCACGAGTTCTCCGGCGGCCAGCGCCAGCGCATCTCCATCGCCCGCGCCCTGGCCCTGAACCCGCGCTTCGTGGTCTGCGACGAGTCGGTGAGCGCCCTCGACGTCTCCATCCAGGCCCAGGTGATCAACCTGTTCATGGACCTCCAGCGGAAGCTCGGCCTCACCTACCTCTTCATCTCCCACGACCTCTCCGTGGTGCGCCACATCTCCGACCGAATCCTCGTGATGTACCTCGGCAAGGCCATGGAGCTCGCGCCGACGGAGGAGCTCTTCGCGAGGACCCTCCACCCCTACTCGAAGGCCCTCCTGCAGGCCGTGCCGAATCCCGACCCGCGGCACCGGCCCCAGCGGCAGCTCCTCGTGGGCGACGTGCCGAGCCCCATCAACCCGCCCTCGGGCTGCGTCTTCCACACGCGCTGCCCAGCGCGGATCGAGCGCTGCTCCGCCGAGGTCCCTGCCTTCCGGGACGTCGGCGGCGGGCATCGCGTCGCCTGCCATCTCTGCTGATCGCCTTGGAGTGAAAAGAAAAGAGGGGATCAAGGAGGGGGCGGTGATCCGCCCCCTTTTTGATCCCCTCTTCGCCGTCCGCGCCCCGCGGACTCTCCGCTATTTCGTCCCGATGGGGATTATCTGGTCGAGGTGGATCTCCTTGAACTGCCGCTCGAGCTGCGGGGACAGGGCGACGATGCGCATGCTGCCGCCGGCCTTGTCGAGGTGCTTGTAGAAGGCGAGGAGCTTGCCGATGCCGGCGCTCGTGATGGAGGGCACTTCGGAGAGATCGAACTCCGCGCGCTTCAAGCCCTGGTCGCGCGAGAGCTCGGCGAATTTCGCGCTGAGCTCCGTGCCGCCCGCCGTGTCGATGGGACCGGCGATGGCGACCCTGACCTTGTCCTGCTCGATGTCGATGTCTATGTCCATGCCGCCTATCCTCCTCGTCATCACGCCGGGCGCCCGGATTCCGTCTCGTCGAACCAGGCGATGAGAGCGGAGCCGAGCCGCTCGGCCTTCCGCCCTCCGAAGGGGTCGTGCCGCTCCCGGGGCAAGGATACGACGCGCTTCCGCCCGAGCGGAAGCCCCTCCACGGCCCGCTCGAGTCGGTCGAGGGGCACGAGGGGGTCGGACTCGCCGACGAAGAAGGCGGCCTTCCTCCCTTCGAGGAAGCCCGGGTCGGCGAGGAGGTCCTTGGCCGTCGCGTCGAGGTCGGCGGCGAAGGCGGCGGGGATGGACGCGTCCGGGGCGGCCTCCGTCGCCGCGGGGCCCTCGCCCGGCTCGTGGAAGGCCTCCGGCCGCGCGTCCATCGGCGTCCCGAAGAGGAGGGGCGCGACGGCCGCGAGGTCGGGCCTCCGAGCCGGGTAGCGCTTGAGGAAGAGGAGGGCGGCGACGACCCCCATGGAGTGGGCGACGAGGTCGATCTCCCTCGCCCCCTCCATCGATTCGATGCGCCGGTACAGGGCCTCGACGGCGTCGGCCATCGCGACGGCCCCTCCCGCGCCGCGCTCGCCGGGGCTGGCGCCGAAGCCGGGGAAGTCGAAGGCGTACACCTTGTAGCGGGCGGCGACGAGCTGCGGGACGAGGCTCGGGAAGGATCCCGAGTGCCGGCCGAGCCCGTGGAGGAGGAGGGCGATCCTCCCGTAGCCCTTGGACGACTCCTCCCAGCACTGGTAGCGGAGGCGCGTTCCCTTGGGGTCCGGGAAGGTGGAGCTCAGGTGGTTCACGTATCCCCGCTCCCTACTTCGCTATCGGGAAGATCCGGTCGAGGTGGATCTCCATGAACTGCTTGTAGAGCGGATCGGAGATGCCCTTGACCGACATGGATCCCCGCTTGCCGTCGATGAACTTGAAGAAGTTCATGATCTTCCCGATGCCCGATGAGGTGATCGTCCTGACGGTGCCGAGGTCGAAGACCACGGTCCGGATGCCCTCCATCTCCATGGCCTCCTGGAGCGAGGCCGCGAGCTTGTGGCCGCCCTCCGTGTCGATGTTGCCGTCGATGATGATGGTCAGGGAGTCTCCCTTCCTGTCCAGCTCGATATCCATGGCGCCTCCCGGCTTCAGGTCGAGGATGGCCGGCGCTTCGAGAGCGTCAGCCGGTTGCCCTTGTCGTTGTACGAGACCGAGTCGAAAGGCCGCCTGATGAGCCAGGAGCCCTTGCCCGACACCTCGAGGCCCGAGGGCCCCCCGCCGAGCCCCGAGGCGTCGAAGCCGGAACCCTCGTCCTCGATCGAGAGCTCGGCCTTCGCGCCGTCCATCGCGAGCTCGACCTTGAGGAGGCGGTTCCCGTAGGCCGGGTCGGCCAGCCGCCGCGAGCGCTCCTCCTCGTAGCGGTCCTCGTTGAACAGGTCCTC
>CAYNPQ010000112.1:0-11434 GCA_964399065.1 uncultured Treponemataceae bacterium | reverse complement strand
ACGTTCCCCGCCTTGTCCATGACGTGGAGATACAGCGACTTGAGGCCGTCGTTCCCGGTAAGGTCGAAGGTCGCGGGCGCGGCGTCCTTCCAGGCACCGTCGCCCTGGGCCGGGGCCGCGGCGCTTTCGGTCATCGCGTACTTCGCGACGCCGCTGCCCGGAGTACCGGCGACCGCCTCGGGGTCTCCCGCCGAGCTAGCGACGTCGACCGTCGCGGACTTCGTGTACTCGTTCCCGCCGGGGCCGGCCGACTGCGGCGTCATTTCGATCGTCCCTGCCGGCGCCTTCGTGTCCAGCGTGATCGTGTCCTTGACCTCGACCGTGGAGATGTTGCCCGCGCAATCCATCACATAGAGGTAGAGGGTCTTCAACCCGTCCGAGGCGCCGCCCGCGAAGGCATAGCTCGAGGGATTCGCGGCCGACCACGCGCCATCCGCGATGGCTGGGGCCGTGGCGCTCTCCGTCACCGCGTAGCGGATGACGCCGCTTCCGGTCGCGTCGTCCGCGATCCCGCCCGTGGCGACGGCCACGCTCCGGTCCTTCGTGTATTCGCCGCCGCCGGGGCCCGCCGCGGTCGGACTCGCCGTGATGCCGGTCGCGCTCGGGTTGCCCCGATCCAGCCGGATCGCGTCGGAGGCCGGAGCCGTGGACACGTTGCCCGCCCTGTCCATGAGGTGGAGATAGAGATATTTGACGCCGTCCAGGCCGGTCAGGTCGAAACTCGCCGGCGCGGCGTCCTTCCAGGCCCCGTCGCCCTGGGCCGGGGCCGCGGCGCTTTCGGTCATCGCGTACTTCGCGACGCCGCTGCCGGCCACGCCGCCCGTCGCCTCGGGATCGCCCGCCGAGGTCGCCGCGTTGACCGTCGCGGACTTGGTGTATTCCTTCCCGCCGGGGCCGGTGACCAGCGGCGTCATTTCGATCGTCCCTGCCGGCGCCTTGGTGTCAAGCGTGATCGTGTCCTTGACCTCGACGGCGGAAGCGTTGCCCGCCCGGTCCATCACGTGCAGGTAGAGCGTTTTGAGCCCGTCCGTGGCTCCCGCCGCGAAGTCGTAGCTCGTCGGCGCGGCCGCCTGCCAGGCGGCGTCGCCCACCGCGGGAGGCGTCGCGGTTTCGGTCAACGAGTACAGGACCACGCCGCTCGCCGGCGCGGGATCGTCCGCCGCTCCCGTGACGATGCTCACGGTGCGGCCCTTCGTGTACTCGTTGCCGCCGGGGCCGGCGGACTGGGGCGATGAGATCACGCTCGCGACGGTCGGGACCGCGCGGTCCAGCGTGATCGTGTCCTTGATTTCCTCGGTCGACACGTTCCCCGCCCGGTCCATGGCGTACAGGTAGAGGCTCTTCAGCCCGTCCGAGCCCGTCAGGGCGAAGCTCGCGAGCGCGCTGTCCCTCCAGGCCGCGTCGTTCGCGGCCGGCGCCGACACGCTCTCCGTCACCGCGTACTTCATCACGCCGCTGCCTGGTGTGCCGGCGACCGCCTCGGGGTCGCTCGCCGCGCCCGCGACGTTGACCGTCGCGCTTCTCGTGTACTCGATCCCCGACGGTATCGCCGCCTGGGGCGACATCGTGATCGTTCCGCCAGGGGCTTTCCTGTCCAGGGTGATCGTGTCCGAGGCGGGCGCCGACGACACGTTGCCGGCGTTGTCCATGAGGTGGAGGTACAGCGACTTGAGGCCGTCATTCCCGGTCAGCGCGAAACCGGTCGCCGGGGCGGTCGCCCAGGAGGCGTCGCCCGCGGCGGGCGCGGACGCGCTCTCCGTAATCGCATAACGCGCGACGCCGCTTCCGGGCTCGATGCCGGCCAAGGCCTGGGGATCCGTGCCGGAGGCCGCGACGTCGACCGTCTCGCTCCTTGAGTACTCCGCGCCGCCGGGCCCGGTGAGGGTCGGCGTCATCGCGATGGAGCCGGTCGGGGCCTGGGTGTCGAGGGCGATCGAGTCGCGCGCGACGTCGGCGGCGACGTTCCCGGCCCGGTCGCGCAGGTGGAGGTGGAGGGTCTTGGTCCCGTCGCCCGCGCTCAAGGTGGCGCCGGCGGGCATCGATGCGACCCATTCGGACGCGGCGGGGGCAGGCGCCGTCGCGCTCTCGGTGAGGGCGTAGGCGGAGATACCCGATCCCGCCTCGCCGCTCGTGGCAGAGGCGGGATCGGCCAGTTCGGCTGCGGAGACGGCGATGGCGGCGCTCTTCGTGAACTCGTAGCCGCCGGGGCCCGCGGCGTTCGGCGCCAGCGAGAGGGATGCCGCGTTCGGCGGGATCGTGTCGCGCAGGACCGAGACGGCCGGGAGGATCGAGGCCGCGGCGGTCTCGTTCCCGAGCTCGTCCCGGTACTTCGCGAGGATGGAGTAGGTCTTGTCGCCCGAGGAGAGCGGGAAGTCCATGGTCCCGGAGAAGGCCGCGTAGTCGGCCCAGGTCGCGCCCGCGTCGAGGGAATAGGCCACCTGCAGGCTCGAGGCCGGGCAGCCGAGGCCGGCGGCGCCGTCGGAGACGGCCTGGACGAGGCTCACCTTGTCCTTGTTCGTGGCGGAGCCCTCGGCGACGCTGATCGAACTCGCCTTCGGGCCTGTCGTGTCGAGCACGACCTTGATCTTCACGGGAAGGCTCGTGTGGTTCGCCGGGTCCACCTCCGCGAAGGAGTCGAGCACCTCGATCGTGAGCTCCTTCTCGCCGTCGCCCGGCGTCTGGAGCGTGTAGGCGATCTTCTGGGTCGCGCTCTGCTGGTCGAAGTCGTACAGGATCGGCTGGCCGACCACCCGGTTCGCCGTCCCGTCGATGTCGCGCAGGGCGGTCTCGGTGACTTCGATGTTCGTCATGACGCCGTCGTCGTCGGCGGAGAACATGAGGTAGAGCTGGTTCGCCGCGGTGCGCCCGCCCGCAGCCACCGTCCTGGCGGTGTTGCGCTCGCGGACCAGGAGGGTCTTGTCGTCGATGACGGGCGGGAGGCTGTCGGAGCTGTTGCCGGTGACGAAAGAGGTCTCGAAGGCGTTCGCCATGGGGACGCCCGCGAGATCGCTCAACGTCTTCTCGACCGTCACCTTGATCTTGTTCTGGGCGTTGTAGAGCCAGGACGCGGCGGGCGAGATCACCAGCGTCGTACGGTAGTCGTCGTCCACGAAGTCGAGGCCGAGGTTCTCGTTGAGGAGGGCGTAAGTCGCGTCAGCGTCCTTTTTCTTCTTACCGTACACGTTCAAGCTCGAGCCGAGAGAGGCCGAATCGTGGGCGATCTTCTCCGAGAAGTAGAGGTAGATCTTCGAGTTCCTGAGGACGAGGTCCTTGCCGTTCGTGGGATCCGACTCGGTGATGAAGGGGCGGAGGTCGAAGTTGGCTACGATGGTGACGTCCGAGTCCGCGGTGACTTTTGCCTTGGTGGCGGCCGCCTTGGCGTCGACGAAGGAGACCTTTCCGACGTCCTTGTCCGCAAGCGTCCAGCCGCTGAACACGTAGGCGACGTCGGCGGTGGCGCTGATATCGAAGGCGATGCCGACCTTCTGCTGGCCGCTCGAGGACATGAGCTGGACGCCGGCTGTCGGGTTGGCCGTCATCGTGACCTGGATGGCCTTGGCGTTGGCCTCGGTCACCTGGTCGTCTATCGTCTTCTTGATGTCTCCGCCGGAGAGCATGTTCTCGCAGGAGAAAACCGACGAGAGCAGCAGGACGAGGCCCGCCGCGATGATGGATACTGCCCGAAGCGAGGTCTTCGTCGCCGCCGACATGCTGTGCCTCCAGTGTCGCTCACCGCGCCGCTTCGACGCGGAAGTCCGAGAATTCTGCCATATCCAAGGCGCGGAGGGCGATCGCCGCGCCGTTCGTGAAGTCCTTGAGGTCCGACACGCGAAGCCGCTCGTTCCCGTCCACGGAGAAGACGAGCTCGCCGCTCGCGGGCTCGACCCGCACGCGGTACTCGTGCTCGTCGAACACGGACTCCGGGATCTCGGCCTCGCTGAACCAGGGATCCATCCAGGTGTCCGTCAGCGAGCGGTAGAGCTGCACGCGGGTCTTGGCGTCGCCGCGCTTCGCGGGATCGCTCGTGAGCCAGACGAGGATGGACTTGCCGAGGCCGTAGCCCTGGAGCTTCGCGGCGTCGCGCGCGTAGATGTGGATGCCGAGGCCCACCCAGCCTGAACCGGTGGACTTTGCCTTGAAGACGTAAGCGACCGGCTTCGGGCCCTGCCCGACGCTCATGTAGAGCTTCGCATAGTATTGTTTCGGATCGGTCTGGCTGGCGGAGCCCTCTCGTATCTTCCATTGCCCGCTCACGGGCTTGAGTCTCGCGAAGCCGGAGACGATGGTCGCGAGCTCCGGTTCGGCGGGGATGTCGCTCGTCCCGAGGGGCGCCTGGTCCGCGGCGGCGACGGGCGGCTCGGGCGTCGGCGCCGGTTCGTTCGCGGCGATCGCCGCGGCGGCGGGCTCGGGTCCCGCGGTCGCCTCGACGACGGCGGGCGCCGGTTCGGGCGCGGCCGCGACGGCGAGGGGTTCGGCGGCGATCTCCGGAGCGGTCGCGGCGGCGACTTCGGCGGGAGCTTCGGCCGGCGCGGCGAGGGGCGGCTCCGGCTCGAACGGGGCAGCGGCCTCGGCCGGCGCTTCAGAGACGTTAGGCGATTCCGCGACGAGGGCGGCCGGGGTTTCCGCCGGTACTGCCTCGGCTGACACGGCGGCCTCGACGGGCGCGGCGGACGCTTCGGCAACGGTGGGCGAAACAGCAGCGGGCTCCGGCGCCGGCGCGGCGGGTTCCGCGGGCGGCGGGGACGGCTCGGCCGCGGCGACGGGCGTTTCCGCCGGCGCGGGCGCCGCGGCGACCGCGAGCGGCGCGTTAGGCGATTCCTCGACATGCGCGGGCGACGGTTCCGCCGCGGGGGGCTCGGGCGGAGGCGGCGGCGACTCGACCTTCGGAGGAGGAGGAGGCGTCTGCGCCGCCGCGAGCACCGCGGAGGGCGGGGGGACGAAATCAGTCTTGGTCGCGGCGGCGGTTTTCGATCCCGTCGCCTTCGCGGCCAGTTCGAGGTCGTCGGGGAGGTCCTCGATGATGGCGGGGGGCGCGGCTTTCTTGGCCGCGGCCTCGCGGGCCGCGGCATCCCTGGCCGCGGTCTCGCGCCGCGCTGCTTCGAGGGCGGCAGCCTCGCGTGCCGCCGCCTCCTTGCGGGAGGCTTCGAGTGCCGCCGCCTCGCGTTCGGCGGCTTCCTTCCGGGAAGCTTCGCGGGCGGCCGCTTCGCGCTCGGCGGCTTCCTTCCGGGAAGCTTCCAGTGCCACAGCCTCGCGCTCGGCGGCTTCCTTCCGGGAAGCTTCCAGGGCCGCGGCCTCGAGTTCGGCCGCTTCCATCCTCGCGGCTTCCCGATCAGCCTCCTCGAGCGCGGCCGCCTCTCGTTCGGCGGCGGCCTTGCGCGCGGCCTCCAGGACGGCCGCCTCACGCGCCGCGGCCTCCTTGCGGGAAGCCTCGAGGGCCGCCGCCTCGCGCGCGGCCGCTTCCTTGCGGGCTGCCTCCATGGCCGCGGCCTCGCGCGCCGCGGCCTCCTTGCGGGAAGCCTCGAGGGCAGCCGCCTCGCGCGCGGCCGCTTCCTTGCGGGAAGCCTCGAGGGCGGCGGCCTGCCTCGCCTCGGCCTCCTTCCTCGCGGCCTCGAGCGCCGCGGCCTCTTTCGCGGCGGCCTCGTCCTCGGCCGCCGCCAGCGAGGCGAGCTGGGCCTGGTCGGGCGCGATGCGCGACACCGATCCGAGCCTTGCCGCGGAGTCGGCTGTCCCGGTCCAGGTCGCCGTGGCCATGCGCTCCGAGAGGGACCAGGCCCTGCCCTCGCCCCCGAGCATGGAGGCGAGGTAGCCGTACTTCGCGGCGAGCTCGGGGGCCATCGCCCTCAACTGGGCGTAGGCCTTGTCCGACTCGGAGAAGCGCTCGAGCTCGTAGTAGCTCCGCGCGATGCCGAGCAGGGGCACGGGGTCCGCGGGATCGATCTTCCTCGCGTACTCGTAGTACTGGAGCGAGAGCTTGTAGTCCTTGCGGAGGAAGGCGACGTTGGCGAGGTTGGTCCAGGCGGGGGCGTAGCCGCCCTTGGCGGAGGCGGTGAGCTCGCGCCAGGATTCCTTCATCATGCCGTAGCGGCCGTAGAGCACGCCGAGCTCGTTCGCGGCTTCCGCGGGCGGCAGGAGGCGGGTCCGGGCCTTGAGGTCGGCCACCTTCGTCTCGATCTCCCGCGCCACATAGCGGTCGAGGGACATGTCGAAGGCCTGCGCGACCGCGACCTCGTCGGGCAGGACGAGGCGGGGATTGACGTCGGGCACGCCGACCGAGGGGTAGAGCCTCCAGGCCTCGGCGAGGGGATAGATGGCGGCGCTGCCGGTCTTGTAGTTGTCGTACCACTCCTTGGCGCCGACCCGCCAGGCCTTGACGAAGCCTTCTTTGACCATCGTGATCTCGACGGGGGCCCAGGCCTTCCCCTCGTAGGAGATGAGGAGGCCGGGATCGTAGAACTCGGCGAGCGCCTTCGCGGCCTCGGACTCAAGGGCGAAGGCCATGTAGATGTGGCCCGGGATCGTGATGAAGGCAGTCTCGATGCCCATGGACTGGAGGAGGGAGGTATAGAGGATGGAGAGGTCGTCGCAGTCGCCGCCGCGGTAGAAGAGGGTCTGGTGCGGGAACTGCAGGTAGTCGACCGTCGCCTCGTTCGACGACTTCTCGACGTAGGAGCTGGCGGGATCGACGACGTAGTTGATGCCGAAGAGGCGCTCGGCCTCGAAGAGGCCGATGGCGTACTGGAGGTTGCGGTCGACGTCGCCGCGCAGCCTTTCGCGGACGATGCCCGAGACGAAGCGCGAGAACCAGAGCGAGGCCGGGTCCTTCGGCGAGGCGAAGGCCGCGGCGCGGCGGTCGTCGAGCCAGTTCATGGCGTTGCGGTGATGGAGCCGCATCTCGACGGGGACGCTGATCCGGCGCCCCGCGCCGAGCTGGGAGTACTCGACCGCGATCTCGCCCTCGACGGTCGAGCCCTCCGTCAGGGCCAGGACGCCGTCGTTGAAGAGGGCGGTGAGGGGCGCCTCGACCGAGCCGCCCTTCGGCAGGCTCGCGATGGAGGCGCAGGCTTTCGGCCGGTCCATGTAGCGTCCGACCACGAAGCTCACGCGGATATCCTCGATCGCCGTGTCCTCGCCGTTCCGGATCCGGATCGAGCCGAAGGGATGCTCGTCGTAATAGCTGTAGAAGACCGGGAAGATGGCCTCCGCCTTCACCGAATCGATCCGTACCTTCACCTTGTCGGTCCGGAAGCCGCCGAGGCGGAAGCTCGCCGAGAGTCCCGCCGAGCCCGCGAGGTAGAAGGGCTCGGCGCTCCCGAGACAGGCGTCGACGCCTCCCGAGGCGTAGAGCGTGACCGCGGGGTGGACCCGGAGGCCCGCTCCCAGCCTCCCCGAGGCGGCGTAGGCGAGGCCCGACCCCACCGCCTCGTTCGAGCTCGAGACCGAGGCGAGGCCGCCGCCGGCCTCGAGCCTCAGCTCGAGGCGGTCCGCGGGACGGTAGGAAAAGGCGAGGCCGGCGAGGCCCTGGGCGAAGACCAGGCCTCCCGAGGCCTGCAGGGGCGAGTAGGAGCCGCCGGCGCGGACGAAGGGCGAGAGGTAGGGCAGCAAGGGGTACTCGAGGCCGAGGGAACCGCCGAAACCGGTCTTGTAGAGGCCCGAGTACTCCGCCACCGGGAAGAGGGCCTGGGCGTCGACGCGGGTCACGAACCCGCTCGCCGCCTTCGCGGCGGGCGGCGCGGCCTTGTCCTGCGCGACGGCACCGAGGAGGGACGCGCATACGAGGACGGCCGCGACGCATGAGCGCGCGGCCGTCCCCTGGGCGGAGGGAAGCCTCAGTCTTCCTCGGACCACGACATCGCCCCGGCCCGGTCGGCCGCCGCGGACGATGCGCGGTTCGCCGACGCGTCGACCTTCGAGGAGAGATAGGCGTAGCGCTCGGCGAGCGCGGAGTCGATGGCTTTCACCCTCCCGAACAGGTCGTCGGCCTCGGCGTAGGCGTCGAGCTCGTAGCGGGCCCGCGCCAGGCCGATCAGGGCGGCCTTGCTGTTCGGCGTGACCTTGAGCGCCTCCTCGAACCAGCGCGCGGCGGTCTCGTAGTCCTTGAGGAGGAAGGCGACGTTCGCCAGGTTGGTGAAGGCGGGGGAGTAGCCCTTGGCGACGGCCTTGACGAACTGGTCCTTCGCCTCGGCCAGGAGGCCGTAGCGGGCGTAGAGCACGCCGAGGGTGTTACGAACCTTGGGGCTGTCGCCGTTGGACAGCTCGGCCTGGTAGGCCTTGACCTTGGGGTCGATCTCCTTCGCGATGAAGCGGCCGAGGACGTTCTCGAAGGCGAGGCCGACCTGCTCCTCCATCGGCTTGGGCGGCCTGAAGTCGACCGCGGGCAGGCCGACGGGCGGGTAAGCCTTCCAGGCCTCGGAGACGACCATGATCCCGGGCTTGCGGCCGGCGGCCTCGGCCTCCTTCCACTTCTTCGAACCGCCTTGCCAGGCGCTCAGGAAGCCCTCGCGGATCTTCGAGGACTCGAGGGGAAGCCAGGCCTGCTCGCCGACGAAGACGAGGTCGACGGCCGAGGAGAGGGAGGAGCGGATCGTCGCCTCCTTGCCCGACAGGGGGAAGGCTACGAGCATCTCGTCGTCGAGGGGGACGAGGGCCGAGGCGATGCCCACGGACTCGAGGGCCTCGGCCATGAGGACGGACACGTCGTCGGAGTCGCCCGACTTGTAGGCGAGGGTCTGGTAGGGATACTGCAGGTAGTCGAGCTTGTCGTCCGTCTTGGCGAACTCGCGGTAGGGGGTCGAGGGGTCGGCCGCCCAGATCACGCCGGCGAGCCGGAGTCCCTCGAAGACTCCCATGCCGTACTGGAGGTTCTTGTCGATCTCCGGCCGTATCCGCTCGCGCACGAGGCCCGCGAGGTACTTGGAGAGGTCGAGCATCGCGGGATCGTTCGGCGAGACGAAGGCCGCGGCCGCGCGCTCGTCCGCCCAGGTGAGGGCGTTGCGGTGGTTGAAGCGGAGGGCGACGCCCTTCTTGGCCTCCATGGCCGTGTCGAGGAGCTTGTAGCGGACCAGGATCTCGGCCTGGACCTTGGTGCCCTCGGTGAAGGCGAGGACGCTCTCGTTGAAGGCCGCGTAGAGCGGGAGCTCCACGCTGGCGCCCTTGCGGAGCAGCGGCACCGAGCCGCAGGGGGCCTCGCGCGCCCCGTACTGGCCGGCGAGGAGCGAGACCTTGACGTCGCGGATCTCGCCCTGCTCGCGGTTCGTCAGCGTCACGCTGCCGATCCGGTTCTTTTCGTAGGCGTAGTACCTGATCGGGAAGAGGTCCTCGGCCTGGGAGTCCTCGACGAGGACCCCGGTGCCCTTGCCCCTCGTCCCGAGGCCGAGCTTCACGGAGATGCCCGCCGAGAAGCCCGTGTATACCGGCGCGGCCTCGGTGAGGAAGCTCGCGTAATCGGCGCTCGCGAGGATGCTGAAGGTCGGGGTGAAGCGGTAGCCGAGCTCGGCCCTGCCCGAGTAGTAGAGGCTCATGCTGTTCGCGTCGCCGAGCATCGCCGCGTAGACCCCGCCCGCCGCGCCGAGGCGCGTGGAGATCCGGGGGATCGGATTGACGACGAGCGAGAGGCCGGCGCCCCCGTTCACGAGGCTGAGGTTCTTGGTCGCCGAGCTGTCGTTGAGGGGGGCGAGGCGGTAGCCTGCCTCGACATAGGGGGCGAGGAGGCCGAAGAAGGCCAGGTCGGCGGAGAGGGAACAGCCGCCGCCGAGCTTGTAGGCCTGGTATTGCTGCCCGGCAGGCGCCGTGTCGTAGGGGATGGTCAGGAGCGGGGTGACCTCGAAGCTGGCGTCCAAGGCGAGGAGAGGACAGGCGGCCGTCGCCGCGATGAGCGCGAGGGCGACCGCGCCTATTTTATTCTTCATGCCGACCCTCCCGGGTAGAGGCTCGTGATTCGAATACTATTTCCCAAATGTAATTTTACCTCCAAGGGGCGGGTCCGCACAACAAAAACACGCGGAAAGTGACATTTTTTTTCCACATACCGGAGTCCAGGGAAGGCACTGGCGGCGGATATCCGCGTCCGCGGCGCGTTGCCCGGAAACGCCGGCGGCCGACCGCCACGCTTCACGCGTGGCGGTCGGCCGACCATATGGCACGTTATATGCTATTACTTCTTGTTGGCGATTCAAGCGCCCACGCGGGCGACACTCACGGATGCCCGCGCGAGAGGCGCCGATCGCCCTATTTCTTGTTGGCGATCGCCGCCAGCCACTATCGCTTATTTTTTGTTCGCGATAGTGGCTTTGCAGGTTTTGCAGATCTTGGTCTTCTTGCCCTCGATCTCCTGCTCGTAGAGGACCTTCACGCCCTCGCGCTTGCAGACGGGGCAGGCGCCCCGGCCGTGGGCGACGGCCTCCTTGAGGCCCTTACCGCGGTGAGCTTTCGACATCCTATCCTCCGTGGGCCCTTAGGCCTTGGCCTCTTCCGCGGCCTGTTCCTTCGCCTTCTTCTCGGCCTTGTCGGCCTTGCGCTTGTCGCGCGCGGCTTTCTTGCCGTCGTCCTTCTTGTCGACGAGCTCGAGGACGACCATGTCCGCGGCGTCGAGCTTGCGCTCGCCGAGGCGGAGGACGCGGGTGTAGCCGCCTGACCGCTCCTTGAAGCGGGGGGCGATCTCGGTGAAGAGCTTCGCGAGCACGGCCTCGTCCTGGATCTTCCGGCCGACCATGCGGCGGTTGTGGACGGAGTCGACCTTGGCGCGGGTGATCTCCTTCTCGGCGAAGCGCTGGACCTCCTTGGCCTTGGCGCGCGTCGTCGTGATGCGCTCGTGCTTGAAGAGCACGGTCATCATGTTCCGGATGAGGGCCTTGCGGTGGGCGGGGACCCGGTTCAGCTTGTTGAATCCGATCTTATGCTTCATCGGTCTCTTCCTTCTTCATGGACAGTTTCAGGTAGTTCCGCAGGGCGGAGTAATCCGTCATCCCGAGGCCGAGGTTCCACTCCTTGAGCTTGTCCTTGATCTCCTGGAGCGACTTCTTCCCGAAGTTCCTGGTCTTGGCGATGTCGTCCTCGGTCTTCCTCGTGAGGTCGCCGATCGTCTTGATGTTCGCGTTCTTGAGGCAGTTCGAGGACCGGACGGAGAGCTCGAGCTCCTCGACCGGCGTGTTGAGGATCTGCCTGACCCGCTCCTCGACCTCGTCGTTCTCCTCGTCGGCCCCGGCCTCGCCCTCGTCGAAGTTGACGAAGATCGCGAAGTGGTCCTTGGCGATCTTGGCCGCCTCGGCGAGCGCGTCCTCGGGCTTCACCGTGCCGTCGGTCCAGACCTCGAGCACGAGCTTGTCGTAGTCGGAGCGCTGCCCGACCCGGGTCGGCTCGACCGAGTACTTGACCTTCTTGACGGGCGAGAAGATCGCGTCCATGGGGATGGTGCCCACGACCTCGACGTACTTCTCGT
>CAYNPQ010000111.1:6329-11818 GCA_964399065.1 uncultured Treponemataceae bacterium | reverse complement strand
ACCGTCGTCGCGATAGGCGGCGGCTCGGTCTCCGACCTCGCGGGCTTCGCCGCCGCGACCTGGCTTCGCGGCCTCGACTTCGCGGTCGTGCCGACGACCCTGCTCGCGATGGTCGACGCCGCCTTGGGCGGCAAGAACGGCGTGGACTTCGGCGGCCGCAAGAACCTGGTCGGCACCTTCCACCAGCCCCGCCTCGTGCTCTGCGACGTCTCGCTCCTCGCGAGCCTCCCCGACGAGCAGTTCGCCTCGGGCATGGCCGAGGCGATCAAACACGGGGTGATCGAGGGCGGCGGGCACTTCGCCTTCCTCGAGGAGGAGTGCCGGGGCCGCGCGGCCCTCGACGAGGCCCGGCTCGACCGCCTTGTCGGGCTCTCGCAGGCCGTGAAGCTCGGCATCGTCGGCCGCGACCCGCGCGAGTCGGGGGAGCGGCGAAAGCTCAACCTCGGGCACACGCTCGGCCATGCGATCGAGGCCGTCTCGGGCCTGCCCCACGGCCACGCCGTGGCCGCGGGCCTCGCGACGGCCTTCCGCCTGGCCGCCGCGCTAGGCTCGAGCCGCGCCGCGGCCGACCTCGATCGCGTGACGCGCCTCCTCGAGGCATGGGACCTGCCGGCATCCATCGGCGCCGCGTATCACGCCTCGCGCCGCGCGTCGGCCGACGCCTCCATCGCGGGGCGCGACGATCCTCCCGTCGACGAGGCGGCCTTCCGCGCGGCCGTCGCCTCGCTCCTCTCCTCAGACAAGAAGCGCTCCGGGGACGAGATACTCTTCGCCCTGCCCGTCGCGATAGGCGAGGTCCGCGTCGAGCAGGTCGCGTTGCGCGACATCGAGCGCCTCGCGAGGGAGGCCCCGTGAACAGCTTCGGCCGCGTCTTCCGCGTCTCGATCTTCGGCGAGTCCCACGGGCCCGGCCTCGGCTGCGTCATCGACGGCTGCCCGCCGGGCATCGCCCTCGGGCAGGGAGACTTCGAGGAGGACCTCGCCCGGAGGCGAGCCGGGGCTACCGGCACCACGGCCCGCCGCGAGGCCGACCTCCCCGAGCTCGTGAGCGGCGTCTACGAGGGCAGGACGAGCGGGGCGCCGATCTGCGTCCTCTTCCGCAACGGCGACGCGCGCCCGGCCGATTACGAGCTCTTCGCGCGGGTGCCGCGGCCGGGGCACGCCGACTTCGTCGGGGCCGCGAAGTACCGCGGCTTCAACGACCCGCGCGGCTCGGGTCACTTCTCCGGCCGCCTGACCCTGCCCCTCGTGGCCGCGGGCTGCGTCGCGAAGAAGCTCCTCCCGGCGGCGCGCTTCGAGACGCGTCTCCTCGAGGCGGGCGGCCGCGAGGACGTCGCCGCCGCGGTCGCCGAGGCCGAGGCCGCCGGCGACTCCGTCGGCGGCCTCGTGGAGATCCGCGTCGGCGGCCTCGGCGTGGGCCTCGGCGAGCCCTTCTTCGACGCGGCCGAGGGCCTCGTCGCGCACGCGCTCTTCGCGGTCCCGGGCGTCCGTGGCGTGGAATTCGGCGACGGCTTCCGCGCCGCACGCATGCGCGGGAGCGAGCACAACGACCGTTTCGTCGGGGCCTACGGCCTCACCGCCACGAACCATTCAGGCGGCGTCAACGGCGGCATCACGAACGGAGCGGACCTCGTCCTCCGCGTCGCCGTGAAGCCTACCTCGACGATCGCGGCGCCCCAATCCACCATCGACATCGCATCCGGCGAGATGACCGAGCTCTCGGCGCCGGGCCGCCACGACGCCTGCATCGCGATCCGAGCCGCGGTCGCGCTGGAGGCCGCCTGCGCGATCGCCCTTGCCGACCTCGCCCTCGCGGCACGGACACAGGAGGAAGCGACATGAACCTCGAGGACCTGCGCAAAGACATCGACGGCCTTGACGCCCGCATCCTCGCCCTCCTGAGCGAGCGGATGGAGAAGGCGATCCTGACGAGGCGATTCAAGGACGCGGCCGCGGATCCGGGCCGCGAGGCGGCGGTGCTCGACAAGGTCAGGCGCCAGTCCCGCTGCCTCCTCGACCCCGACTTCTCCGCCGGGCTCTACCGTTCGATCATGGACGAGAGCAAGGCCCTGCAGGCCAAGGGGCTCAAGACCGTGGGCTTCCAGGGCGAGCACGGCGCCTACGGCGAGATGGCGGCCCGCTCCTGGGCGCCCTCAGCCGCGACCATCCCCTGCAGGGAGTTCGTCGACGTCTTCGACGCCGTCGAGTCGGGGCTCTTCGACTACGGCATCGTCCCCGTGGAGAACACCCTCGGCGGCCTCGTGGGCCCCGTCAACAACCTCCTCGTCTACACCGACCTCCGCATCGTCGCCGCCGTGGACATGAGGATCGAGCACTGCCTCCTCGCGGCCCCCGGCGCGGACCACCGCGAGATCCGGACGGCCGTCTCGCACTCGCAGGCCCTCTCGCAGTGCCGGCGCTTCCTCGCGCGCAACCGGCTCGACCCCGAGCCCTTCTACGACACGGCCGGCGCGGCCCGCGAGGTCGCGCAGGCGAGGCCCAAGGACAAGGCCGCCATCGCGAGCCGCTTCGCCGCCGAGCTCTACGACCTCGAGATCCTCAAGGAGGGCATCCAGGACTCGGCGAACAACCGCACGCGCTTCTTCGTGCTCGCGCGCGACGGGGAGCGGACCGAGGGCGCCAAGGGCTCGGCCGTCTTCAAGGCCGAGGGGGACAAGGCCGGGGCCCTCTACGGCGTCCTCGAGATTTTCGCGCGGCTCGGGATCAACCTCACGCGGATCGAGTCCGTGCCCGACGAGCCCGGCGACTTCGCCATCTTCGTCGACTTCGAGGGGTCGAGGGGCGAGGAGCGCGTGCGGCTCGCCCTCGAGGAGGCCGGCAAGGCCGCGCGCGGCTTCCGCCTACTCGGCTTCTACGACGAGGCGAGGATCTAGGCCGTGCGGATCTTCATCATGGGGACGGGGCGCATGGGCGCCTGGCTGACCGAGGAGCTCTGCTGGGACCACGAGGTCTGCGTCCACGACGCCGACCCGAGGCGCATGAAGTACTTCATCAAGGTGCGCCGCGCCCTCGACCTCGCGGAGGCGGCCGACTTCACGCCCGAGCTCTTCATCAACTGCGTCACGTTGGGCGACACCGTCCAGGCCTTCGAGGCCGCCCTCCCCCACCTCCCGGCGGATTGCGTCCTCGCCGACATCGCCTCGGTCAAGACGGGCTTCGCCGAGTACTACCGCGGCGTCGGCCGGCCCTTCGTCTCCACCCATCCGATGTTCGGCCCGACCTTCGCCAACATCCGCGACCTGGCCGCGGAGAGCGCCGTCCTGATCTCCGAGTCGGACGCGCGGGGCAAGGCCTTCTTCCGCGACTTCTACGAGGGGCTCGGGATCCGCGTCTTCGAGTACGGCTTCGAGGAGCACGACCGCATGATCGCCTACTCGCTGGCGACCCCCTTCGCCTCCACGATGGTCTTCGCGGCCTGCATGAAGCGGCAGGAGACCCCGGGCACGAACTTCAGGCGCCACATGGCCATCGCCAAGGGCCTTTTATCCGAGGACGACCGCCTCCTCTCGGAGATCATGTTCAATCCCCACACGGCGCGCCAGCTCGACCTCATCGGCTCCAAGCTCGCCTACCTCAAGCACATCATCGCGCAGAAGGACTACGAGGAGATGCGGAAGTTCCTCGACTCGCTCAGGGCCAATATCGCCGAATAGCTCCGCGTCCCGCGAAATCGCTCAACAACTGCAATGCGATAATAGAGAGAGAATCGAACCGCAGAGGCGCAGAGACGCAGAGAAGAGGGAAGGACAGGAGAACTGAGTAAGCTATAAAGAAAGTGTCCACGAGCATTGGCGCGGTACATCCTCTCGGACTTCCGCTTTCCGCCCACTCCTCTTCGCTCTTTCTCCCTCTGTGCCTCTGTGTCTCTCTTTTCAGTCTTCCATTAACGGCTATTAAGGTTCGGGCGTAAGGTCCATATACGCAGGCTCACGAGGAGGACGTTAGCCGGCCGAGATCCTCGAAGAAGGTGGGCCAGGACTTCGAGACGCATTCCGCCCCCCTGACGAGGACCGGTCCCAACGCGCCCAAGGCCGCGACCGCGGCTGCCATCGCGATGCGGTGATCGCCCCGCGAGTCGACCTCTCCCGCGCCCGGCCGCCCCCCCTCGATTAGGAGGGAGTCGCCTTCGACGCGGACGCGGATCCCGAGACCGCCGAGCCCGTCCCGCAGCGCGGCCGCGCGGTCCGATTCCTTGCCGCGGAGCCGCGAGACGCCGACGAGCTCGCTCGTGCCCTGGCAATAGGCCGCGAGGACCGCGAGGGGCGGGAAGAGGTCGGGCCGGTCCCGGGCGTCGAAGCGGAAGGCCCGAAGAGCTCCCCGCGAGACCGCGACGGCCCCCGGCGAGACCTCGACGAGGGCTCCGGAGTCGCGCAACGCGTCGAGCGCGGCCCGGTCGGGCTGGGCCGAGGCGGGGTCGAGGCCTTCGACGATTACGGTCCCTCCCGCGACGGCTCCCGCGACCAGGAGGAAGGCCGCCCCGCTCCAGTCGCCCTCGACCCGGAAGTCCGCCGCGCGATAGCGCCGTCCCCCCGCGATCCGGAAGACCGGGTCCCGCGCGTCGCCGCCCGCCTCGACGCCGACGCCGAAGGCGCGCATCGTGGCGAGGGTGAGATCGACATAGCCGCCGCTCGCCAGGCCCCGGACCTCGAGCTCGGAGTCGCCGGGCGCGAGCGGCAGTGCGAGGAGGAGGCCCGTGAGGAACTGGGAGCTCGCGCCCGCCTCCACGACCGCGCGGCCCCCTCGGAGGGGGCCGCGCACCACGAGGGGCGGCAAGCCGTCCGAGGTCGCGCAACGCGCCCCCAGCGCCTCGAGTGGCCCCGCGGCCATCTCGACGCTCCGCTTGCGCAGCGAGCCCGAGGCGACGAGCTCGCTGCGTGCGGGCCCGAGGGCCGCGATCGGCGCGAACATGCGGATGCAGAGCCCCGACTCCCCGCAGGGCAGCTCGCGCGCGGCCGGCGAGGAAAGCAGGGCCTCCGGCGCGCCGACGACCCGGATCCGGTCGCCCAGGTCCTCGACCGAGGCCCCGAAGGCGCGGGCGATGGCGAGGGCGGCCAGGGAGTCGGCGCAGCGGCTCGGGCCGCGGAGGAGCGACTCGCCCTCGGCGAGGAGGGCGCAGGCCACGGCCCGCTGCATCGAGCTCTTGGAGGCCGGCGCTGTCGCCGAGCCCGACGCGTTGGCTGGTACTACTATCCGGTCCATCTCCGCTCCTCAGGGCTCCGCGATCGCGCGCGCGATCCCGCCCGCGATGTCGCGGGCGATCTCCTCCGGGCTCCCCTCGCCCGCCTCGACGACGAGGTCGGCGACCTCGGCGTAGAGGGGCTCGCGGGCCTCGGCCAGGGCGCGCATCCGCGCCGCCGGGTCCCCTTGCGCGAGGAGGGGCCGCGAGCCCGGCGCGAGGGCCGCCCGGGCGGCCGCGACAGCCGGGTCGAGGCGCAGCCAGACGGTCTCGAAGCGCCGCCCGAGGAGCTC
>CAYNPQ010000111.1:0-6229 GCA_964399065.1 uncultured Treponemataceae bacterium | reverse complement strand
GAGGCGGGAAGGCCGACAAGGGCCACGCGGAGGGGGCCTGGCTGCGTCACGCGACTACCATACACGGGGCGGGCGGAAAAAGCGAGGCCGCGGCGGGAATGGCCCGCGCGGCATGAAGTGCTTGCGCCGAAGGCGCCCTTGGACAAGAGTTAAGGCGGGGATCGGAGGTGGACATGAAGAACGAGACGGGCTTCATGCACCCCGCGCGGGGCGCCTTCTCTGCGGTCGACGAGAATTCGTGGGCCGGGGCCGAGTGGTTCCTCGGCGCGCGGCCTTCAGGCGGCACATGCGACTTCGCGGTCCGCGCGCCCGAGGCCGAGCGGATCCTCCTCGAGATCTACGGCGAGGCCTTCGGCGCCGACGCGGCCTGCGACTACTGGATGCGCCGCGGCGTCGACGGGGTATGGCGCGCGCGGATCGCGGGCGTCGGCCACGGTACCGCCTACGCCTACCGCGCCTGGGGGCCGAACTGGCCCTACGACTCGGCCTGGCGCCGCGGCAACTCGCGCGCGGGCTTCCTCCTCGACGTCGACGGCTCCGGCAGGCGCTTCAACCCGAACAAGGCCCTCCTCGATCCCTACGCGCGCGAGGTATCGCACGAGAGGCTCCCCGCGCGGGCGGCCTCGGGCGGGGACGACGAGGGCGCCTACGGCACGGGAGGCGCGGACGTGGACCCGGCGCAGGTGTACCGCGGCGCGCTCGCGGGAGGAAGGGCCGTCGACAGGCGGGAGATCGACACGGGGAGGCTCGCGCCCAAGGCCCTCGTCGTCGTCGACGAGAGCGGCTACGGCGCGAAGCCGCGGCTCGCGCCCGAGGACTCGATCATCTACGAGGCCCACCCTCGGGGCCTGACCGCCCATCCCTCGTCCTCGCGGATTCGGGGGAACCTCTCGGCCTTCCCCGAGTTCTCGCGGGCCCGCGACGTGCCCGAGGCCCTCCGCGGCACCTACGCAGGCGCGGCCCTGATGGCGCCCTACCTGAAGGCCCTCGGCTACACCGCGATCGAATTCCTCCCCGTGCACGAGACCTGCGCCGGGCCCTGCCCGGCGGGGAGGTCGGGCGGGAATTTCTGGGGCTACATGACGGCCTGCTATTTCGCGCCCGACCGGCGCTACGCGGCCGATGCCTCCCCCGGAGGTCCGACCCGCGAGTTCAAGGCCATGGTCCGCGCCTTCCACGAGGAGGGGATCGAGGTCTACCTCGACGTCGTCTACAACCACACGGCCGAGGGCGGACTCTGGGACGCCACGGGCGCGAGCGCGGAGATCCTCTCGTACCGGGGCCTCGACAACCCCGGCTACTACGCCCTCGTGCCGGGGAACCCCCGGGCCTACTGGGAGAGCACGGGCTGCGGCAACAACCTCGACGCGGGCTCGGCGGTCGTGCGCCGCCTCGTGCTCGACTCCCTCGCCCACTGGCTCGACGAGATGGGGGTCGACGGCTTCCGCTTCGACCTCGCGCCGGTCCTGGGCCGGCTCCAGGCCGAGAGCTACGGCTTCGACCCCCGCGCGAGCCTCCTCGTCGACATCGCGGACCTCGCCGCCTCGCGCGGCGCCGAGGTCATCGCGGAGGCCTGGGACACCGCCGCGGGCGGCTACCAGGTCGGCAACTTCCCCGACCGCTGGGCCGAGTGGAACGGCCGCTACCGCGACTCGGTCCGCCGTTTCATGAAGGGCTCGCTCGGCGGCGACCTCTCGCCCGCCGACGCGTTGCACGGCGACTGGCTCCACTTCGCGGACCAGGGCGGCCCGGGGCGCTCGGTGAACTTCGTCGACGCGCACGACGGCTTCACGTTGGCCGATCTCGTCTCGTACGGCCACAAGCGCAACTGCGGCGCCTGGCCCTTCGGCCCCTCCGACGGGGGCTCGGACTCCAACGAGTCGTGGGACTCGTCCTGGGTGCCGCCGGCCGCGGACTGCCCCGACGTGAAGGCCTTCCGGCGGCAGCGCTGGAGGAATTTCCTCGCCTTCCTCATGCTGAGCAGGGGAGTGCCCATGACGGTCTACGGCGACGAGCTCGGGCGCACGCAGAACGGCAACAACAACCCCTACGACATCGATTCCGTCGCCACCTGGAACAACTACGACATGGCCTCGGCCTGCGCCCCCCAGGCCGTCCCGACCGGCGGCCCCGGCGAGGCCTACCATGACAACCTCGGCACGGCGGAGGGGATCGAGGGCCGCTCCCCCTTCCTCGCCTTCGCGGCCTATCTCGCACGGCTCCGCCGGGGCAGCCCCGCGCTGAGGCAGGGCGGCTACGAGATGAGCATCGCGTACTCACACCCCGACGGCCGGCCCGGCTACGACGGGAGCGAGGACCTCGCCTTCCGCGCCAGGATCGACGGTTCCTCGGTCGGCGACCGGGACTACCTCCTCCTCGTCAACCTCTCCTACGAGCGCGTCCGCTTCATCGTCGAGGAGCCCGATCCCGGCACCGCCTGGCGGCGCATCGTCGACACGGCGCGTTGGGCGGAACCGTACGAGAACTGCTGGCCCCTCAAGTCGGCCACCGGGATCGGCGGGGACTACCGTGCCGCGGCCTGCTCGATCGTCGTCCTGGCCGCCTCCTAGGCGCGGATCGGGAACCAGACCTCGGTGACGAGGCCGACGCGGATGAAGCCGAGCAGGGGACCCCGGACATAGACCTCCCGCGGCGGCGCGACGAGACCGAGGTTCCCGTCCTGCACGCGGGCAGACAGGGCGTCGTACACGCCGGAGAGGCCCTTGTAGGAACCTCGCCAGACGATGCGGAGGCAGGCCTCGCCGCCGATCTCGTCCAGGTTCTCGAGCGCCTCGTCGTCGCCCTCCACGGGCAGGCACATCTCGTAATCCACGCTCTCAGGGTCCTGGGGCTTCTCGTAGTAGATCGCGAAGACCGGGCCCGCGGGCTTGAGCCGCCTCGCCCCCGCCTCCCCGTAGAGCCCGCCGATCAGCTTCCCCATGGCCCGCAGGGAGTCCTTCATGCGCTTGCGGAGCACCGCGCGGCGGGGGAACGTCGCTTCCTCGATCCTGTAATCGTCCATGGCTTTCCCTCCGCATACAAGTATCGCGCCCGGCCGGTTCCGGTTCCAATGCCCGCGGGGCGTCGCCGCGCGGGTCGCCGGAACCGGCCCGCGGCCAAGGCTAAACCTATCGCGCCTAACGCGTCACAGCGACGCGGCCCGCGGCGATCTCTTCCCGGGCGCGGTACGCGTCGTAGGCAGCCGGGTCGAGAGGGTAGTCCCAGCAGCCTTGGCGGTGGACCAGCTCCCCGCCGAAACCCGTCTTGTACTGCCAGAGACCGAAGAGGGGATGGGCGGGATCGGGCCGCGGGGAGCATCCGAAGAGGTCGTACTCGAGGCAGCCCCGGGACTTCGCGAGGAGGATGGCCTCCCACTGCAGGGCGTAGCTCGCCCGGCAATCGCGCGCCGCGGCGGCGGAGGCCCCGTAGAGGAAGGTGGCTCGGTTCCCGGAAAGAGCGAGTACGAGCCCGGCCACCGGCTCGCCGGCCAGGCGCGCGAGGAGGAGCCGCACCTCGGCGTCCGCGCGGCCGCCCGCGCCGGCGGCGACGCCGTCCTCGGCGCCGTCTTCGGCGAGGACCGCGTCGAAGTGAGCCCGGGCGTGGACTTGGAAACCGTCGCGCCGCGCGGTCTCCTCGTAGAGCCCGTACCAGGACTCGAGGTCGTCCCTGCCCGCGCGCGAGACCTCGACCCCCGCCCGGCCCGAGAGCATTATGTTGCGGCGCGTCGAGGGCCTCATGCGGGCGAGGATATCCTCCGGCGATGGCCGGAGATCGACGACGACCGTGTCGGTCGGCATGAGGTCGGTCGCGGCTTTTCGCAGGGCCCTGCGCTCCGTGCCGAAGTTCATGCGGAGCTCGCGGAGATGCGAGGGAGGCGGGCCCTGCCAGCGCCCCTCCTCGTCGTAGCGGTCCGGCTCGCGGGCGTAGGCCGACTCCCAGGAGAGGTCGTAGCGGATGAAGGCGCAGTCGGGCGGGAGGTGAGGCCGCAGGCCCTCGGAGAGCCGTTCAAGGCAAGCCCCCCTGTCTTCCTCTGCCGGCTCGAATTCGGGGCCGTAGGGCGCGTAGGCGAGGCTGGCCCCCTCCCCGATCCGCCGCGCGACGACCAGGATGTCCGCCTCGGGAAGCGCGTCGCCGCCCGGCGGGAAATGCGGAAGGCGGATGTCGAAGGCCCTGGCCTGCCAGCCGAGCCTCGTCTTGAAGCGGCCCCAGAAGGCCGTCTGCTGCACTATGCCCGTGGGCAGGAGGCGGTCGGGCGGCTTGGGATGGAGGGAGAGGCGCATGGGGACTCCTTGGGTCATCAGGGGAAATAAAAGGAGGCCGCCCCCAGGCGGCCTCCCGTTCGACGCGACGCGCGAACTCTAGAGCGTCACACGAGGCCCTGGGCGAGCATCGCCTCGGCGACCTTCTTGAAGCCGGCGATGTTCGCGCCCACGACGTAGTTGCCCTCGAAGCCGTACTGCTTCGCGGTGTCGTAGGCGGCCTTGTGGATGTTGATCATGATCGCGTGGAGCTTCTCGTCGACTTCCTCGGCGGTCCAGGCCAGGCGCATGGAGTTCTGGCTCATCTCGAGGCCGGAGGTGGCGACGCCGCCGGCGTTGACGGCCTTGCCGGGGCCGAAGGGGATCTTCTTCTCGATGAAGAGCTTCCAGGCCTCGGGGGTGCAGCCCATGTTCGAGACCTCGGCGACGTACTTCACGCCGTTCGCGAGGAGGGTCTTCGCGTCCTCGCCGTTGAGCTCGTTCTGGATGGCGCAGGGCATGGCGATGTCGACCTTCTGCTCCCAGGGCTTCTTGCCGGCGAAGAACTTGGCGTTCGGGAACTTCTTCGCGTAGTTCTCGACCTTGTTCCTGTCGATGACGAGCATCTGGTTGAGGTAGTCCCACTTCTCCTGGGTGCCGACGCCGTCCGGATCGAAGATGTAGCCGTCCGGGCCGGAGATCGTGACGACCTTGGCGCCGAGCTGGGTCCCCTTGATGCAGGCGCCCCAGGCGACGTTGCCGAAGCCGGACACGGAGATGGTCTTGCCCTTGATGGCGTCGCCCTTGGCCTTGAGCATCTCCTCGACGAAGTAGATGGCGCCGTAGCCGGTGGCCTCGGGGCGGACGAGGGAGCCGCCGAAGGAGAGGCCCTTGCCGGTGAGGACGCCGGTGAACTCGTTGGCGAGGCGCTTGTACTGGCCGAACATGTAGCCGACCTCGCGGCCGCCCACGCCGATGTCGCCCGCGGGGACGTCGGTGTCGGGGCCGATGTGGCGGAAGAGCTCGGTCATGAAGCTCTGGCAGAAGCGCATGATCTCGTTCTCGCTCTTGCCGTTGGGGTCGAAGTCGGAGCCGCCCTTGCCGCCGCCCATGGGGAGGCCGGTGAGGGAGTTCTTGAAGATCTGCTCGAAGCCGAGGAACTTGAGGGTGGAGAGCTGGACCTTCGGGTGGAAGCGGAGGCCGCCCTTGTAGGGGCCGATGGCGCTGTTGAACTGGACGCGGTAGCCGCGGTTGACGTGGTACTCGCCCTTGTCGTCGACCCAGGGCACGCGGAACATGACCGTGCGCTCGGGCTCGGTGATGCGCTCGAGGATCCTCTGGGCCTTGAACTTGGGCTCGGCGTCGATGAGCGGGGAGATGGACTCGAGGACTTCCTCGGAGGCCTGGAGGAACTCGGTCTCCCAGGGATAGCGGGCCTTGAGATCATCGAGAACCTGCTTGATATACGGGTTCATCAAACCCTCCTTGAATCGTGTTCTTCGGAGCCGGATACAGTCCGAAGCGATGTTGCGATGCAGACTGGATTGTATACCTATATATCGATTCCGGCAAGACGTGGCGAATATGCAAAATGAAGTTTCATATGTCAAAACACTTATAGCGTGAAAATGGCTATAACTGTACCCATCCAGCAGGAGGAGGGGCAGATCCGGGCGTCGAGCCGGCGCTCAGGCGCGAGGCCGGCGGCCTCACCTGAGCTTGCGTACGAGGGTGAAGAGTCCGGGCCACTCGCTCGGCCGCTCCGTCGCGGGGGCGGGGGCCGCCTTGCCGCTTTTGGAAGGCGCGGCCTGCGGGGACGCGGCTCCCGTCTGCGCGCCCGCCGGCGGCGCCGCGGGCTTGGGCGCGAGGACGACCTGGTCGCCGATGTTCATCGCGTCGAAGAAACCCGAGCTCTTGAGCTTGCCCTCGCAGGCCTCCTCGCCGACCCGGATGACCGCGATCTCGCCGAGGATGTCGGCGGGCGCGTAGGA
>CAYNPQ010000110.1:8530-11949 GCA_964399065.1 uncultured Treponemataceae bacterium | reverse complement strand
GATGCTCGAATCGGACATCATCGAGTTCCTCGTCGGGACGCGCATCAACGAGGCCCACCAGGACCCGGCCATGCCCGTCGAGCTCGAGATACGGCGCAACGTCATCAAGCGCCTCGCGGCCATCCTCGAGGAGCGGTACCTCAAGCAAACGAAGATCAGGTTCATCTAGGGAGAGAGCCATGGAAGCGAAGATACGAGTCGTCGTCTGCGTCGGCACCGCCTGCTACGTCCTCGGAGGGGCCGAGCTCCTCGAGATCGAGGAGCGCCTGCCCGCCTCGCTGAAGGACAGGATCGAGCTCGAGGGGCGGCCCTGCATGGGACTCTGCTCCGGGCGCGGCGCGGACAAGCCGCCCTTCGCGACGGTCGACGGCCTGGTCGTGGCCGGGGCCACCGTGGAGAGCCTCGCGGCCGCGATCGAGGCAGCCGCGCGGAAGGGCGACGCCGCGGCGGGCTCCCCGGAGGCGAAGGCATGAGCTGGAGCAACAACGCGGCGAGGATCAGGCGCGAGGTCCTCGTCAGGACGGCCAGGCTCGCCTTCGAGGGCCGCCTCGAGGAGGGCGCGGAGCGGATCGCCTACGAGATGACCGGCCCCGGCTGGGAGACCGTCCGCTGCTGCCTCCACCACGACCGCGCCATCATCCGGCTCCGCGTCATGGCGGCCCTCGGCTTCTCGCCCCAAGGCCTCGAGGTCGCGGACCGGCCCCTCTCCGAATACGCGGCCGAGGCGAAGGCCCGGGCCCTGGCCGGCCCGGCGCCGCGCCGCGCCCGGGACGCCGGCGGGAGCTTCCTCTCGATCAACGACGAGGCCTGCAACGCCTGCGTGCGGACGCGGCACCGCGTGACGGAGGCCTGCCAGGCCTGCCTCGCGCGGCCCTGCAGGATGGGCTGCCCCAAGGGAGCGGTCTCCTTCCGCGAGGGCAGGGCCTGGATCGACCCGGACAAGTGCGTCGACTGCGGCCTCTGCCTCAAGAGCTGCCCCTTCTCCGCCATCATCAAGCAGAGCGTGCCCTGCGAGGAGGCCTGCCCGGCCGGCGCCATCGCCAAGGACGGCGAGGGCAGGGAGCGCATCGACGAGTCGCGCTGCATCGAGTGCGGCAAGTGCCTCAAGGCCTGTCCCTTCGGGGCGGTCTCCGAGGCCACGCAAGCCGTCGACCTGGCCCTGGCCCTCGCCGCCGGGACCAAGGCGACCCTCCTCCTCGCGCCGGCCATGGCGGTGCAGTTCCCCGGCGGCTTCGCCCGCCTCTCCGCCGCGGCGAAGCGCCTGGGCTTCGCCCGGGTCGTCGAGGCCGCGCGGGGGGCGGACGAGACCGCGCGGCTCGAGGCCGCCGAACTCGCCCACCGGAAGGCCGCGGGTCGGGGCTTCATGACCAGCTCCTGCTGCCCCGCCTGGGCGCGGGCCGCCCGGCTCGCCGGCCCGGCCCTCGCCGCGCGGCTCTCCGACACGCCGAGTCCCATGCGGCTCGGGGCGGCCGCGCTCAAGGCGGAGGAGCCCGGGAGCCTCGTGGTCTTCGCCGGCCCCTGCGCGGCCAAGCGGCGCGAGGGCGCCGAGGACGGGAACGTCGATTACGTCATCACGGCCGAGGAGCTCGGCGCCCTCCTCGTGGCCGCCGGCGTCGACGTGGCCGCCGAGGAGCCCGCCGCCGCGTCCCCCGGGGAGCGCCCGAGCCCCGAGGCCAGGCTCTTCGCGGTCTCAGGGGGCGTGGCGGCGGCGGTCGCCGCCGCCACGGCCAAGGCCGGACTGCCCTCCTTCAAGGCCGTCACGGTCGACGGCCTCACGAAGGCGAGCCTGAGGCAGGCAGACTCGTGGGAGAAGACGGCCCCGGAGGCAGACCTGGTCGAGGTGATGGCCTGCGAGGGAGGTTGCGCCGCGGGACCCTGCGCCTTGGCCAACCCCCGGACCGCGGCCGCCCAGCTCGCGGCCTTCGCGAAAGCTCAGTAGTCGATCTCCACGTCCCCGGATACCGAGCGGACGTGGAGGCGGCGGCCGCCCGAGCCGAGGCGGAGGGCGCAGCGGCGCGGCCCCGAAGTGACGGCGATCTCGGCGCCGGGGGCCTCGAGGCCGCCGGAGAGGGTCTCGGCCCTGAGCTCGAGATCGGCGTCGGAGAGGGAGAGGCTGACGTCGCCCGAGGAGGTGCTCACCTCGCCGCCGAGGAAACGGCCGACGAGCTCGAGCTCCACGTCGCCCGAGCCGGAGCAGATCCTGAGCCTGCCCCCGGGCCTCTGGACGGAGACGTCGCCCGAAGCCGAGATCACGATCACGTTGCCCGAGGCCTCTTCGACCGCCACGTCGCCGGACTGGGACTCGACGCTGACGGGGCCGCCGATGCCGCGGCAGCGGAGCGAGCCGGCGCCGACGCGGGCGGTCAGGCCGGCGGAGCCCTCGGCCTCGATCATGCCGACCTCGGAGGAGAGTTCGACCATGGCGCCGCCCGAGACGTGGATGTCGCCCGATTCCGTCGTCGCGAGGAGGTCGGCCCCGCCGCCCCTCGCCTCGATCGAGCCCGTGCCGCTGTGGGCCTCGACGTCGCGGAAGCCGGCCGGCACCAGGATCCTGGCCTCGGCCACCCGCACTCCGCCCGAACCCTCGTCCGCCAGGACGAGGATCCCCTCGCTCCGCCTCACCGAGGGCTTCCAGCCGGCGAGGGCCGAGGCGGGCCCGCGAAGCTCGAGCTCCGCCTTCACCTTGCCTACCCCGGCCTCGGAGGCCGCGGTGATGAGGATGTCGCCGGTGGGGAAGCGGAGAACCAAGCGCTCGACCTGGCCGGAATCGACCTCGTCGCTGAAGTACCCGGGCTCGATGGCGTCCTCGTCCCTGCTCATGCTGCCTCCCTCCCGCCCGCGGCGGTCCGATATTATAGCACGATTCCGGCCGGGAGGCGAGGCCGTAAGGAGCTTTTCACTACTCAGGCGTCGATATCTATGTCGCCGGAGACGCTCCTGAGCTCGAGGAGGGGGGAGCCGGCCTCGCCGGAGGAGTGGCGCCTCGGTATCCCCTCGTCCTGGTCGTCGCAGCCGGGGGCCTCGATGGAGCCGGAGACCGTCTCGGCGAGTATCCTCAGGGAGGCGCCTCCGAGCTCGATCTCTATGTCCCCCGACCTCGACCTGAGTCTTCCGCCCTCGATGCCGGCCCCCTCCTCGACCGAGATGTCGCCCGACATGGTCTCGACCTCGATCCTTCCTCCGGAATCCGCGATTTCGACGTCGCCCGAGGAGCTCTTGGCCCGGAGAGGCCCAGCCGCGTCGCGGATCGAGATGTCACCGGACTGCGTGTCCACGTCGACGCCCTCGGCTCCGTCGATCTCGACGTCGCCTGAGGCCGTGGCGACGACGACCGTCCCGGCGTCCCTGACCGAGATCTCGCCCGAGCTCGTCCTCGCCCCGAGGTCCATCCCGTCCGCCTCCACCTCGAGGTCTCCGGA
>CAYNPQ010000110.1:6251-8430 GCA_964399065.1 uncultured Treponemataceae bacterium | reverse complement strand
TTCGACCTTCCCCTTCCATTCCTCGCCATCCGCGCCGAGGGAGCCGCCGAAGGCACGCACCGCGGCGCGGAGCTCGTCGAAAGGAGACCCGCCCCCGGCGCCGCCACGGCCGTCCTCGTCGTTTCGGCCGGTCTCGCCTGCCCCCGCTTCCTCGTCGCGAAGCGCGGCGGCCAGCGCGGCCGGGGCGGTGAGTCCGGAGACGAGTTCCTCCTCGGAGATGCCCGGCCGGCGCTCGGCGAGGTCCTCGATGTGGCTTTCCATCTCCCGGAGGATCTCGTCCCGCTCAGAGGGGGCGCGGTCGCCCAGGGCCGCGGCGAGCGCGGCGAGATACTCAGATCTTCTCATACTCGCCTCCGACGCAGGGGATGTCCCAGTCGAGGGAGGTCCTGCGTCCCCTCGGCCTGTCCCTGTCGCCCGGCATCTCGAAGACGCGGGATATGGCGGGACCGACGAAGAAATCCATTCCTTGTGAAAGATACTCCAACATCATTCGCTCCTTTCCGCGGAGATCGAGCGGTAGGCGGCGTAGGCCGCCTCGTATTCGTCGCGCATGGCGGCGAGCAATTTCTTCCCGGGCTCGGAGAGCCTGTAGTACTTCCTCGGGTGTCCCCGTTCCGGCGTCTCCCACTCGGCCTCGAGACTCCCTTCCTTCGTCATCCGCATGAGGATGGGATAGAGGGTGCCCTCGGCGATCTCGATGCCCGCCCTGCCGAGGCTCTCCTGGAGATCGAGCCCGTAGGCCTCGCCCTTGCGGTCCAGGAGGGAGAGGAGACAGAGCTCGAGGAAGCCTTTCCTGTTCTGGGACTTCCATTTGTCGAAGGAAGGTTCCGTCCCTTCCATGATCGATCCTCCTTGGCTCGGCGAAGTTCTTGATACATAGTATTGCATAGTATCTTGTAAGTCAATATGTTTTTTATAACAAGATACCTGCTATTCCAATTCACTAACAATTCTAGGTTCCGGGGACTGTCCCCAGGGCTGGGGGTCTGTCCCCCGGGGCTGGGGGTCTGTCCCTCGGGGCTGGGGGCCTGTCCCCCGGGGCTGGGGGTCTGTCCCTCGGGGCTGGGGGTCTGTCCCTCGGGGCTGGGGGTCTGTCCCCCTAGCCCCCAAAGCCTTGACAATCTCGCAAACAAGATTATACTAAAAACTAGTTTGCTTTATAAACCTAATGGAGAGGATTATGGACGAGCAGGAAATCGAGCGGCTTGCCCGCGACATCGAGGAGTTGAAAGCCGCGGTAAAAAAGAACGATCCCCTCCTCAGGGAGGTCCTTACACGCAAGGGTTGGTTCCTCCTGGGGCTGGTGGGGGGGATCGGCGTGGCCCTCTTCGCCCTCCCCGCCCATTTCCTGACGAGGGCCTACGGAAGTTTCGAGGCCGTTCCCGACGGCTGGAAAGCATTCATCTGGGCCGCCCTCGTCCTCGCCGCCCTGGGCGGAGGCGTCGGGAAGCTCCTCCTCATCAACCGGAGGGTCGTCGAGGTGGACCGCGGGTCGAACCTCGCCGACCTGATGGGTTCCTTCTTCGGCGCGGCCTCGATCCACGTCACCGGCGCCATGCTCATCGCGATACTCGTCGCCGTGGCCTTCGCGGTGGCGAGCGGCAGCCCCTGGCACGCCCTGCCCGCCGTGGCGATCGTGATGGGGATCTGGATGAACGCCGTCGGCTCGCAGAACCGCATCCGCGAATACCTGGTCGCCGGCTGGTGGTCCCTCGCGACGGGCTCCGTCGGCATCTTCCTCGTGTCGAGGGCTCCCTTCCTCTGGGTCTTCGCCATCTTCGGCGGCATGTTCCTCGCCTTCGCGGCCTCCATCGCCCTCTCGGGCCGCGGCCCGGGACGGGGGCGGCCGGGCGGCGGAGCATGAGCGCCGGCAGGGAGCTGGGCGAGCTCGAGCTGGACCGGACGATCCACGAGAAGGCCCGGCTCATGATCCTCGCCTTCCTCTCCTCCCGGGAGGAGCCCGAGACGGGCTTCACGGAACTGAGGGACGGGCTCGGCTTCACGGCCGGGAACCTCTCGACCCAGCTCCGGACCCTCGAGGAGGCCGGCTACGTGGCCATCGTGAAGGGATACCGGGGCAACAAGCCCTACACGGGCGCGGCCCTGACGGCGGCGGGGAGGAGGGCCCTCGTGGCCTACCTCGCCGACCTCGAGGTGGTGGTGGCCTCGCTGCGGGGCG